>NZ_JAZDRK010000003.1:0-502989 GCF_047501505.1 Rhodopseudomonas sp. G2_2311
CCGCCGTGGACCCCCACCCCCGACCCCTCCCCGCAAGGGGGAGGGGAGAGGAGGGCGCTTCGCTTCGGTGCTACATGGTCGCTTGGAGGGGCTGCGGCATGTCTCGCGTAAAGCTCCTCGCCTTGCAGCTCCTCGTCGCGATTGTCGTGCTGGCGGTGTGGCAGTTCTTCACCACAGTGCCGATCGCCGGCAAGCTGCTGCTGCCGCCGTTCTTCTTCTCGACACCGGTGGATGTCGCCAAGCAGGTGATCGCCTGGTTCGCCTCCGGCGTGATCTGGAAGCATCTGTGGATCACGCTGCAGGAGTCGCTGCTCGCCTTCGTGATCGGCTCGCTCGCCGGCGTGCTGGTCGGCTTTTGGTTCGCCCGGCAGCCGCGGGTGGCGGCGGTGTTCGATCCCTATGTGAAGATGGTCAACGCGCTGCCGCGCGTGGTGCTGGCGCCGATCTTCACGCTGTGGCTGGGGCTTGGAATCTGGTCCAAGGTCGCGCTCGGCGTGACGCTGGTGTTCTTCGTGGTGTTCTTCAACGTCTATCAGGGCGTCAAGGAAACCAGCGCGACGCTGGTCGACAACGCGCGGATGCTGGGGATGAGCGAACGGCAGATGATGCGCCACGTGTTCTGGCCGTCGGCGCTGTCCTGGATGTTTTCCTCGCTGCACACTGCGATCGGTTTTGCGGTGGTCGGTGCAGTCGTCGGTGAATATCTCGGCGCCGCCGCCGGGCTCGGCTATCTGATCCAGCAGGCCGAGGGCGCATTCGACGTCGCCGGCGTGTTCGCCGGGATGTTCGTGCTGTCGGTGTTCGTCATCGTCATCGATCTTGCCGTCAGTCTGGTGGAGCGCCGCCTGCTGGTGTGGCGGCCGCAGCCGAGCGGGCAGCCGGCGGACTAGAGCCCGGCGTGGCTTTGGCATATTGTCCTGACCGTTTCGTCCGGGGAGAACAGACGCCATGAAGGCCGGTTTCAAGTCCATTGCCGCTGCGCTCGCCGCGGTCCTGCTCACCGCGGGCGCCGCGTCGGCGCAGAGCAAGGTGACGATCGCGATCGGCGGCGGCGCCTGCCTGTGCTATCTGCCGACGGTGCTGGCCAAGCAACTCGGCGAATACGACAAGGCCGGGCTGAGCGTCGAGCTGGTCGATCTCAAGGGCGGCTCGGATGCGCTCAAGGCCGTGCTCGGCGGCAGCGCCGACGTCGTCTCCGGCTATTTCGACCACACCGTCAATCTCGCCGCCAAGAAGCAGGAGATGCAGAGCTTCGTGGTGTACGACCGCTATCCCGGTCTGGTGCTGGCGGTGTCTCCGGCCCACACCGCGGAGATCAAGTCGATCAAGGATCTCGCCGGCAAGAAGGTCGGCGTCAGCGCCCCAGGCTCGTCGACCGATTTCTTCCTGAAGTATCAGCTGAAGAAGAACGGCATCGATCCGAACAACGTCTCGGTGGTCGGTGTCGGCCTCGGCGCCACGGCGGTGGCGGCGATGCAGCAGGGCCAGATCGACGCTGCGGTGATGCTCGATCCGGCGGTGACGATCCTGCAGGCAGCGCATGCCGACCTGCGCATCCTCAGCGACACCCGCACCGAACACGACACCCGCGAGGTGTTCGGCGGCGACTATCCGGGCGGCGCGCTATACGCCACTACGGCCTGGATCAAGGCGCATCCGAACGAGGCGCTTGCATTGACCAAGGCAATCCTCGGCACGCTGAGCTGGATCCACGCGCATTCGGCCGAGGAGATCGCCGACAAGATGCCGGCCAACATCGTCGGCAAGGACAAGGCGCAGTACGTCGCGGCGCTGAAAAACACGATCCCGATGTACTCGACCACCGGGCTGATGGACCCGAAGGGGGCGGACGCCGTGCTGGCGGTGTTCAGCGTTGGTTCGCCGGACGTGGCGAAGGCCAATATCGACGTCACCAAGACTTACACCAACGCTTTCGTCGAACAGGCGAAGGCGGCCGGCCCCGCAAAATAACGCTGCAATGAGCTCATCGCCGCCCGTTACCATCCACCGCGTCGGCCAGCTCGACCTCTGGGTCAGCGACTACGCGTGGCCGTTCGCACAGGCGCGCCGCGCCGACATCGATGCGCATTTCACACAGCGGCAGGCCGCTCAACCGGAGTTGTGGAACGGTCGCGTGCTGCTGGCGCGACGGCCGCAATTTGATGGCCCGTATTTCAGTGCAGAGTATTTTGAGGTCGACTACGCCAGCTTTCTGTCCTGGCGGGATTGGGAGTTTCCAGACCCCTCCGTGTTCAACGGCTTTGGCATGGGTGTGCTCCGCGCCAGCGACGGCGCGATCCTGCTCGGCGAGATGGGGGCGCACACCGCAAACGCCGGCCGGGTGTACTTTCCCGGCGGCACGCCGGATCCTTCCGACGTCCGCAACCGCCGGCTGGAGATGGCCTCCAGTGTGGCGCGCGAGGTGAAGGAAGAGACCGGGCTGACGCGGTTCGATTACCACGCCGCCGATCACTGGCACTGCGTCGAGGCCGGCGCCTTCGTGGCGATGCTGCGGATTCTGGATGTGGATCAGCCGGGCGAGGCGCTGAAGGCCCGGGTCGAAAAGCACCTGGCAAAAGAGGAACTGCCGGAGTTCAGCCGGATGTACCTGGTGCGTTCGAAGGACGATTTCCTGCCCTCGATGCCGCGCTTCGTCACCGCCTTCCTGACGATGCTGCTGCGCGGCGAGGACTAATGACTTTCCCAACCGTCATGGCCGGGACCGGCCACGACGGTCTTTGGGGTCGCGTCTCAGCTGTGCGCGTGGACGCCGAGGTCGTCGCGCGGGGTGATGCCGAGGCGGTTGAACAGCGCGCGGTCCTTGCTGTCGCCCGGGTTCGGGGTGGTCAGCAGGGTGTCGCCGATGAAGATCGAGTTGGCGCCGGCGAGGAAGCACAGCGCCTGCATCTCGTCGCTCATCGCGGTGCGGCCGGCAGCGAGGCGGACATCCGACTTCGGCATCATGATGCGCGCCAGCGCGATGGTGCGGACGAATTCGAACGGATCGACCGGCGTCGCGGTCTGGGCGATCGGGGTGCCCTCGATCGGGATCAGCATGTTGATCGGCACGCTCTCCGGATGCTGCGGCAGGTTGGCGAGCGTGCGGAGCATTTCGACACGGTCGGTCGGCTTCTCACCGAGGCCGAGAATGCCACCGCAGCACACCTTGATGCCGGCGTCCTGCACCTTCTCCAGCGTGTCGAGGCGGTCGCCGAAGCTGCGGGTCTTCACCACCGAGGCGTAAAACTCTTCGGAGGTGTCGATGTTGTGGTTGTAGTAGTCGAGGCCGGCATCGGCGAGTTGCTTGGCCTGATCGTCGGTCAGCATGCCGAGCGTCATGCAGGCTTCCATGCCGAGCGCCTTGACGCCCTTCACCATCTCGATCACCGGCGCCATGTCGCGCTCCTTCGGTGAACGCCAGGCCGCGCCCATGCAATAGCGCGTCGCACCGGCGTCGCGGGCCGCCTTGGCGGCCTCGATCACCTTGGCCGGCTCCATCAGCTTGGAGGCGGGCAGGGCGGTGTCGTGGTGGGCGGACTGGCTGCAATAGCCGCAATCCTCGGCGCAGCCGCCGGTCTTGACGTTGAGCAGCTGATTGCACTGGACCTGGTTCGGATCGAACGTCTGGCGGTGAATCGTCTGCGCCCGGAACATCAGGTCGGCGAACGGCGCATGATAGATCGCCGCGGCTTCCTCGCGGGTCCAGTCGTGGCGGATGGTGGGGCTGGCGGCGGCAAGCGTGGAATGGGCGATCGAGTTCAACGTCGGTGCTCCGGTCGGGTCGTTCGGCTGGTGCACAGCCATAAGCGGTTTCGGCGGGTGAAGAAACCCACGGCGACGCATCGCCAGCCCGACCATGGTTTAGGTCAGGGTTTCTGACGCTTTATCAGGGCTTTTGCCCACGATTTGGCGTTGCGAAACAGTGGCGAGGTCGTTTACAAGACTATCCGTTCGGTCCATCGGACTCTTGCGTCAACCTAACGCTCTTTTAGCGGTTGTCGCCGACGATAGGACCCTGAAGGTGTCGGGAATGACGATTGGCAGCGGCAGCATTGGAATGGAAGGAACGGCGATCACCGCCGCTTCCGCGATTCCGGCTGTGCTGATTCCGACCGCCGCTTTCGAAGCGCTCGAGACCCTCGCGCTTGGCGGGCTGCTGCTTCTTAGCCGCCCCTGAGGGCCGTCTGGGCAGTTTTGCCTGGGCACTCAGGGGATCGCACGACAGCCAGCCCCTCATGCGCCCGCGCGGCGCCCCGACCAAAGGACATTTTTCATGACCACCACCACCCAGTCCGAACAGGACCGCGTCATCATTTTCGACACCACCTTGCGCGACGGCGAGCAGTGCCCCGGCGCTACCATGACGTTCGAGGAGAAGCTGAACGTCGCCCGGATGCTCGACGACATGGGCGTCGACGTGATCGAGGCCGGCTACCCGTTCGCCTCCGATGGTGACTTCGAGGCGGTGCATGAGATCGCCAAGCGCTCGAAGAACTCGGTGATCTGCGGCTTGTCGCGTGCCGCCCACAAGGACATCGACCGCTGCGCCGAGGCGATCAAGCCGGCCGAGCGCGGCCGTATTCATACCTTCCTGTCCACCTCGCCGGTGCACATGAAGTACAAGCTGCAGATGGAGGCAGCGCAGGTCTACGAGATGGTGATCTCGTCGGTGACCCGCGCCCGCAACCACACAGACGACGTCGAGTGGTCGGCGGAAGATGCCACCCGCACCGAGTTCGACTTCCTGTGCCGCTGCATCGAGGCGGCGATCAAGGCCGGCGCCACCACCATCAACTTGCCGGACACCGTCGGCTACGCGGTGCCTGAGGAATATCGCGAACTGTTCCGCAAGGTGCGCGAGACGGTGCCGAATTCCGACAAGGCGCGGTTCTCGGTCCACTGCCATAACGACCTGGGCATGGCGGTCGCCAATTCGATGGCCGGCGTCGCTGGCGGCGCACGCCAGATCGAATGCACCATCAACGGCATCGGCGAACGCGCCGGTAATGCCGCGTTGGAAGAGGTGGTGATGGCGATGCGGGTGCGGCAGGACAAGTTGCCGTACTGGAACCGGATCGAGTCGACGATGCTGACGCACGCCTCTAAGACGGTGTCGGCCGCGACCTCGTTCCCGGTGCAGTACAACAAGGCGATCGTCGGCCGGAACGCGTTCGCGCACGAGAGCGGCATCCATCAGGATGGCATGATCAAGAACGCCCAGACCTATGAGATCATGACGCCCGAAACGGTGGGCGTGAAGGGCACATCGCTGGTGATGGGCAAGCACTCCGGCCGCGCCGGCTTGATCCACAAGCTGGAAGAGCTGGGCTACAAGCTGTCCCGCAACCAGATCGAGGACGTGTTCGTGCGGTTCAAGGCGTTGGCCGACCGCAAGAAGGACGTCTACGACGAGGACATCGAGGCCTTGGTCGACGAGCAGCTGCTGCACGGCCAGGACCAGATCAAGCTGATGTCGCTGACGGTGATCGCCGGCACCCATGGTCCGCAGCGCGCCACCATGAAGCTGGACGTCGACGGCCAGATCCGGATCGAAGAAGCCGAAGGCAACGGCCCGGTGGACGCGGTGTTCAACTGCATCAAGGCGCTGGTGCCGCACGATGCCAAGTTGGAACTGTATCAGGTGCATGCCGTCACCGAGGGCACCGATGCGCAGGCGGAAGTGTCGGTCCGGCTGAGCCATGAAGGCCGCTCGATGACCGCGCGCGCAGCCGATCCCGACACCTTGGTGGCCTCAGCGAAGGCTTACCTGGGCGCGCTCAACAAGATCGTCGCCAAGCGTCAGCGCAGCGTGCGTGAAGACGCGCCGACGGTGGCGGTCGCCGGCTGATGCGTGAATAAGTCGCACAACCGCGGCTGACAGCTACAACTTCTGGAACGGTTCGAAAGGGCGATGCCGCTGTGCATCGCCCTTTTTCCGCGTTGCAGCAGTTGTTGACGGCGCCCCTGCGAAGGGGCAATAGCCTTTCGTAGTGCTTCTCTGTATTGGTGCGGCTGGTAATCGAACGGGGCGGGGACGCGGGTGCGTTCCTCATAAGGAATCGGGAGAAAACATGCGGAAATCCATTCTAGCACTCGCATCGATCGCCGTGCTCGGGCTCGTCGGCCCGGCCGCCGCGCAGTCGCCGATCGTCATCAAGTTCAGCCATGTGGTGGCGCCCAACACGCCGAAGGGCATGGCCGCCGATAAGTTCAAAGAGCTCGCCGAGAAGTACACCGACGGCAAGGTCAAGGTCGAAGTCTATCCGAACTCGCAGCTGTTCAAGGACAAGGAAGAGCTCGACGCGCTGAAGCTCGGCGCTGTGCAGATGCTCGCGCCCTCGATCTCCAAGTTCGGCCCGGCCGGCGTCAAGGAATTCGAAGTCTTCGATCTACCCTACATCCTGCCGGACATCGCTGCGCTGCGGAAGGTCACCAACGGTCCGGTCGGCGCCAAACTGTTCAAGCTGCTCGACTCCAAGGGCATGACCGGTCTCGCTTACTGGGACAACGGCTTCAAGATCATGAGCGCGAACAAGAAGCTGATCGCGCCGGAAGACTACAAGGGCCTGAAGTTCCGCATCCAGTCTTCGAAGGTGCTCGACGCGCAATTCCGCGCACTCGGCGCGATCCCGCAGGTGCTGGCGTTCTCCGAAGTGTATCAGGCGCTCCAGACCGGCGTCGTCGACGGCCAGGAGAACACGCCGTCGAACATGTACACCCAGAAGATGCACGAAGTGCAGAAGTACACCACCGTCACCAACCACGGCTACATCGGCTACGCGGTGATCGTGAACAAGCAGTTCTGGGACGGCATCCCGGCCGACGTCCGCGCGCAGCTCGACAAGGCGATGAAGGAAGCCACCGAGTTCGGCAACAGCCAGTCGCAGAAGGAAAACGCGGAAGCCCTCGAGGAGATGAAGAAGTCGGGTAAGACCGAGATCATCACTCTGACGCCGGAGCAGAACCTCGCGATGCGCAAGGCGATGGCGCCGGTGTACGACGACGTCGGCGGCCGCGTCGGCAAGGCTCTGATCGAAGAGTTCATCAAGGAAAGCGGCGGCGGCCCGACCAAGTAACATTTGCGAACGGGCGCCCGCGTTTCGACGCGGGCGCCCTCTGCTTTTGCCGGACCGCAGGGGCTGCGGCACTGGAATCAAGCGACGGCCGTCTTCTCGTCCTCACCGCAGCGACCGGCCGATCCACAGGGGGAATCTATGGTCCTGCGCATCCTGGACAGGCTCGAGGAAATTCTGATCGCCACGATGATCGGCGGCGCCACGCTGCTGATCTTCATCGCGGTGATGCATCGCTATTTGGTCGGCATCCCATTCCTCTATCCGATCTTGTTTCCGATCGACCTGTCGTGGGCACAGGAACTGTGCATCTACATGTTCGTGTGGATGGCGAAGTTCGGTGCCGCCTACGGTGTGCGCACCGGCATCCATGTCGGCGTCGACGTGCTGGTCAACGTGATGAGGCCGAACCTGCGCAAGGTGACGATCCTGTTCGGGTTGTTCTGGGGCGCGTTCTTCACCTTCATCATCGGCACGATGGGCGCCAAGTTCGTCTACGGCCTGATCGACACCAACCAGACCTCGCCGGATCTCGAGATCCCGAGCTGGCTCGTCTACCTCTGCATTCCGCTCGGTTCCTATCTGATGTGCTTCCGCTTCCTCCAGGTCGCCTACCACTTCTGGCGCCATGATCATCTGCCGCATCACGACCACGGTCAGGTCGAGGGGATCGACGAACCACATATGCCCGGGTCCGCGGCTGCAGCGGCGGAGGCGGTGCGATGAACACCGCAATCATCTTCGGGCTGCTGATCGCCCTGATGCTGACCGGCATGCCCATTTCGATCGCACTCGGTCTCACGGTGCTGTCGTTCGTCGTGCTGATGACCAACGTGCCGATGGAAGCGGTGTCGTTGAAGCTGTTCACCGGCATCGAGAACTTCGAGATCATGGCGATCCCGTTCTTCATCCTGGCCGGCAATTTCCTGACCCACGGCGGCGTCGCCCGCCGCATGATCAACTTCGCCACCACGATGGTCGGGCACTGGTACGGTGGCCTCGGTTTGGCGGGCGTGATGGCCTGTGCACTGTTCGCGGCCGTCTCCGGTTCCTCGCCCGCAACCGTGATCGCGATCGGCTCGATCATGCTGCCGGCGATGGTGAAGCAGGGCTTCCCGAAGCGGTTCGGCGCCGGCGTCATCACCACTTCGGGCGCGCTCGGCATCCTGATCCCGCCGTCGATCGTGATGGTCGTCTATGCGGTGGCGACCGGTGGCTCGATCGCGCTCGATCCGGACGGCAACCGCGTGTCGTCGGCCTCGGTCGGTCAGCTGTTCATGGCCGGCGTCATTCCCGGCATCATGCTGGCGTCGTTGCTCGGTTTCACGACCTTCTACCGCGCCTGGAAGCACGATTATCCGCGGCTGCCGAAGGCGAGCTGGGGGGAGAGGTTCGACGCCTTCCGCAAATGCATCTGGGGCCTCTTGCTGATCGTGATCGTGCTCGGCGGCATCTATGCCGGCATGTTTACGCCGACCGAAGCGGCGGCGATCAGCGCGGTGTACGCCTTCATCATCGCAGTGTTCGTCTATCGTGACATGCGCCTGCGCGACGTGCCGCGGGTGCTGCTCGGCTCGGCGAATATGAGCGCGATGATCCTCTACATCATCACCAACGCCGTGCTGTTCTCGTTCCTGATGGCCAACGAAAACATCCCGCAACAGATCGCGAGCTGGATGTCGACCGCGGGCGTCAACTGGATCTGGTTCCTGCTGGTCGTCAACATCCTGCTGCTGCTCGCCGGCAACGTGATGGAAGCGACCTCGATCGTGCTGATCATGGCGCCGATCCTGTTCCCGGTAGCAGTGAAGCTCGGCATTCACCCGGTCCATCTCGGTATCCTGATGGTGGTGAACATGGAGGTCGGCATGTGCCACCCGCCGGTCGGCCTCAACCTCTACGTCGCCTCCGGCATCGCCAAAATGGGGATCACCGAACTGACGGTGGCGGTGATGCCGTGGCTGCTCACCATGCTGGCGTTCCTGGGGCTCGTGACTTACGTGCCGGAGATCTCGCTGTGGCTGCCGCGCATGCTCGGCATGTTGTAGTTGGTGTCCGTTCGTTTCGGTCTGCTAACAGCACATTACATCTTGGTAAGACGGCCTCGTCTGTCCAATCGTTAAGTTGAAGCCGCCGGGCAGGGCGCTCATCTTCATGGCTACCTTTTGAAGGAGGTTGCCATGAAGAAGGTTCTGCTCGCCGGCGTCGCCGCGCTGGTGTTCGCCGGTTCGACGGCGGCTTACGCCGAGCATCGCGGCTGGTTCGATCATGGCCGGCACGCATTCAGCGCTCAGGATCGCAGCGCGTTCGCCGATGCCAAGATCGCGGCCGTGAAGGCCGGGCTGCAGCTCACCCCCGATCAGGAAAAGCTGTGGCCGCCGGTCGAGGCCGCGGTGAAGGATCTGGTCAAGCTGCGGATCGACCGCGCCCAGGCGCGGATGAAGGCACGCGACGACGACCGCGAGCCGCGTGATGCCGATCCGGTGGCACGGCTGCGCGACCGCGCCGATTCGATGGCCGCGACCGCGGCTGTGATGAAGAAGATCGCCGACGCCGCCGACCCGCTCTACAAATCGCTCGACGATAGCCAGAAGCGCCGCCTGCGGGTGCTGACCCGGATGGAGGGCGGCGGTTTCGGTTGGCGCCATCATCACGGCTTCATGCACCGCGACCGGGACCGGGACGGCGACGACGATCGCGGCCCGCGCTGGGAGCGCGGCGGCCGCGGCCCGATGATGGACCGCCACGGCCCGATGGACGATGGCGACGGCCCGAGCCGGCTTTGACACGAGCTTCCACAGGACTTCGGCGGGCTGCAGTGCCCGCCGAAGTCCCAGATTCCCGGTCGACATTGCCTTCGACAGCCGCCATGCGTCCTGGGAGGAGCACGAGCCGGCCGTTTGGCGGCTCTCGCCGCAGCGTGCATTCGATCCGACGGGAAGATTGCGCGTCGGTGCGACCGCGCGGCCATCTTAGCCCGCTTCAAACCAGCTGAAACTGCTGCCGTTTTCCCGCCCCGAAGTTTCTCCCCCGCAGACGTGAAAAAAGTCGTCCGCATTGCTGGACATCCCCGGTGGGCTTTGCTAAACGACGCCGTCCCCGCAAGGGACCCAGCCGAAACGGCTGCGGGCGCATAGCTCAGTTGGTAGAGCAGCTGACTCTTAATCAGCGGGTCCTAGGTTCGAGCCCTAGTGCGCCCACCACTCCTAAGCCGCTGATACTCCTCACAAATTCAAAGTCTCCAAAAGAGAACAAACGAGAACATCTGACACCCATCTGACACCGTGCGACATGGTGATCTGACAGGGTTGATTTTGTTCGCGACTTGTTCACGGTGCGGGCATGAAGATATCCATGCTCGAAGCGCAGGGCTACGGCCATATCGAATGCTGGTGCGAAACCTGCCGGGTGACCGTGTGGGTGCCGTTCGCGAAGATCCGCCGGGAGCGCCCGCGGCTCGATCTCGGCGAGATGACGATCGCGGAGCTTGGGAAACGGATGCGCTGCAGCAGGTGCGGGGGACGTCCGGAGAACTGCCGGGAGGTGCGCCAGAGCGACGCGCCGGGATTTCAGCGGAGCTACAACTATCCGAAGTGGTGATGCTGTCTGGTCATCCTGTGATCTCAAGCACCGATTTTGCTCGGAGTCTGGCCGAGTTGGCTTGCTGTGTCAGGCGCAATTGAGACTTTAGTGTCGGAGCCATCGTGTCGACGACCTCTTCCAGGGCTTCTCTCAGAGCAATGATCTCCGCTTTAAGCCCGTCGATCATCATGGCTGCGTCGTCGGCGTGGTTTCGGCACCACATCGGATCGGTACTCATCCTGTCATCCCCTCTTTCCTAACCTGCAGCACCAGCCGGTCGATGCCCTCGTCGGCGCGGGCGGCGTTGCGGGCGCGGTAGTGCTTCACGATGGTCTGCGCCGACTTGTAGCTGTGGCCGGTGATGTCGCAGATCGTCAGCAGATCGCAGCCGGCGCGATCGAGCAACATGACGCAGGTGTCGCGCAGGTCCTGGTCGTGTTTGGCGTCGAGCTCGCCGCGGCGGTTGATGAAGTGCAGCGAAGGGCAGGGCGCGAGCTTCCATGCCGACCGATCGCCGTTGCTGTCGCGGACGGCGATCTGTTCGAACCAGTCCTGCAGCGCGCGGCCGCGGGCCGCAATCGCACGGTTCTTCGCCGTCTCGTCGTCGTCCGGCAGCGGGTGTTTGGCTTCGAGCTTCGCCGCTGTCTGCCGCAGCTCCGCTGCGAGCTGCTGCGCGCGGTTGATCGCCTGCTGCCGGTCCATCCTTGCCAGCCAGCCGAACACCGCGACGTCGCGCGCGGTCGACACCCAATGACGATAGGTGCTGTCGTCGTAGGGCTCGCCGGTTTCCTCGTTGATGACGATCTCCGGCGGCATCTCGCGCAGGCCTAGTTTCAGCTTCAGCTCGGCGACGCGCTTGCGGGCGGCATCGAGTCGCGCGGCGAGCTGCGGCGCCTCCTTGATGTCGACGAGTTCGCCGGTCTTGCTCTGGCGGAAGGCGTGGCGCCCGGTCGGTTCGCTCTCGTCGCGCATCGCCAGCCGGTCGGTCTGCCGCTGGCCGGTGAACAGCGCGAGATACAGGCTGTCGCCGATCGAGGCTTTGCCGATCGCGTCGCCGGCGGCGACCCATGCCATGATCTCGGACATCTCGACCAGCACCACGCGGCCTTCGGGCCGGGCGAAGTCCATCCCGTCGCGCGGATTGGCCGGCAGCCGCCAGTGGGTGCTTTCCTGCCCCCAGGACCACGCGGCCGACAGCGTCGCGATGGTGGCGATCGCCATATGCTGGCCGCGCTCCGTGACCAGATAGTTGAAGAAGGCGCGTAGCTCCGGCTTTCCGATCGACGTCGGCGTCACCTTCGCGATCGTCTCCATATCGCGCGCCGGCGGCGTCTGGCCGAGCAGCGCGGCGGCCTTGATCTTCGCCCGCATCGCTGCCGCATCGGCGCGGCTCTGCGGCTTGTAGAGGATCGCGCTGATGCATTTGAGGTAGGACCGGCGCGACGCCGGCCGGAGTTTCTTGAACTCGTCGCTGCGCTGCCAATCCTCGAGCAAATCGGCCACGGTCTGGCGCGCCCGGGCGGCCGGCTTCGCCTTCGGCTTTTTGCCGGCGCGCGCTTTCAGGATATCGCCATAGGTGCCGCTTTTGCCGTCCGCGCCGTACAGCCAGGTCCGCACCTCCTCGAAGGTGAACCATCGGCCGTCATCGTGTTTCAGGTCGCAGCTCGGAAAGCCAAGCCGGACTTCGCGGACCGACGGCGCAAAGCGCGGCCGGCAGCTCCGGTCCGGCTGCTCGCGCCACTGAATAAACGGCATCTTCTGTAAGGCCATGGCCTAGGCTCCGGTGCGGACGGAGTGAAATCAGACGCGGCGAGGCTCGGACGCTTCGCCGGATGCTGTCAAGGGCGGGTACTCGTCACCGTGGGTGCGTGGCCTGCTCGCAATCCCATTCTCGCTGGATGGCGCTCTCGGCCTCTTCGCGAGTTGCGCCTTGGCAGATCGTCTTGTCGGGATCGTCAACGCTGTAGACGGTAAATCGTCCGGAATCCTCCGTGATGTGGTGCCCCGTGTCCGGCGTCAAATTACACCGCGCGCCGAATGCTCCATTTCTCCGAAGGTAGATGGTTGCCTTGCTCATTTAGCCATCCTCTGCTGTTGAAGGTTAGCCGGGTCTCGTTGCAGCTAAAAGATCCCGCGCCGGGGCGTAGGCGGCGTGCAGGCGTGCCTGATGCTCGGTGTCGACGGTCGGGTCGGGCGGCAGCAGGACGTCGTTGGCGACCGCCTGAGCGGCGCGGGCAGGGTGGTGGCGCGTCAGCCACGCCATCATGCCGGAGCGCTCGTAATTGAGCTTCCCCTTGGTGATCGGGGCGGGCATCCCGTCCCGCTGCCGGTAGGTTTCGTGCCGCTTGTAGAAAGTGGCGAGGGCGACGCCCATGGCGCCGGCGACTTCCTTGGCGGTCATCGGACCTTGTTTCATCATGCGCCTCCGAAAAGCGAGCTGCACCAATCCGCGAAATCGACCAGCTGCGGCCAGACGATCCAAATCCACGTTGCTATCAGGCCCAGCGTGATCAGCCGTTCCCGCCACGTCATTGCCGAAGCTTCGACGACAGCAGCGAGCCGTCGGCGATCCATGCGCGCTTGTGCTGGTAGATCAGCAGGCCGGGAACGGCGTGCGCCTCGGCGATGACGTAGGGCTGGCCGGCGAGCATCACCACCACGGGCCATTCGCCGGGCTGCATCGGCAGCGTGCCGGCGGCGACGGTGTCGCCGGCGGCGTCGATCAGCCGGATCGGCTGGGCGACGATCTTCGGAGAGGTCGTCATCGCCTCTGGCGGATCAAGAACGTTCGGAAGTATCGGCAGCATCGGGGCACCTCCCTGAGAAATCAGCGAGGCGCATGATAGCAGTCATTTACTGATGTGCAAGAAGTCACATGATAGATCGGATCGTTTCACATGAAACCCGACCTCGGGGCATTCCTAGGCGGCTCTGTCCACAGGCCGCAGGCGGTGTCCTAGCACCACGCCTTTGATCTTCACATCCTTTTCGTTGACCAGGACCGGCCCGGCATAGTTCGGATCGAACGAGGCGGCCGCGAGGATCTGGATCGGCCCGGTGATGGAGATGCGGCGCCAGGCGTCGTCGAATTTCTGGCGCTCGAAGTCCCATATTTGAGCCAGCACGGCGTCGCCGTCTCGCGGCTTGGCGAACGGGTCGACCAGCACGACGTCGCCCGGCAGGATGCCGACCGCTTCGAGCGCGCGGCTACGCACTTCCCATGCTTCGCTGCCCGGCTGCGCCGAGCGCAGCGCGTCCAGCGCCGTCATCAGGGCGCTATTCGCATTCTTGGGCTTGTAGGGTTCGGCCTCGGTGGCGAAGCCGCGGATCTCGGTGGCGCCGGAGATCGACGGATCGAGCGGAAATTGCCAGCGCTCGGCGAGCTGCTGCAGCGTCAGCACCGACAGCGTCCGGCTTTGGGCCGACTTGAACCGCGTCAGCGTCGAGGGGTCGATCTGCGCCCCGCGCGCGAGGTTCGTTGCGTCCTTGTCGGTGTGGTCTTCGAGCCGTTCGAGCCATGCGAGCTGGGCCTCGCGGAGGTCCTGACGCTTCTGGCTCTTGGGTTGCTTCGCCACGTGGTTCGTCCTTTCGGGCGGCGGAAATCGTCCCCGAAAGTGGACCTGTGAATTCCCTAATGCGACGTGATGATTTTCCACTTGCGCGTACGCCGCAAATCAGATCGTCATGTGACAGCAGTCACATGAACAGACGGGCCACGGCATGGCAACAGACAAATCCATCCTTGATCGGGCGAAATTGGTCGGTTTTAGCCAGGCGGCGCTGGCGCGGGCGGCCAATGTCCATGAGCAGACGGTGTCTGCTCTCAGTCAGGCGCGCTCGCGCGGCCCGGTGGCGGCGTCGCTGGAAAAGATCGAGGGCGTCGTGGTGGCGCGCGAGATCGAGACGCTGGGCCGCCTGCTCGATCTGCATTTCGACGCGGTGATGCCGAAGATCGAAACGCTGCTGCAGCGCCGCGGCATCGTGGTGAGCCGGAGCGAGCGTCATGCGGCTTGATCGCTCCAACATCTCCGACGGCGTGCGCCTCGCTGGCGCAGACACGGCCCGCGCCAGCGAGGCGCTGATTGCGACCTGCGGCTGGCTGTTCGCCGCGGGTTACGACACCCGCGATATGTCGCTCCTGCTGTTCGTGCCAGAGGCCAATTGCTGTGCTGCCTTGCAGGCGGCGCGCGCGCGGTCGAGATCACGCGCGGCCAATGGCGGCTCCAGCGCGATGTACCGAAGCCAGGCCGCGGCATTGATGGGCGACCCGCCGATCGGCCGAAGCGCTCTCGATGCGCTGGAGCGCACCTCCTCATCCGAGGAGGTTGCCTGATGAAGATCAACTTGATCCTGCCGGATCGCATCCTCGCGCTCGGGCTGTTCGCCGTGATCGTCGCCGTCGAGCTGATCGCCGTCTGGCTGATCACGCGAACCCCGTGAAGTGGAGAGATCGCCATGGGCTTCCGCATCCGCACCATCTCCCCCGAGCAGGCTGAAGACGCGCGTCTTGCGGCCTCTTGGATCGCAGCGGCCGTCATCGTCGGCATCGCTGCTAACTGCCTCGTCATCGCTCGCGCGATGGCGGGGCTTTCTTTTTTCTGACCGGGGCTCCGATGACCGTCACCACCTCCGACACGCCGCACACCCGGCTCGATCCCGACTTCAAGCAGCAGCGCGACAGCGTCACGACGCTCGATCTTGCCGGCTGCAATGTCATGTACATCCACAAGCGGATGAACGAGTTCGAGGCGAAGACGCCCGGCGTTTCGCACCAGATGGAGATGTGGCCGGAGACGGTTCTCGTCGACATGCGCCGCGAAATCGACGCCTGGACCAAGCGCAACCCCACTGCAGTCGTGAAGGGCTTCACCTGCGGCGTCAGCGATGGCGCCTGCAACGTCGCTCTGCACTGGAGGCCGCGCTGATGCCGGTCTCGACGATCGCGGACATGCTCGCATCCGATGACATCTCGGTGCTGTCGCGCGCGATCGACTGCGCGCAGCGGGCGCTGTCGATGCAACCGAACTATGAGGTGCGCCGCATCGGCGGCCTGCTCGACGACGTGCAGCAGGCTTACGCGCGCCCCTGTGAAGCCGAGCGCGTGATCGACGACCACACCCTGCTGTTCGCCAAGGCCGTGCAGCTCGCCGACGCCTCGCTGCATCGGCACGACCGCGACCGCGCGCAGCGCTACGGCCGGGTGATCACCGCGCTTTTGCCCGACATCCAGAACGATCTGCTCCGCGCTTTGCAGATCCGCAACCAGACGAGGCCGACGCCATGACCGAACGCAAGACGTATCAGAACATCGATGTCGACGCGGTGAAGGCACTAAGCGAGCGGTTTGACGCAACGCTGCGGAACCATATCCACGAGACAGGATCGCGCGGCGTACAGGCGCGCTTGCTTCTGGCGGCTGGTGGCGCGTTGCAGGTGCAGGTGGCGGAAGAGATCAACCGCGGCGAGGACGGCAACGTCGTCGCCGACGGGTTCTGCATGGCGATGTCTGACATCCTCTGCAACATGGTCAACAGCTACGAGGGGTGCGCGGTCTCGATCGCGGACAACGTTCTTGAGCGGATCGCCGGCTATATGGAGCTGCGCCTCTCCAGCAAGGCCAAGCCGACCTTCGAAGGGCGCGTGCACGTCATTGGCGGGTCGGCGCAATGACCGCCGCCGTCTTTCTCTTCCCGATCGTGCCGCGGCCAAATTTCGGCGATCCGTCGTGGAGCGAGCAGTTCAGGCGCGAGCACGAGGCGCGGATCGCGATGCGCCAGGGCGCGCCGCATCGCACCCGGCCGATGCTGGTGATCAGCGACGCCCGGCGGGCTCCGCAGATCGACCGCGATAACTATCAGTCCATCCTCGACGGCATCGCGCGGTTCATGAACGAAGGCCGCGCGGCACTCTGCGAGAAGGCCGAGTGATGCACCAGACCTCCTACCTTCTGCCGCCGTCCGATCGCGCGCACGCCGCGCGCGGCTTCATCGCGCCGCGCCAGCTCGACATCGAAGGCGACACGGCGCTGGCGTCCGCCGCCCTGCGTTCGTCAACCAACTCGGCGAGCGGCGCCGCCCCGCGTTCGTCAACTGATAGTAAGGGCGACGCCGCCCTGCGTTCGTCAACCGCATCGATCAAGCGCATTGAGGCGCGGCGCCGCAAGCTGAACATCACCATCCGCGAGCTGTGCACCGCCGCCGGCGTGAGGGTGGAAACCTACGCAGACGCGCGCGCCGGCCGCTACAAAACGCAAGCCTCGACGCTCGAAAAGCTCGCCGACGCGCTGGGCCGCCTTGCCGCGGGCCGCGAGGATGGCGAGCCAATCACGCTCTGCCTCGCAATGATCCGCCTGATCGTTCGCCAGCTCGCCGAACGCACCGGCTGGGACGCGGCGCTGATGCTGTCGCAGGATTTCTCCGAGGAGCGCACGCAAGACCCGGTGTGGAAGCAGGCTGCTCGGCTGCGCCGCTGTGCGCTCTACCTGCTCGCCGAAGGGCTCGGCTTGAAGAAGGCCGCGCTTGCCGCCGCGATCGGCGTCTCGCGGCAGGCGGTGCAGAAGACCGTCGCCGAGATCGAAGCCGAACGCGAGCGCTCGCCCGACTTCGACGCACTGATGCAGACCATGATGGACACGTTGAAGGGGTAGGGCGATGGTCTTTCAGTGGGAAGTATTTGAAGCTAATCGCGGGTTCTGCGTCAGTTTTGGCGACGATGAGAGCTATGCGTTCTTTCGACCAAATCAGTACGGTAAGGTCAAAACTGTCTTCGCCGCCCGCATGAAGTTCGAAAAGGAGACGGCGTTGGCTTTAGCCGTCGCCGAGGTTGTTGATCATTCCGGGACGAGACGTTTTGGAGCGGCGTTGTCCGCTGCGCGCCGCGATCTCTGTTCAAGCATCGCCAACAAGCTGAACATTCTTGGACTGTTCCCGGAGCCGCTGTGACCATCAACCTCCGCACCGGGCAGGGCTGGTCCGATCTCAAGCGCGTGTTGGATGATCGGCCAAGCGACGTGCTGGCGCTGTGCCGGCTCGATCTCGACGTGCCGACCGGATCGAAGTCTCGGACGATCGTCACCGATGACCCGCGCGGGCAGGGGCATGACAATTTCGCGCTGTGGTTCAAGGCGGACGGCCTCTCCTGGAAGAACTACACCACGGGCGAGTGCGGCCGATCGCTGGAGCTGATCGCCTATTGCAACGGCTGGTATCATCTCGACCGCCGGGGTGCGATGGAGGCGGCGCGCTTCGCCTGCGATCGGCTGCGGCTGTCGCGGATCGACCAAAAGCAGTTGGAGCAGGATCGCGACCGCGCCGCGGCGCAGCGCGCGCAAGCCGAAAAGGACGCCGAGGCGGATCAAGCCCGCAAGCGCGCCGCTGCCTTCAACCTGTTTCGGAATGCGCTGCCGATCCTCGGCACGGCGGCGGAAACCTACTGGCGCGAGGCGCGCACGATCGACCTGCGCGCCGCGCCATTCGTCGGGCCGCGCGGCGGAAGCCTGGTGCCGAACTGCCTGCGCTTCGTGCCGCGTCACAAATACGTCCATCGCGACCGCCGCGGCGCCAAGATCGGCGAGAGCTTCCACCCCTGTCAGATCGCCTGCTGTGTCGACGGCAACATGCGGATCGTCGCCGTTCACCAGACCTATCTGGCGCCCGATGGCCGCGGCAAGGCGGTGATCCCGCCCGCGCCCGACGGCACCAAGCAAGCCGCGCGCAAGGTGTTCCCCGAAAGCCTCGGCTGCGTGATCCCGCTGTGGCGCGGCGACGGTCACCTCTCGATCAGCGAAGCCAATGACGCGGGCCTGCTGCAGACCTTCGGGTTTTCGGAAGGCACCGAGGACGGGCTGACCGGCGTGCTGGCGCATCCCGATTGGCGCTGGTGGGCGATGATCTCGCTGTCGAACATGACGGCCGTGGCGCAGCGCCTGCCGGCCTGCTGCGACGCGGTACTGATCCATCGTCAATCGGATTGGGAAAAGCCGGGCGCCGTCGCGCAGTTCGATCGCGGCCTTGCCGCGTTCCGCGCCACAGGCCGCCCGGTGGCGGACTTCGCCGCGTTCGGCGGCAAGGACATCAACGACACGCTGAGAGGAGAGGGCCTATGACGACGACTGTTAAGCTAAGGGCAATGGGAAGACCTGGGAGCGGCAAGTCGCTCATGTTGGACCTGATCGGAGAGCTGATGGCACAGCACGGGGTTGTCGTCTCGGTCGATGGCGGCGCCGAGTGTATCGATCCTCACACCTTGATCTGCGAGCTCCCGGACGAGCTAGCTTCAAAGCTCGAAGAGAAATCGGCGCGCATGTCCGATCAGGAGGCGAACGACGCCCAAGTCATCCGCTCGTTGGCAACTGAACTGGAGAAATCGAAGGCGCGCGAAACTGATCTGACCGCGCGGCTTGATCGGACGAGCCTCGCGCTCGGCATGGCGGCTGAAATTTTCGCACGCGACGGAACGGATGATCTCGCCAGCTTCTTCGGTGCAGCGAAGTACCGCGATTGCAGCGGTACTAGCTGCGCTCGGCCAGAAGCCGAAACCGAAATCCCTTTGTGAGGAACGCACCATGGTTCACATCTTCGACGGTACGCCACAAGCCCCCGCCCCGACGACTGCCGCCGCTGCAGCGCCTCCGGCAACGCCGGATGAGGCGGCCACCAACTTCGCCAAAGAGCAACTACGCGCGGTGATCGAGCGCATCGAGCGGCTGGAAGAGGAGAAAAAGTCGATCTCCGACGACATCCGCGACGTGTACGCCGAGGCCAAGGGCAACGGCTTCGACGTCGCCGCGCTCCGCACCATCGTCCGGATGCGCAAGACCGATGCCAACGAGCGCGCCGAGGCCGAGACCATCCTTGAAACCTACATGCAAGCGCTCGGGATGCTGTGAGCATGCCCCGCGCTACTAATCCAGCGCAGCTAAGCCAAGGGAGAACGCAGATGGATATCAGCTTTCGGCAGTTCAGTGAGACAAATGTTCGGCGTAGCGAGGGCGCTGAAGGTTTCAATCATCCGCTCGATGCGTGGTCGACGTCAGACTGGTTCACCGCCTTCGCGGGAGAGGCTGGCGAGGCTGGAAATATCATCAAGAAGCTCAATCGCTATCGCGATGGCATCACCGGCAACAAGGAGACCCACGCTGAGCTCGTATCGAAGCTCCGCCGCGAGCTCGGGGATGCGTTCATTTATCTCGACCTGCTGTCGCAGTCGCTGGGCTTCTCGATCGGTGACGCAGCGGTCGAAGCGTTCAACGCCAAATCCAAGGAAATTGGCTGTCCGATCCTGATCGGCGAAGGCTGATTTCTTGCCTGACGCTTCGGCCGGGCGCACGCGCCCGGCCACCACTGCATCACATCGGAAGTCCCCGTGCCCGACACCAAAAAAACCGCCGCCGGCAACCGCGCCAACGTCGTCAGCATGGACAAGGCGGCGCGGGAGATCGAGCGCCAGCGCAAGATGCGCCGCGATCCGCCGCCGATGGAGCCACGCGGGCCGAACAAGGTGCACGCCGGGCAATGGACGCCCGACCTATACGGCATGCCGTCCGACCCGGAATGCGAAAGCCCGGTGACGCCGATCGGTTTCGAGGGCTCCTACAAGTACGTGATCGACAGCATGGGGCAGTTTCGCGCCATGAAGGCGGCCGACTTCAACCAGGTCGGCATACAGGATATCTACAGCGACGCGCCGAACTATCCGAAGTGGATGTGCCCGCGCTGGAGCAAGCCTGTCGTCGACAAAAAGGGCATCGTCACCAAGCCAAGCGAAATCGTCTCGTTCGAAGCCGACGACATCAAGGAAATTCTGTTCCAAGCCTGCGCGCGCCAGGGCTTTTTCAGCCCGAACGACAAGATGCGCGGGCGCGGTGCATGGACGCTGCGAAGCGGTGCGCTGGTGTACCACGCCGGCAATGCGATTTGGCGCTGCCACAAGGGCAAATTCTCGACGCTGCCGACCGGGATGCACGAGCAGCACCTGTATCCTCGCCTGTCGGCGCTGCCGGAGCCGTGGACCGAGCCGATCGGGATTGAGGACAACCCAGCCGGCAAGCTGCTGCAGACCTTCCGCAAGTGGCATTGGACCCGGCCGGCAGTCGACCCGGTGCTGCTGCTCGGCTGGATCGGCGTTGCCTTCCTCGGTGGCGCGCTCGATTGGCGCAGCGCCTGCCTGCTGCTCGGCGACCGCGCGACGGGCAAGAGCACGCTGCAGCAGGCGATGCGCGACATCTTCGGCGAGGCGCTGTTTCGCTCGGCCGACACCACGGCCGCCGGCATCTATCAGGCGATGGCGCACGACGCCCGGCCGGTGGCGCTGGACGAGCTGGAGCCCGACGCCGACGCGCGGAAGCTCGACAACGTCGTGCATCTGATGCGGACGTCGTCGAGCGGCGACATCGGCCGGCGCGGCGGACCGACGAAGGGCGAGGCGAGCGAATTCCAGATGCGCTCCGCCTTCCTGTTCTCGGCGATCAACAATCCGCTGCGGTCGGCGCAGGACATGAGCCGCGTCGCGGTGCTGCGGCTGCTGCCGCTCGATCTCAATCAGGAGCGCCCGCCCGCGGTGAATGCCGACACGGCCGGGCCGATGATCCTGTCGCTGATGATGCAGGGATGGGGCGAGAACGGCCAGAACTTCAAGAACGAGCTGCAGCGCTTCCGGGCTGCGCTGGCGCAGGGCGGCCACGCTAACCGCGGCCAGGACACCTATGGCACGCTGCTGGCGTGTGCCGCGATCCTGCTCGGCCCGGAGCTATCCGCCGATCTCGACGTGCCGCTGGGGCCGGACGAAGAACGCGCCTGGGCCGAGCTGCTGCAGGCCGATGAGCTACCAGAAGTCGAGAACGCCAAGCCGAACTGGCGCCAGTGCGTCGACCGCATTCTGACGACGCCAGTCGCGGCATGGCGGAATTCCTCGCGCAACACGATCGGCCGCACCATTCACGAGCTGCGCACGACGGACGAGGAAGGCGCGGCGGTCGACTGTCCGCTTGATGCCGCGACGGCTAAGCGCGATCTCGAAGTCGCCGGCTTCGGCCTGTTCAACACCCGCGAGATCGTCAAGGGCATCTGCCGCAAGCACAGGGTAACGCTCAGCGAGGCGCTGATGCGCTACGGCCTCCCTGATGCCGGGTGGGTGCTGGCTGTGCCGAACACCTCGCCGAAGGTCGCCGATCTGCTCGAAGGCACCGATTGGGCGCGCGGCGCGTGGCAGGACGCTTTGCGGCAATGCCCGGTCCCCGGCGTCATGATCACCAACCCCGAAATCAACCGCCCGACGATCGACGGCACGCAACAGCGCTGCACGCTGATCGTCCTCGACCGCTACCACCAGGCGCCGGAGAAGTGAATTGATCGCAGCGCTGTTTGTCGCCAGAGACGGCTGCTACTTCGGGCTACCTGACGTCGATCCGTGGGATGTCACCCGCGATGCCAGGCTCTACGCTGGTCCGCACCCTATTGTCGCGCATCCGCCGTACGAGCGATGGGGGCGTTACTGGCACGGATCGCCGCGCAAGCCGCACCAGTTCAAGTTAGGTCAAGATGCAGGATGCTTTGCTGCTGCGCTAACGGCTGTGCGGAACTTCGGCGGCGTCATCGAGCACCCGGCATATTCGAACGCATGGCGCTGGTTCGGCCTTGCCGAACCTCCTCACACGGGGGGCTGGATAAAGGCGGACCGCTTTGGTGGTTTCACCTGTCACGTCGAGCAAGGTCATTATGGGCACATGGCGCGCAAGGCGACTTGGCTCTACGTGGTCAAGTGTGAAACGCCGGAAATGATCTGGGGGCCATCGCCGCAGCGACTGCCCGAGATAGGCCTGCGGCGCCACGGCTACGCGAAGGCCAGGCGCTCCGGCGTGATGGCTTATATCTGCGGAAAGAACAAGGCGATTATCCGAGCCGCAACACCGTTGGAATTTCGCGATGTATTGATCGCGATAGCCCGAACAGCTCGAACATGAACCTGCCCGATCTCGCCGGCACGCCCTGGCGCGCCATCATCCTCAGCGAGCGCGAGGGCGTCTGGTGTCTTGTCGACGCGATCGACTATCCGTGGCTGGTCGAGTCGAACTGGAACGTCTGGCACTCCGGCCGGGCGCGCTGGCAGCTCTACGCAAAGCGCAATGTGGGGGTGAGCCGGGCCACGGTGCGGATGCATCGCGAGATCCTGAAACGCGCGGACCCTCGCCCGGAGGCGGAGATCGCCCGGCTCGTCGGCGATCACCGCAACCGCTGCACGCTCGATAACCGCCGCGCCAATCTGCGTTGGACCGACCACGCCACCAACGCCGCCAATAGCGGCGCCTTCGGAAGCGCTCCCTCGGTGGAGTTGGTTACGGCTCAGCTTCTGGCGCAGCTCCGCCGCGAGCAGCCGGCCATCCTCGAGGACGTGCCGTTTTGATCCGGCCGCTTCCCGCTGCGGTTGATGCCTGTTAGCCTTGCCCCGTTTCAGGCTCGGGGGAGTTTCATGCGACGACTTTTGACGACGGCCGCCACGGCCGCGATGCTGGCTGGCTGCGCCGGCCGATCGCCGGCGCCGGTGGCGGTGGTGCAACCGCAGGATCGTTATATGGATTGCCGGCGATGGTCACCGCGCGGTGCGCCTCTCGGTCACCGGGCGCGGGGTGAAAGACACCGAAACGGGCGAGTGTCTAACCCTCTGGATGCGCCAAGCCGCTGATACACAATCGAAAATTGAGATGCCAGACACGCTAGACACCTAGACAGGTGCCAGCATCGCACACATGCGCGCGCACGCGCGCGCGTGTGAGGGGGTGGTGGTGTCTAAGTGTCTATCGTGTCTAGAAATAGAGATTAGTTAGTTTGATCAATTGGTTACTTCATCCAGCCGATTAGACACCGCAGACACTCGCGGCGATCGGCGCCCGGTTGCTGCTGCGCGAACCGAATTAAATAATCCCGGAAATTCAGCAGGATCGGCGGCGATGACGAAAAAGGACGCGATCGGGGGAGTGATTGCGGCGGCGGCGGCCGGCGCGGCGCCGGCCGAGCCCGACCAGCTCGACATGCTGATGCCGCCGACGCGATCGACGCTGACCGCGAAGGAACGCGAGCGCGTCGAGGCGTCGGTCAAGGCCGATCGGCGCGGCCGACCGAAGGGCGCGCAGAACGTCGCGACGCGCCAAATGCTCGAATTCGTGCGGAAGCTCTGCGGAGATCCGCTGGAGCGGCGGTTTCGCTACGCCATGCACACGCCGGAAAGCCTCTCGATCGAGCTGGGATGCACGAAGCTCGAAGCCTTCGACCGGCTCGACAAGATGTGGAGCGAGCTGGCGCGCTACTTCTACGCTCAGCAAGCCTCGGTCGACGGCCAGGGCAACGCGGTGGTGCCGCGGTTGACGATGCTCATTGGCGGTCAGAGTGCGACCGTCACCGGGCCTGACGGGCAGGTCCGGCCGCCTTGGACCTACATCGACCATGCTGCCGACCAAACCGAGCAAAATCAGCAGGTTAGCGCCAGCGCTCCGGCCGTGTCATACGGCTCCGCATCGTCCGAAGGCGAAGATTGAAGCGATTTCAGCGGCTTGGCCTTGCCGGTCCGCTGATCTCAAATCACCGGCCGGTGGGCTTGGGACGCCAGTCTCAGGGTGCGACCGTAGGCCGGTGCAGATCGGGCAGGGTGCGGACCTGACCCGATCCCGGCCGGTGGTGGTGCTCTGGCTGCGCCGCCACCGGCCTACGTTTTCAACACCTACCCCCCCGGGGGGTGGCCGGGTGGCACCCCCCAAAACCAGCCGCGGCGACCGCGTGCCCCCCAAGCGCGTGATTTTTTCGACGCCTCGACCTTCGGCCCTGTCCGCCGTCAGCCGTGCACAGGTGCGCGACCTTGGTTTAGTCGACCGGGGGCGGGGGGATTGCGCGCAATGAGTAGCAGCGACGTATCAGCGCCTGAGCAGATGCTGCGCGGAACGTCGCTGGCCGATGTGCTGGGGTCGGCCAACCCGTATCGAAATCAGATGAGCCACCTGGAAGCCGACGATGAGTTTCGCCGGCAATTCCCGGACGTCGTCGATCATCTGCACAAGCAGGAGAAGACCGGCACGGTAAATCTGATGCGGAGCGCGGGGCCGGTCAGTGACGCCTACATCCTCGCGAGCAACCCCGCGGACCTGATCATCGGTCCGGGTGGCTCCGGCAAAACGATTGCCAGCGGCAAGAAGGCGTTGGTAGAGGCCCAAAGGATCTATCCCGGTGCGGACGGGGTGCGCCGATACGTGCTCGGCACATGGCGACAAAAGTACATCAACGTTTGGAAAGCCACAATCCCGTCGTGGTGGAAGCTTTTCCCCAAGGACATGCCCGGCTCGAAGTGGACGGGCGCGAGCCCGCGCGAAGCCGAGCACGTGCTTGAGTTCGAAGATCCGTTCGGCCGGATCATCCTGACCAATCGGTTCCGCGCGTTCGGGGAGTCGATGGATCCGGACGATCTGCTCGGTAACGAATTCACCGATTGTTACTTCAACGAGTGGCCGACGCTGGCCGAGGAGTTGTGCGCCGGCCTGGTCGACCGTGTCGGCCGCGAACCGCCGCGCGAGGTGATCCGCCGATCGGGGCGGTTCTACGGTGACGGCAATGCTCCCGACGTGCAGCATTTCACGTATCGGGACTTCTACGAGAACAACAAGCCCGGCCATGTGCTGCACCAGCAGCCCTCGGGCCTGTCGCCGAACGCCGAGAACATCGAAGCGATGGGACGCGGCTACTATGAAAACTCGGCGATGATGAACGCACACCGGCCGTGGTGGATCAATCGCATGATCCATGCGCGGCCGGGCTTTACGCGGGCGAACTCGCCGGTTTGGGGCGAGTGGGACGACGAGCGCAATATGTCCAAGGTCACCATCCCGGTGATCAAGGAACTGCCGGTGATCACCGGCACCGACGGCGGCCTGACGCCGACGACGGTGTATTCGCAGGAGCTGCCGAACGGCCAGCTTCGCTGGCTGGCCGAAGTGCCGCTTGAGCGGGGTGGTATGCGCGAGCTGGCGACCGCGATGCTGCGGCTCGAGACCACGCGCTTCGAGGGCTGCTCGTTCGTGTCGGTGTGCGATCCGGCGATGGGGGCCGGCGACGGCACCGAGGACGGCAGCGACCGCGAGCGGCTGGCAAAATATCTCGGCCGCAAGGTGCAGCTCGCGCCGACCAACAACCCGGATGCGCGTCACGAAGCCGTGCGCGCAAAACTGCGGCACACCTGCGAGGGCGGACAGCCGGGGCTGCTGGTCGATCCGTCGTGTAAAACCCTGCGCCGCGGCGCCAACCAGACCTTCCACTTCGTCAAGACAGCCGGCACCGACGATCTCGGCCGCGTCGCCAAGACCTTCGACGGCCACACCTGCGAAGCCGCCGAATACGGCGCCTTGCTGTGCGGATCGGCAGAGGCACGCCGCCGAACCGACGATATCGAGCGCGGGCGCCGGGAGCGGCGCGAGCAGAACCGGACCGCAAAGCGGTACAATCCGCTGAAGCGCCGGGCCTAGTTGACGAACGCAGGGCGATGGGCGCCGTCGCGGCGTGCGGTCGACCCCGAAGCTGATTGCGCGCTCGCTGTTCGCCGGTTGACGTCCCGGCTGGTGCCGTAGCTTCCCGCGGGTCAACCGCAGGGGCACCCCAATGAGCTGGCTATCGTCGCTGTTCCACAAGGCGGAGAGTTGGGTTTCCAACGTCTTCAACCCGAAGCCGCCCCAAGAGCTGATCGACGCCACCAATGCGCAGACCGAGGCGGTGAAGCAGCAGACAGCGCAGGCGAAGGCCGCGGCCGATGCGGCGCTCGCCGCGCAGCAGCAGGCGAACGATCTGGCGAAAGCTGCGGCCGTTCCAGCGCAGGACAGTGAGAGCGCGCGGGCCGCATCGATCGCCGAGCGGAAGAAGCGCATGGCGGGGTCGAGCTTCGGTATCGGTCTGCCGACGCAGCTCGGTGCGCCGCCGGTCGGGTATCGCCTGCTGTCAGGGCAATAGTCGTGGCTTGGGCCGACTACGAGAAGCGCCACGGCGAGCTGCAGAGCGCCCGCGCGATCGAGGAGCCGCGCTGGCGCGATATTTCGCGGCTGATGCAGGAGGACCAGAGTTTCAGCCAGGACGGGCGGGATAGCCGATCCGATGGTGATGATCCGTTCGACAGCACGCCGCTCTATGCGGCCGATGACTTCGTCAACGGCATCTTCACCAAGGCCGTGAACCCGGCGGAGCGCTGGTTCGAATGGTCGACGCCGAACGATCCTGATCTGCAGAAGTGGAAGCCGGCGCGCGATTACCTCTGGAAGTACACGAACCTGATCTATGCGTCGCTCGATCCGACCATCGACAAGTTCTATCTCAACGCGCCCGCGTGGTTCGCCGATCTAGCGATGTGGGGCTCCGGCTTCGAGTGGCAGGAAGAGATGGCCGGAGAGGGCCGGATCATCTCGCCGAACCTGCCGCTGTCTCAGTGCTACAAGGATGTCGACGCCAATGGCGACACCGACACCTTTCACCGGCGGATGCGCCTGACCGGGCGGCAGGCGCGCAGCAAGTGGCGTGACCATCCGGCGTTGGCGACCTGTCGCGAGGACGAGCAAATCACCTTCGTCCACGCGATCATGCCGAACCCGGACTATCGGCCGGGCAATCCGTTCAGCCGGTACATGCGCTACAAGTCGGTCTATGTGTCGCCGGACAAGCGAGATTTCATCGTCGAGGGCGGCTTTCACGAATTCCCGGTGCATGAGATCGAGTGGTCGCCCCGATCGGGGCGCACATGGGCGCGTGGCCCTGCGCGCAACGCGCTGCCGGACATGCGGACCAACGATGAGGTAGCCCGGTCGACGCTCGCCGGCATCCAGTTCGATGCCGAGCCGATGTGGTGGGCCGAAAATGAGGATGTGATGACGCTCGCTGACATCCAGCCGGGCAACGTCCTTTACGGGGAAGGTAGTTCGAACGGCAAGCCGCCGGCGCAGATCCTGGAGCGGGGAAAACAAATGTCCCTGCCGCTGCAGGTGCAGCAGGATCTGCGCAACCAGGTCCGCCGCGCCTTCCGCTTCAGCCTCAGCCAGGTGCTCGCGATGCGCCCGCAGATGACGGCCGAGGAGGTGCAGGCTTACACCAACGATGAGCTGAAATCGCTGGCGCCGAACCTTGTCCGCATCCATCGCGGGCTGGGATCGTACATCCGCCGCCGCGCTCAGATCCTCGACCGCATGGGCGTGGTCGTGCGTCAGATCGGTTTGCCGCCGCCGGAGCTGTTGCGCGCCAATGTCGCCGTCACCTTCGTGTCGCCGTTCGCGAAGGCGCAGAAAGCGGACATCGCCGCCGGCGCGACGTCGTGGGTCTCGACCAAGTTGCAGATGTTCGGGGCCACTCAGGACCCGCGCTGGATCGATGACATCGACATCGACGGTTACTCCGCACTGCTGCACGACGCGCGGTCCGGCGTGCCCTCGATCAAGCTCGATCCGAGGATCGTCGAGCAGAACCGGCAGGCGCGGGCGCAAGCCCAGGCGCAGCAGGCGCAGCTCGTGCAGGCCGAGCAGGCCGCCTCCGTTTACGCCGACGTTTCGCACGCCGATCAGGCGCAGACGCTGGCGAAGGGGAGGGCGCAGCGGTGAACAAGGTCGTGATCAAGTTTGAAAACTGGCCCCGCTGGTTCGCCTCGATCTGGCCGACCGCGAACCGCCGCTGGTTGGTGCTGCAAGGGTATCGGGCGCTTGGAACCACCTTCAAGGACACGCTGGCCGACATCGCGCTGCGCAACAACGTGTTCGCCTCCAACAACGCGCCGAGCGACCGTGACGGGTGGATCGCCGAGGGGCGCCGGCAATGCGCGTTGGAGATCTTCAAGCTCGCGCAGATCGACCATGCCACCCTGTTCGAACGAACCAAAGTTGACCGCACAACTGGAGAGAACCGATGATTTTCGACAAGTATCTGCGCGGCTTCATCCGTGAGGCCGAAGGTGCCGGCGGCGGTGCCGCTGGTGGTGCTGCTGGCGGCGCCGCTGGTGGTGGGCAGCAAGGTGCGCCGGCCGGCGGTGCAGCAGCGGCCGGCGGCGGTGCATCTCCGCAAGGCGGTGCCTCCGTTGCTGGCTCCGGCGGCGATCAAGGCTGGTGGCGCGGCGAGAGCTATTCCGGGCTCGATGCCGACACGACGAAGTTCCTCGACGGCAAGAACTATCCCGACATCAAGACAGCGCTTTCGTCGTTGCGCTCCGCCGACCAGATGGCGCGCGACCGCAACGTTATCAAGAAGCCGGACCCCGCGAATATGCAGCAGTGGGAAGGCTTCGCCGAACTCGGCTGGTCGCCTGACATTGGTAACTACAAACTGACGCCTCCGGCCGCAGGCGAAGGCGAAGTGCACGACGAAAAGGCGTGGGAAGCCTTCCTCCCGGCGGCGCACAAAGCGCGTCTGCTGCCGTGGCAGGCCGAGGCCGTCTATACGGCCATGCACAAGCACGACAACGCGATCATCAACGACTTCAAGGCTGCGGCGCAACAGGCGAACGCCGATCTCGATCGCGCGCTGCGATCCAAGTTCGGCAATCAGTATGACGCGAAAGTCGATCTCGCGAAGCGGGCATTCTCGGCCTTCGCGCCGAGCGAGGCGGTCGCCGGCGAGATGGACAAAGTGCTCGGCTCCGCCGGTATGGTCGATCTGTTCATCAAGATCGGCGAGGCGATGGGCGAAGATCGCCTTGTAACCGGCAAGGGCGGGGACAACGGCTCGCAGTCACCCGCCCAGGCGCGCGCGGAGCGGCTGCGGCTCGAAGGTGACCCCGAATTCATGAAGGTCTTCAAGGACCCCCGTAACCCCCGCCACAAGGAAGTTACGGACCGCCGCAATGCGCTGCTCGCGATCGAGGCAGGTAAGTAGTCGAGGTTGAACCGGACAGGGAGCTAGGACATGGATAACGATACGAACGCCGACGAAGCTGCGAACGTCGAAGCTGCGGCGAAGCAAAAGGCCGCTGATGAAGCGGCCAAGGACGAGGCCGCGGCGAAGCAGAAGGCGGCCGAAGAGGCTGCCAAGAAGCTCGTGGACGACGAAGCCGCGCAGGCCGCGAAGATTGCCGCGGAAGACAGTGGCCGTAGCGCCGTGGACCGCGTCATCCGGCGACTGAATTCAGACTTCTGCCGTGATCTTCCGGAAGGTGCGCGCTCCGGTGATTACGACGCCGATGCCGACCGGGATCAGCGGTTTTCGGAGCCATACGAGGTTCCCAACGGCCGCTACCGTGTCGCAGGGTCTGACTGGGTCTTCGAAATCAAATCGAAGAAGCTCGTCAGCGCCTTCCGGGCCACCGATGCCAATCGCTGGGGCGGCAAGGGTGTCGTCTCGGTCGGTTGACGCCAGGCCAAGGCGGATAGGTTCGCCGCTGAAAGTAGTTCTTGTGTTGTTTTCTCCCCAGACTGGTCGGCCCGGAAACGGGTCGGCTCCTGTCCGGACTGGCCGCACCCTTGGCTTCGCCCCTTCTGGCTCTGCCGAGGCCCGCCTGACCTGAGCGAAAGCCGCTCCGCCGATCGCGGGCGTTAAACGATAGGCAGGCCCGCCGGCCTCAACAGCCGGCCGCACCCTGACGAAGCAACCCCGACATCATCCATCGCTTCGCAGGAGGGTCCCGTGGGACCGATCACTGACGCACATAAATTGGCTTATACCGCGAACGTCCAGCTCGCGGTTCAGCAGAAGTCCTCGAAATTCGACATGGGCTTCACCTATCATCCGGACCTGTCGGGCCGCATCAGCTGTCTGCTCGAACTGATCGGTGAAACCACTGCTGTGGTGGATCTCGGCCGCAAGGCGGACACGCCGGATATCGATAACGGCATCGAGCCTGTCTGGATCACTCCGCGGCAGCTCGCCTGGGGTAAGCTGATCGAGAAGGAAGACGCCGTTAAGGCGTTGACTACCTACGAGAGCCAGTTCGTACAGGCCGGCGCCAAGGCGATGGTCCGCGGCAAGGATGTCATCCTGTCGCAGTCGCTATTCGCTCCGCGCAAGATCGGCCAGGACGGAACGAGTATGGCGGCGTGGAACGGCCGAACGGTCGTCGCCGGCGTCGGCTACTCGTCGACCGACGACACCACGGCCTGCGGGATGAATGTGAAGAAGATCCTGCGCGCTCGCCGGTATATGTGCGGGGATCAGGTCGACATCGGCGACGAGGAGCTGTTCCTGTCGCTGAACGCGCAGCAGATCGAAGAGTTGTTTCGCGATCTGACCTACATCTCCGCCGACTATCGCGATCGGAAGGTGCTCGATCAGCCGGAGCGTGTCGACATCCTCAACACCACCATCCTGCCGGCGAACGACGGCAAGGCGGCTCTCGCCGACTACGATGGCTCGACCTACACCGCTGCGATGTGGGTGAAGTCCGGCATGCACTGGGGTGACTTCGACCCGCTGACCGTCAACGTGCCGAACCGACCGGACAAGATGAACCGCCCCCATCCGCAAATGGAGCAGTGGGTCGGTGCGACGCGGTCGGAAGACGCCAAGGTGGTGAAGATCCTCACCAAGAAATAGCCGGCGTGGCGGCAGCGATGCCGCCGCGGCCCCTTGCAACTGATTTCTCGAACGGGAGGCCATCATGGCAGTCGTTACCAAATATGCGACGGGCGCGCGCGATCCGTCGTCGCTCAAGGCGGTCGACGGCATCTTTGCCGCCGCCGAAGTCCGCGCGATCAACTCCAAGGTGTCGATTGCGTCGGGCGACAGCGCGGCTTCGAAAGTCCTGCTCGGCGAACTGCCGGCGGACGCGATCCTTGATCCGTCGTCGACGATCTATTTCGGCGCGATCACTGGCGCGAGCGACAACGACATCGGCGTCGCCTACGGCAACGGCGGCGCGATGATCGTGGCCGACTGCATCGTCAACGGGCATACCTTCGCGAGCGCCGGTTCGACCACGCTTGCGGCGGCGACGGGCAGCGGTGTGGCGACGCCGGCCAACCAGGTCAAGCGCATCTGGGAGCTGGCCGGGCTTGCCTCCAATCCCGGCGGCAATCTCGCCCTGTGGCTGACGTTGAACGCTGCCGCCACGGCCGCAGCCGATATCAACGCCAACATCCGGTACTTCAAGGGCGCGTAGGCCCTCTCTCGAGCAACTGCGGATCGCGTTCGCGCGGTCCGCTCATTTTTCGGGAAGGTGCGATGACCGCAGCGGTCGGGACCGAGGAATATGCCGCCAATCTGGCGCTGGGACATCTCGGGCTTCCCGAGATCGCTGCCATGTCGGACACCACCACGCGCGCGCGCTGTATGCGGAAGTTCTTCGCTCTGGCGCGCGATGAGCTGCTGCGCGAGAAGCCGTGGAATTTCGCGACGGCGTGGGTGATGCCCGCACTCGACCCGGTGCCGGGCTCCGGCGATCTGAAGCTGCGCTATCCGCTCCCCGACGATTGCCTGCGTGTTCGCTATATCAAAGGCGACAATCGCCGGGAATGGGCGGTCGAAAGCGGACAGGCCAGCGTCGGCGGTGTCGCGGTCGAAGCGATGGTGCTGGTGACTAACATCGCCCAGCCGAGCGTGTGCTACACGCGGCGTGTCGTGGCCGTCCGGCTCTGGGACCCAATCTTTCTGTCTGGCTTCGGGCATCTGCTCGCATCTTACGGTGCCACCCAGCTCGGAAAATCGCAAAGCTGGTCCGATAGCCAGCGGGCGTTGGCGATGGAGCGGATCAGCACCAGCGCCTCGATCGACGCGAAGGAAAATCGATCGTCGCAGTGCAGCCGGCCGGAAACATCGTGGGTGACGGCGCGCCGCGGCGGCGGCCGGTCGTATCGGTGACGTGATGGGCTCAGCCGCGAAAATCGACCGCGTCAGCTTCGCCGGCGGCGAGCTCGGCCCGCAACTTGGGGCGCGCGCCGATCTGGCAAAGTACCAGATCGCCGTCGAGAAGCTGGAAAACTACGTGGTGATGAAGGGCGGCGGCGTCACTCGCGCACCCGGAACGCGCCTGGTGCTGGAGCTGAAGAATGAGGCGCAGCGCGGCGCACTTATCCCGTTCCGGAGATCGTCGACTGATTACTACGCGCTGGTGATCAATGGCGGCGTGTCGCGCTTCGTGAGGGATGGCGGCTTTCTGCAGAACCCGGACACCACTCCTTACGAGATGGTGGTTCCGTGGACCGAAGCCGAGCTGCCGAACCTCCGCGCGGCGCAAGCTGGCGACACGATTTTCGTTGCCAGCGGAACGAAGCAGCCGCAGCAGATCGTCAGGTCCGGTAATTTGAGCTGGTCGTGCTCGGCCTATGTGTCCGATAGCGGACCGGTCGACACCGAGAACTCGGATGCCGGCAAGACTATCCAAGCCAGCGCGGTGACCGGAGGCGGCATCGCGTTGTCCGGATCTGGCTCGCCGTTCTCCGCCGACATGGTCGGCGGCGTGATGCGGCTCGACGATCGCGACTTGTCGCTGACGCCAGGGTGGAGCGCGGCTGAGGACAGCGTTCCGGCTGGAGCGCAGCGGCGCTGGAACGGCAATGTCTATCAGGCGATGGTGACGGCGGCGGCTGGCGTGAACGCGCCCGTGCACACCGAGGGAGATGTGTCTGCTGGGGCTGGAAAGCAGACGTGGCGGTATCTGCATTCTGGCTACGGCATCGTGCGGATCAAGACATTCATCAACGCGAACTCAGTGACGGCCGATGTCGTCAAGCGGGTGCCGGACAGCGTCGTCAGCGGTGCGACGTCGCGCTGGTCCGCACCGGCCTGGACGTCCTCCAAGGGCTGGCCGGAGCTGGTGGCCTACAACTACCCGAGGCTCGGATGGTATCGCCAAAACATCTTCTGGCTGACAGCCGACGACGACGCGCGCAATTTCGATCTTGGTGCTGCCGACGATACGGATGCGATCGCCGGCCGCGTCATCGCCCCCGACGGATCTCTGGTCGAGATCAAGTGGGCGCTGCCTTCAGGGCCGCTGCTGCTCGGAACCTCCGATATCGAGTGGGTGCTGCGCGGTCCAAGCGTGTTCGACGCGCTGACGCCGAAGACGATGAAGCCGTATCCGATCGGCTCGGATGGTTCGGCGCCGCAGGTGGCGGTTGCGGTCGACGGCGGTGTGATGTTCGTCGGCCGGACCCGGAAGCGGCTTCACTACACCAAATTCGACGCCCAGCAGCAGCAGCTCAATTCGAACGAGATCAGTGTCTCGGCGGAGCACATTTTCGCGAAAGGACTGGTCGGGACGTGTTGGCAGCGGGACCCGTTCCGGGTGCTGTGGATGTGGTTCGATGACGGCTCGATCGCGTCGCTGACGTGGATGCCTGAGCAACAGATGTCGGCATTCTGCCGTCATCCCCGCGTCAACATGTTCGTCGAGCACATGTGCTGCGTGCCGTCCGTGTCGTCCGGATCGGATCAGGTCTATTTGATCGTCCGCCGTACCATCAACGGGCAAACGCGCCGGTTCGTCGAGCAGTTCGCCGATTATTTCGCGCCGGTCGACCCGACGCTGCCGACCGCTGCCGGCGCGTGGTTCGTTGACTGCGGCCTGCGGATCACCGGCTCGAAGCTGACGCAAATCACTCAGCTCGGTCACCTCGAAGGCGAGACGGTCGCGGTGCTGGCCGATGGCGCAATGCAGACGCGCAAGGTGGTGACGAACGGCACCATTGTGCTCGATCGGCCGTCTGATGACGTCATCGTCGGACTGCCGATCCGGGGGTACATCCGCGACCTGCCGCGCAATTTCAACACGCAGGCCGGCGGTACGACGGATCTGCAGAAGACGATCCACGAGGCCGCGGTGCAGGTGATGCACACCGGCGGCGGTCGTGTGCGCGTTTACAACTCCGAAGAGGACAACCCCGAGCTGTGGGAGCCGTTGATCGAGACGGGCACGAGCTGGGGCGCCTGGCCCGACTTGTTCAGCGGCAAGAAGCGGCTGACGGTCGAGGGCGATCTGCTGCCGGAGGCGCAACTTGAATTCGAATGCGACGATGCGCTGCCGTCGACGGTGCTTGCGCTATCGCCGATCGTCGACGTGATGGAGTGAGGCCATGTGGTTGGAAGCGCTCGCGGCCGGATCCGGCATTATCGGCAGCCTACTCTCTGGATCGTCCAAAAAGGCTGCATCGGACTTGCAGTCGGCGTCTTACGGCGCGCAGGCTGATCTGGCCCTGGCGAACACCGACATTCTGAACACCCAAGCCGATACGGCGGAGCTTGGCGTCGATTTCGCGGCCAGCCGGCAGCGGCTACAGCTCGGCCAGATCATGGAGCAGGGGCGGCAGACGCTTGCGGCCCAGCGCAGCTATTTCGCCGGCAACCATCTCGACCCGTCGTTCGGGTCGCCGCTGGTGACGCAGGCGGTGACCGCAAGCCGAATTCAGTCGGACGTCGATATGACCGGCGTCAACTTCGAGGTCGAGCGCGCCAACGTCAAATCCAACGTCGCGACGTTGCGCGGGCAGGCTGCCGGCTCGGCCGGGCAGGCGCTGGCCGCCTTGTACGGCAAGGCGGCGGCAGAGGTGGGTGGGAGCTCCGCCGAAACGGCCGGATGGCTCGGCGCCGGAACTGCCCTGCTGAAAGGGTTCTCCGGCATGTCCGGCCTAAGCCTCGGCGGCGGCGACGGCGGCGTGGCGTCCACCATTCAGGTCGGAAGCCAGAGCTTCCCGGCTTACCGCTGACACGGTTGACCACGCGGCGGGCAGTTTAGCTTCGCCGTTATGGCACCTCTTCCGGACTATCAGCAGCGCGTCGAGCTTGGCGGCGGTCCTCGACCGTCAGTCGGAGCCATTCCCCTGCCGGGCATCGCGCCGGCGCCGGACACGTCCGATATCGGGAAGGCCGTGCAGGGCTTCGGCGCCGAACTGCAGGCCGTCGCCGCCAAGGTGCGCGAAGGCGAGCAGCACACCGCCACATCGCAGGCGATGGAAGGCTATCTGACCGGCCTTGCGTCGCTGCAGCAGAAGTACACCGACGATCAGGACTACGCCACGGCCGAAGGGCGGTTCAAGGACGAGCTCGCCGCGCTGCAGCGCGACCAGCTCGGCGGGATTGCCGATCCGAACCTGCGGGCGCGCACCTCGCTGGAAATGACGCGGGCCGGCATCTCGGCCGGCGCCAAGGTGCACGGCGCCCAAGTCGCGCGGCAGGCCGATATCAATCTGGCGGCCGATGACACCCTGTCCGCCACGTCGCTGACCGAGGCGACCACGGCGGCGTCGCCGGTCGAGCGGCAGGCCGCGATCGACCGGCGGCTGGCGAACCTCGAACGGCTGCACGCGGCCGGCTGGATCGACGCGCAAACCGCGGTGAAGCGCACCGAGGCGTTCCGCGGCCAGCTCGACCAGGCCGACGCGATGGCGCTGGTGCAAAACAACCCGGCCGCCGCCAAAGCGGCGCTGGCCGATCCTCAGATGTTTGCCTCGCTCGATCCGGTGCGGCGGACCAGCCTGACGATCGCGGCCGAAGGCCGGATGGATGCGAACACGCAAGCCGCGATCACCAACGCCGCGGCGTTCCATCCGGAAGCGGCGACGCTGTCGGTCGGCCGGGTGATCGCGCCGGACCATGCGTCGCGGATCTTCGACAACGGCATCGTGCCAATCGAGAGCGCGGGCGACGCCAAAGCGGTGTCCGACAAGGGCGCGCTCGGACTGGCGCAGATCATGCCGGCGACGGCGCGCGAGGTTGCCAAGGGCCTCGGGCTGAATGACGTCGCGGCGCTGCCAGATGCCGAGCTGAAAGACCGGCTGCTGACAGATCAGGCGCTCAACCTTCGGCTCGGCCGCACCTACTGGCAGCAGATGGTGACGCGCTATGACGGCAATGTGGCGCTCGCGGCCGTTGCCTACAACGCCGGCCCGGGCCGGGCCGACGCATGGAAGGCGAAGGCGGAAGCGCAGTTCGGCGCCGGCTTCTCGCCGGCGCAGCTCGCATCGGTCGTCGACATCAAGGAAAGCCGGGACTACCTCGGCAAGCTGTACGGCAAATTCGGTGCGCCGATGGATACCGCGTTCTCGTCGCCGGCGGCGGCGCAGCACGCCGCGTCGGCGGTCGGCGCCGTGCTGCAGCAGCAGCAGGCGCGCGAGGCGCATCTCCTCAAGACCCAGGCCAGCGCGGTTGCGACGTCCGATCCGATCGTCGACATCGTCCGCCAAGGCTTCGACGTGGATCCGATGCGGGTCGCGACGTTCCGGTCGGCGCAGTCCGCGGCGGCGGCATCGGGTGACGCGGCGGCGGCCGCGCGGCTGCGCGATCTCGATTTCGCCGAGAAGATGCAGCCGATCATTCGTGACGCCTGGCAGAAGCCGCCGGCGCAGCTCGACGCCGCGATCACGACGCTCGAAGCGCAGATGGCGGCGCCGGGCGGCAACCCGACGCAGCAGGGGCTCGACGCGCTCGGGGCGCTTAAGTCCGTCCGCGACGAACAGATCAAGCGGCGCGACAGCGAGCCGGTCGTGCTCGGCGGCGAAGGCGGCGGGCGATACTACGCGCTGCGGCCGATCCTGCCAGATCGTGCGATCGACGATCAGATGATCGCCGATCTTCGGGCGCGTGACGCCCAGGCGCAGACGGCGCACCGGATCTACGGCGGCAGCGGATCGCCGTTCACGGCCCAGGAGGCCGAGAGCTGGCACCAGAAGTATCTGGAGGCCACGCCGGCCGATCGCGCGGCGATCCTCGGCGGCTTTGCCAAGGGGCTTGCGCCGCAGACCTTCGCGGCGGCGCTGCCGCAGATCGTGGCGGGCACCAATGCAAAGGACGAGCGGCCGGCGCTGACGATCGCCGCGGGGCTGTTCTCGGCGGCGCCTGGCGTCGCGCCGTCGATCCTGCAAGGGATCGAGGCCCAGCGCGCGGACGCCCGCTATCTGCCGTCCAGCGGCGCCACCAAGGTCGCCTACCAGACGTCGAAGGATAGCTACCTGCCGCCGGCGATCTTCAGCGTCGCCGGCCGGGCCGATCCGAAGGGGCCTTATGCGGCGCTGTCGGATGCGATCGACGCCCGCTATGCGTTCCTCTCCGCGCAGGCCAAGGACGTCTCGGGCGCGCCAGACACCAGCCGGCTCAAGCAGGCGGTCGATGACGTCACCGGCGGCGTGCTGCGCCACAACGGCGCGCCGCTGATCGCTCCGAGCCGCGGCATGACGCAGGCTCAATTCGATGCGGTGTTGTGGGGCGTGTCGAACGACGACTTGAAGGACGCGCGGACCGCGTCCGGAAAGGCGATCGACACCGATTTCCTGCGCGGGCAGGCGAAGCTGTCGGCGCGCGCCGATGGTCAATACTATCTGCAGCTCAATCGCGATGATGAACGCCCGCAATATGCGGTGACCGCCAGCGGCGCGCCCTTCGTGCTCGATCTGCGCGGGCGCAAGCCGGCTGTTGAGCCGACGACGTCGGCGCAGCGCTGGTCGGATGCGTTCAGCTCGTCCTGGCCGCGGGTGACGCCGTGAGCCTTGATCTGTTCCCGCAGACGGTTGCGGCGTCGGATCAGTACGTCGCGGCCAACGCTGCGCCGGATGTGCCCGCCGGTTTTTCGGAAGCGCTCGACGTGTCGTGGCGGTCGATGACCGAATGGCAGTCGTCGACCGCCTATGAAAACGCGCGCGATCTAGCGCTCGCCAACTATTACGACGACGTGAAGCGGCGCACCGGCGAGCAGTTGCCGCTGTACGGCATGGGCGGGAACGTCTCGCTCGACGATCTCAACGCCGGCATTGCGAAGCTGCGGGAGCAGCGGCCCGATGACGGGTTCATGCCGCTGACCGAGGCCGACATCGACACCATGGCGCGGCGCCGGATGGCCGCGGCGCACGATGCCGCCGCAAGGTTCGCGGCGCGCGAAACGACTTGGGGCGGCACCGCCGGCACGGTGCTGGGCACGCTGGCGGGTGGTCTGACCGATCCGGTGACGCTTGCCACGCTGCCGCTCGGCGGCGCCGGCACCGCCGGCATTGCGCTGCGCGGGCTCGAATTTGCCGCCATCGCGGGCGGAACGCAGGCGGCCACGTCGGCGCTGAATGCCTCGGCGAAGGAAGCCGCAGTGCCCGGATCGTGGCGCGACATCCCCGGCGAGATCGCGACCGCATCGCTGGTCGGCGGCGTGTTCGGCCTCGGCTTCGGCGCGCTGCAGAAGCTCGTCGGGCTCGGCGCCAAGCCGCTGCCGACATCTGCCCGCGAAGAGATCAACGCGGCGGCGTCGGAAGCGCAGATCGCGGCCGTCAATCCGTTCCCGACTGCCGCCGGCGAGGCTGCTCATCGCGACGGGGTCAGCTCCGCTCTGCAGGCGATTTTGCGTGGTGACCCCGTCGCGGTAGCTCCTTCGTTTCCTTATCGGTTGCCGTCGACGGTCGAGCGTCTGTCTGAGGTGCAGATCGGTGAGATCGCGGCGACCGTCCCAGAGATCGAGGCGCGCGCCAGCCGGGCCATGGCGGCGCTAGAACGGCGCGACACCAAGACAGTCGCGAAAGAGCTGGCGAATGTCGACCGTGCCAGTCTGCTCGACGGTCTGCGCAGCGGAATTGAGGAGATCAAGGCGGAGCGCCAGGCGCTTCAGCAGAGGATTGATGTTGCATCGGACACCGCGGCCAGCGACCGGCTCGCGGCGATTGAGCAAGATCTGCAGGCGCCAGCCTTGACGTCGAAGCGCGCGGCCGAACTTCGGCAAGAGCGCGCGACGATCGAGGAAACGTTGGCGGCGACATCGGAGCAGGACAGGCGCGCACTCGCGTCGCTGCAGCAGGAAGCGAAAGGGCTCGACGTGCTGCTTGCTCGCCGAACCAAGGAAGCTGACAGCCTGCAGAGAATACATGATCGCGCTCAAGCTGCGACTGGAGCCGAACGCAAAGCGATCGAGGCGGATCGGGAGACTGTCACGGCGACCTTGGCGTCACAGACTGAAGTTGTCACCAATGAGCTGCGGAGATCAATTGCGCGGCTGGCGGCGGATGGCTACGGCGTGCGAATTGATCGTGAAGAAGCGCAGCGACTTGCCGAACAAGTCATTGCAAATAAGGCTGATCAAAAAAGCCTGTCGAGCATCACTGAAGCGCTTCTGCAAAAGGCCAACACGGCGTCTGACGAGGCCGCGGCGTTGTCCGGAGAACGTCATTTGAGGCCGCTGACGTTTGAGGAGAGGCCGGTATTCGAGCGCTTCTTTGATATGCCACGCGCCGACGATGCAGGTAGTTCGGTCGCTGCAGCCACGCGAGACCTGGCCCCCGAAGAAGTCGCGAAGCTTGCGGCAGACCCGAAGACGGCCGACGCCGTGCAGCGGAACCTTGACCGCATTCGCGTCGAGCGGCCCGATGCGGAGTACACCACCCAGATCAAGCAGCCGGACGGCAGCTATCAGCTCGTAAGCCGGAAGCTCGAAGACGTGCTTGACGAGATCGATGCCGAGGAAGCGTTAGGCCAAGAGCTGATGGCCTGCGCAACCGGCATGATGGCGGCGGAGTAGTGCGATGAATAAACTCGATCAAATAGCGCTCGATGCTGCGAAGAACATTGAAGCTCTGCGCGACATCGCCAACCCCGTGATGCGAACTGCGCGAATTCAACTAATTGTTCTAGAGGCGATTAAAAAGGCGCGCGGAAGATCATGAGCGTTAAATCATGCCTCGACAAGATGGTAACGCAGAAGCGGATCACGCGCGCGCAGGCGGACGCGGCCGATGCATTGTGGCGCCGATATCAGAACAAGTTCTCGCTCGATATGCCGGCGGCGCAGGCCGATGCCGCGGCGGCGCTGGAGACGGCGCGGACCATGCAGGCGGCGTCGCGCCAGAAAAAGCACCAGGTCGCCATGCAGGTGCAGCGGCAGACCGCGGCCGAGCAGGAGGCGCAGGCGCATCCGTTCGGTCCCGCCGCCGGCGGGATGGCGGTGCTGACGCGGGACATCTACCGGCAAGGCGGAATGAACGTCGACACCCGCGCGCAATGGGCGCGCGAGGTGCTGTTCTCGAAGTTCAATGCGGGGATCGAGGCTTATAAGTCGCAGTTCGCCGGGCTGAAGCAGAACACCGCCGGCGTCCGCAACATGGTGGCCGAGCTGTTCGGCGTCGACAGTGGAGACGTCATCGCCAAGGCGGCTGCGGAGGGATGGCGCAACGCGACCGAGTGGGGCGCCAAGACCGTGCAGGCGGCCGGGAAGATCTTCGAGGAGAACGAGAACTGGCGGCTGCCGCAATTCTGGTCGGCCGATCGTGTCCGGCGCTTCGGCATGGGCGAAGAATTCCAGCGCGATATCCTCAACGCCGTCGACAGCGGCGGCCTGCAGGTGTTCGACAAAGAACGGATGGTTTTTGCCAGCGCGCCGGACCGCATCCGCGCGCTGGTGGACAAGGCGTCGCGCGACATCATCACCGAGGCCGGCGCCGCGCCGGCGTTCTCGAAGGAAACGCGCACCTTCCACTTTGCCGAAGGCCGCGCCGGATTCGACGCCTATATGGCGCTGCAGGAGAAATACGGCGCCGGCCGCGATCTGTTCGCGACGCTGACCGGGCATATCGGCGCGATGGCGCGCGAGATCGGCCTTGCAGACGTGCTCGGCCCGAACCATGCAGCCACGGCCGCGATGCTGGCCAAGAACGCGCGGCAATGGGAGGCGCTCGGCAAGCAAGGCCAAGGCAAGTTTCGCCCGGCCCGGATGCTGGGGCTCGAGAGTGCGGGCGCGATCGACCGCACCTATGCGGTGCTGAGCGGGCGCGCCAACGGCGTCGACAATGCGATGTGGGGCGGCATCCTCGGCTCGGCTCGCTCGCTGCTGGCTGCTTCCTCGCTCGGCTCCGCCGTGGTGCCGGCGACGATCGGCGACAGCGTCACGACGCTGCTCGCCGCGCGTTACAACGGCATGGATGGCGGTGCGGTGCTGGCGCGCGCGGTTCAGACCATCTTTGCGGAAAATGCAAAGATGCAGGAGGACGCGGCGCGGCTGCTGGTGACCGGCCACGCCGTCAGCGATCATGCGGTGTCGACGCTGCGCTACGCCGATCAGATGTTCACGCCGGAGCTGATCAAGAAGACGACGGATTTCGTGATCCGCTCGTCTGGCCTGCAAGCCTGGACCGAGGGCGTCAAAAAAGCCTTCACGATGGAAATGCTCGGCTATATCGCCCGCAACGCCGATCGGTCGATGGCGCAGCTCGACGATCCGCTGCGGGCGTTCCTCGATCGCTACCGGATTTCGACCGCCGAATGGGACAAACTGCGCGCGCTGCCGCCGACCGAGTTTCAGGGCGCCAAGTTCTTCGACAGTTCGCGCGCGGAGACGGACGAGACGGTGCGCAAGCTCTACGAGGGCGTGCTGCAGGAGCGGGCGCTTGCGGTGCTGGAGCCTGACGCGCGCGTGCGCAACATCACCACCATGGGCTCGCAGGGCGGAACCTTCCTCGGCGAAGTCGCCCGCACCGCGACGATGTTCCAGAGCTTCAGCATGACGATGATCGCGACGCATATGCACGCGCTGGCGATCCGCGACGGCGTCGCCGGCAATCGGGCGATGAACAACGCGCTGTTCTACCTGTCTCACATCCTCGCCGGCGCCGCGATCGTGCAGGCCCGGCAGGGGCTGCAGGGCAAGGACCCGATCGACATGAGCAATCCGAAGTTCTGGTGGCAGGCGGCCACGCAGGGCGGCGGTCTCGGCTACTATGGCGATCTGATCGGCGGCACGGTCGCGGCGGCCGACCGCAGCGTCATCGGCAAGTTTTCCGGGCCGGTCGGCGGCCTGGTCGACGACACCGCGAAATTCGCCTCGGCGGTCGCTCAGGGCAAGCCGGGCGCGATCGGCAAGGGTATCGAGCTGGTGAAGCACATCACGCCCGGTTCGAACCTGTGGTTTTCGCGGCTGGCGACCGATCGGCTGATCTTCGACCAGATCCATCGCGCGATTGACCCGACCTACGCCGAAGGCTTCGCCCGGCGTGAACAGCGGATGATCAAGGAATACGGCCAGCGCTATTGGTTCCGGCCGGGCGAGACCGCCCCGGACCGCGCTCCGAACCCGGCGGCCGTGCTCGGGCCGCAGTAGCTCTCCTCGACCTTCTGCCCTGTTCGCCCTTCGGGCCGGTTGACGCGGGCACCTGCGCCCTATGGTCCGATGGCTGACCACACCGGGGCCGTCCATGACCGTCGCGACCGAAGCCTGCTATGCCGAACGCCAGTGGACCGGCGCCGAGACGTCGTTCGCGGCCGGCTTCTCGGCGGACGATCGGGATTTCGTCAAGGTCGCGTGGCTCGATGCCGACGGCCTGCCGGTGCCGCTGACGCGCGGCGTTCACTACGGCGTCGACCTTGCGACCGGCACGAATGCGGTGACCGTGCGGCCGATCGCGCTGCCGTCGGCATCTGCAGATGCGCCGATCGTCCTGACGATCGAGCGTGACAGCATGGCGGTGCAGGGCGTCGATTTTGTCAACCTCGCGAGCTTTGATCCTTCGGTTTTCACGCGCCTGTTCGACCGTCTGACCATGCTGGCGGCGGAGCTTAAGGGTCGGATCAATCGCGCAACTCTCCCTTATTTCGCGTCGAACGACGTGGTGTCCTTCCTGCCGCGCCGTATCAAGGCGCGCGACCCCGTCGACGACAGCGACGTGGCGACGAAGCTGTGGGTTCTGACGATTACCGGCATCATCAATCTGCAGAACTACGTCACGCAATGCGCCGCCTCGGCCGCCGCAGCGCTCGCCTCGTCGGCTGATGCAGGCAGCTTCAAGGCCGGCGCAGAGACGGCGCGAGACAAGGCGCAGGCGTGGGCGGAGACCGCTGAAAATACGCCGGTGCAGGGCGCCAGCTACTCGGCGCTGCATTGGGCGCAGAAGGCGTCGGCTTACGCGGCCGTCGTGATGTCGGCGTTCAACAATCCAGATGACGGCATTTTCGGCACCGCCGAAACCGGAACAATCGACGATGGGGTGTTTTGATGGCGACGCGACGACAGCACATCCGCAACACGCGAGCCGTCCTTGAAGCCGGAACGCCGCTCGAAGGCGAGTACCCGTTCGATCAGACCTTGAAGGCGTTGCGTATCGGCGACGGTGCGACGCAGGGCGGATATCTGCAGAAGCGCTGGGGCTATGCCTATGTGGTTTCGCCGCCGCAGATCGCCGGCGACCAGAACGATTACAGCCCAACCGATCTGGCGATTGCCGAGCTGCTGGATCTGACCTCCGACGCCAAGCGCACGATCACAGGTCTCGCTGGCGGCGCTGCCGGGCGACGTCTGACCATCCGCAATCGCGGGTCGTTCGACATCACGCTTTCGACGACGTCGACCGCATCGCTGGCTTCTAATCGGTTTCTGTTCGAGCGCGACCTGGTGCTGCGGCCGCGAGGCTCTGTCGAGCTGCAATATTCGGTTGCCGATGGTCGCTGGATGCGCGCCGGCGGCAATGAGAAGTTGGCCTACATCACCGAGGAGCTGCTGCTGACCGGCACTATTTCGCCGGCGCAATTGACCGCCAACCAGAACGACTACGCGCCCTCCAACATTGCGTTGGCAACGACGCTGCGGCTGACGAGCGACGCGAGCCGCAACATCACAGGGATCGCTGACGCCCGCGACGGCGTGGTCAAGGTGATCGTCAATGTCGGCACAAACCCGATCGTCCTGAAGGCTGGTGATACGAACTCGCTGGCCGTGAACCGCTTCGACTTCGCATCCGACATCACTCTGCAGGGCAGGCAATCGGCGACCATCCGCTATGATGCGACTGATGGCAGATGGAAGCTGCTTTCGCAAACAGCGGGTAGCGCGGTCAGTGCCGGCGCCGTCACCGCGCAGACCTTGTCGGCCAGTGCGCTTGGGATGTCGATGGTCAACGGGGTGCTCGTAGCAACGGCGTCGGCCGGCACGCTGACGATCGCGATCAAGACGATGGCCGGCGGCGACCCGACGTCTGCCGATCCTGTGCACATCATTTTCCGCAGCGCGACGGCCGCGGATGGAGCGTTAACCGTTCTTTCGTTGACGGCCGCGACGTCGTTGTCCGTATCGTCGGGATCATCGCTCGGCGTCGTGGCGACGTCGACGCCGGTCAAGGTGTGGGTCGTCGGCTTCAATGATGGCGGCACTTTCCGGCTTGGCGTCATCAACTGCCTGAACGGAGTCGACATCTACGCGTTGTCGGCATGGGACACCGCGTCGTCGACCGCGGAGGGTGGCGCCGGGGCGGCCGACAGCGCGCAAACCTTCTACACCGGGGCAGCCGTCACCTCGAAGGCGTTTGTCACGCTCGGCTATCTGACGTGGGAAGCCGGGCTTGCGGCTGTCGGGACGTGGATCAGCCCGGGGCGCGTCCGGCTGTTCGCGGCCGACGTGCCGTTGCCAGGATCTACGGTTTCTTATGCGGCGCAAGTGGCCTCTGGGTTGGCGTACGCCGCAACCCAGATGTCCTATACAACGTCGACGCCGCAGATCACGGAAGGAGACCAGTACCTCGCTAAGACCGTCGTCCCAACATCAGCAGCTCATCTGCTCGATGTCGAGATGGGAATGGCGCTATCGAGTAGCACGGTAAACAACGTCGTGATGGCCCTATTTCAAGACAGCATTACGAATGCGCTGGCCGCATCGGAAGTCGATAACGTTACAGCAAATGCTCCCGTTCGAATGCATATTCGGGCTTGTTTCTTGGCAAAGACCGCGTCCCCAACGACATTGAAGGGGCGTGCTGGGTCGCATTTTGCGTCGACGGTTACGTTCAACGGCCAGTCTTCTGGAGCGAAGCTCGGAGGGACAAGCAACAGTTACTTGATTGTGAGGGAGATCGCGACGTGACGGTGATCAGATGTGTGTACCGAGATGAGGCCCCGCCGTTTCCTGCTACTGATCAGCACCCGGATGCGGTGAGGTCTGGGCCATACACATTGGATGGCGGTGTTGTCGTCTTTGTCGATTATGTCGGCGCTGCGCCCTCCAAATCGGCGGTCCAAGAGTTCTTGTCCGGTGCAGTCGGGGCGCCGCTGACGCCCGCAGAGAAGCTCGCCGCGGCCGGGCTGACTGTCGAAGACCTCGTCAGCTTAGGCGTTGTTATCGTCCCCCGCGGTTGACGGATCGAAACCTGGCGCATCCTCGCGCAACAATTGCAGAGGGTGTCGCTCATGGCTCGGATCAAACTCACGGCGAAAGACTGGCACGCGATCTTCCCGCGTGCGCCGCAGGCGGTGATCGACGCGTTCGCGGCCAAGCAGGCTGTGCTCGACCGCGTCGGCATCACCGCCACCCGTCAGCGCCTCGCTTACTTCTGCGCGAACATCGAGCACGAGTGCGACGGTTTCACCATCGCCAACCTGACCGAGAACATCAACTATACCGCCGACCGGATGGCGGCGGTGTGGCCGAACCGCTTCAACAAGGGGCGCGATGGCAACGGAAAGCTGATCCCCGACCCGAGCAAGGTCGTTGCCAAGTACGGCAGCGAGCCGGGCTGGCAGCGCAAGGCGTTCGACGACATCTATGGCAGCCGCATGGGCAACCGGCCGGGGACGTCGGACGGCTCGACCTATATCGGCCGCGGCGGCCCGCAGTGGACCGGCCGTGATGGCTACGCGGCGCTGCAGCGTCTGACGTCGATCCCGGCGCTCGACAATCCGCCGCTCGCCTCCACCCTCGACCTTCAGCCGGAGATCTGTGCGGCGTTCTGGCAGTGGAAGGGCCTGAACCGGTTCGCTGATGCCGGCGACTTCGCGGGCTGCGTTTACGCCTGGAACGGCGGCACGAACGGCATGGCCGACCGCCGCGCGCGGATGGCCGGCAACGAGCCGATCTTCCAGCGCCTGGCGATCGTCAACGATCAAGCGGGCGTGATTCCGGAGCCTGTGCCGGCGGTCACGCCCGCCAAGGCCGTGGCGGTTGCTTCGGTCGGCTCCAGTGCATCGGCCGTCGCTGTCGGCGTGCAGCAGGGCTGGGGCTGGCAGCAGTGGACCATGCTGTTCATCGCGGTCGCCGGCTGCGGCCTGGTCGCACTGGGCGTCTGGCTCGCCCGCAAACATTCGAAGCCCGCCGCCTGAGCGCGGCCAACAGGAGGCGACTATGTGGATTGCGGTGTCTTGGGTCTTGTCGGTCGTGGTGTTCGCGGTCGGCGTCTATCTGGTGGTTCGGCCGATCCTGCGCGCGACGCCGCGCTTTGCCGAGTTTTACGCTGACGCCGACACCTTCTGGCAGAAGGCCGCGGCGGTCGCCTACAATTCGGTGACCGTGGCGCTGTCCTATGCGCTGTGGGCGATCGGCTTCGTGACGTCGCAGCTCGACGCGCTCGCGCTCCTGCTAGGCGATCCGCAGGTCAAACAGCAGATCAACGACGCGCTCGGCGGCAATCCGAAGCTGCTCGGCTACGCAATGATCGCGATCGGCGTGCTGACCTTCTGGGCGCGGATGCGCTCGATCGTGCGGGGCTGACATGCTGGCGCTTGTCACCGCGCTGGCGCCGCTGATCATCGGTAAGGCGGCGGACGCCTTCACTGCGTACGCCAACAAACAGATCACGCTGGCCGAGCTGAACGCGCGTGTCGAGCAGGCGTTGATCGAGGCGTTCGCCGAGGTGATGAAAGCGCAGTCCGATGCGCTGGCGAAGACCTTCGCCAGCTTCACCGATCTCGCCAAGAATTCCCGCATGGTGCGCGTCGTCTGGTCGGCCGTGGTGCTGTCTCAGCTCGGCGTGCTGCTGTGGGCTCAAGTCGGCATCTCGGCCTATATCCGGGCCTTCGGCGGCTCCTGGCCGTCGTCCGGCGCGACGATCGACTGGGCCTATCTGCTGGTTGCCGGCCTGTGCGGGCTCGGCCCCGTGGTGCTGAACAGCGGCCCGGGTAAGGTCAATCTGACGGGGCTCAAGCCGCCTGGGAAGTGAACGATGACTGTCGATGCGCCTCCTGCCGTTTCACTGCAACTCGAAATCATCTCGACCCTCGGAGAGTTGCGGCAGCAGCTCGGCGGCGTTCAGGCGCAGTGCATCCACATCGCCAAATCGCTGGAGACAGCGGATGAACGGCGGCGGGAAATGTACGCTCGATTGAACAAGATCGACGGCATCGAGCGCGAGTTGCAGCGCATCGTCCCGTTGGTCGAGACGCACGAGCAGAAGCACCAGCGCTCGATCGGAGCGCTCTGGCTGGTCCGGGGAGGGTGGACAGTCGGCGGTGGCGCGGTCGGCGCCGCCATCATCAAGCTGGTGTCCTACTTCAGCGGCGGAGGGCTCCCGCCGCAGCATTAGGGCATCTGACAAACGGAAAAACTCGGCTAAAAACGGCGCAGAGAAACGTTATAAGTTATTGAAAAGTCTCATGTAGTGGTTAACTCTTAATCAGCGGGTCCTAGGTTCGAGCCCTAGTGCGCCCACCACTTCAACCTCATCATATGTTGAATGGTGTTAAAACACGACCGACGTGCAGATGCACGACGGCTTTGTGTTTCCTGACCAAACCTATGCAGGCGCGCGAGCGTCTTGGCTTCATCTCCGTGCGTCGCAATTCGCGCTGATCCTGCTGTTTAGCAACGCGTACGATTGATCCTCACAGCGGCCACATCGTCTGTCTTGGTCCGCGAACAAACGATCGCGACTCTCGTTCGCCAAAACTCACACATTGCAGATCAAATTCTTGCCAGTGCGGTGATCAGCAAGCTGCTCGACGTTGCGCGATCCGCAAATTAGTTCCGTTCCAGAAGGTGCGCGCCTCTCGATCTCAGCGTTGATTTGAGACCAATGATCAACGTGTGGACATCTTGCGAGTAAGGAACCAGCAGTGGTCATTCGAGCGAGGGCGCTTCGGTGTCCTGGTTGGCGTTCTGCGCGACGATGCGCTGCATCATTGCGACGAACTGGGTTCGCTCGCGTGCTGACAGGCCATGCAGCGTCGCTTCATGGGCGGAGCGGGCGGCGCCTTCGATCTTAGCCAGGAGATGAGCGCCGGCTTTGGTGAGGCGGCACAAGCGGGCGCGGCGGTCTTCGGCGTTGACCGGCCGCTCGACCAGATGGCGCGCTTCGAGGCGTTTGAGTGCGCCGGTGGTCGTGGTGCGGTCGAGCGCAATGTCTGCCGCGAGCGTTGTTTGATCGGCGGTTTTGCGAGCCGCGAGCGCAGACAGCAGGCTGTATTGCAGCGGTGTGACTTCAAATTCAGCACATGCCTGCTGAAACAGCGCCACATGGATCTGGTGCAAGCGCCGGATCAGAAAGCCGGGACGCTGGGCCAAGGGCCAAGGTTCGTGCGTCGCCTCGACCGCGCGGAAATGCTTCTGCCGCAAGCGTTTCTCTCCATCTCTGCAAGCTGAACGGCCGGCGCCGCACAGCGAAAATCAGTAACGCGATTCTCTACGTCCTTGGTCTCTTAGACTTTGGCATAAGCCTTGCTAGATGCAAATGCGAAGCATGCTTCGTAATTTTGGTCAGGTTCGTGGAGAGCAGTTCGATGTCGGTGAGTGCCAGCTTTGATCTTCTGTTGCGCGGCGGGCGCGTGATCTGCCCGGCGTCCGGCATCGATGGCGTGATGGATGTCGCGGTGAGGGGCGGCAAGATCGCCGCCGTGCAGAAGGACATTCTGCCGTCGAGCGCCAAGGAGGTGGTGGACGTCGCCGGTCAGCTGGTGCTGCCTGGGCTGATCGATACGCACGCGCACATCTATCAGTATGTATCCGGCCGCTTCGGGATGAATCCGGACATGGTTGGCGTGCGGTCGGGCGTCACGGCGCTGATCGATCAGGGCGGTCCGTCCTGCATGACGCTGCCGGGCTTCCGCCACTTCATCGCCGAGCCGGCGAAGTCGCGGGTCTATGCGTTCCTGTCGGCGTATCTGGTCGGCGGCCTGGAAGGTCATTACTACCCGCAGCTGTATAGCCCGGACGGTGTCGACATCGACGCCACCGTGAAGGCGGCGCGCGCCAATCCGGACATCGTGCGCGGCATCAAGGCCCATGCGGAAATTGGCGGCTTCGCGCGCTGGGGCATTCGCGTGATCGAGATGGCGGCGGAGATCGGCCGCCGCGCCGAGCTGCCGGTGTATGTGCATTTCGGTCAGCTTTGGGGGCTGCCGGAGAGCGGCGCCAATGGCGAGGACGCCGATACGATCCTGACGCGCGTCATTCCGCTGCTGAAGGAAGGCGACGTGCTGGCGCATCCGTTCACGCGCCACCCTGGCGGCTTCATCAATCGCGAAGGCGTGGTGCATCCTGTGATCCAGGCGGCGCTCGATCGCGGTCTGAAGGTCGATGTCGGCCACGGCAGCCACTTCTCCTATCGGCTCGCCAAGAAGGCGATCGCGGCCGGCATTGTGCCGACCACGCTCGGCGCCGACATCCACGGCTACAACACCCATGTGCCGGCGCCGGCTGGCACGCCCGATCAGCACGAGGACGAGGAGAACCATCCGTTCGCCGGGCAGGCCAAGTTCAGCCTGGTGCAGGCGATGAGTTCGATGATGGCGCTCGGCCTTTCGCTCGAACAGGTGGTGCCGATGGTCACCGCCAATCCCGCCAAGATGATCGCGCGTTCGGACGAGATCGGCGCTCTCAAGGTCGGCATGGATGCGGACGTGTCGGTGCTGACGCAGCGCGCCGGCCGCTTCGTGCTGCGCGACAACGAGAATACCGAAGTGATCGCGGACAGCCTGCTGCAGCCGGCGTTCTGCCTGCGCGCCGGCGTCCGCTACGACGCCGACGCCGCAATCTTGCCCGAAGCCGTTGCAGCCTGAGGAGGGATCGGCAGTGCACGGACGGATCGACCAGCATCAGGCAAGCGGGCAGGGGGTCGGCGCACGCCTGCCGCGCAAGGAGGACGACCGCCTGATGCGCGGTCGTGGGCAGTACGTGGCCGACATCCGGCTTGCCGGGATGCAGGACGTCGCCTTCGTGCGTAGTCCGCTGGCGCATGCCCGGATCCGCGGCATTCATGTGCCGGAAGCGTATAGCGACCGTGTGTTCACCGCCGCGGATCTCGTCGGCGTCAATCCGATACGTGCGGTGTCGGGACTGCCGGGCTTCAAGATCTCGGAGCAGCCGGTGCTGGCAACCGACAAGGTCCGGCAGGTCGGCGAACTGATCGCGATGTGTGTCGCGCCGACGCGTGCCGAGGCCGAGGATATCGCCGCCGCCGTGGTGCTCGATCTCGAAGAGTTGCCAGCGGTGCATGACATGCGGCAGGCGCGCGCGCCGGATGCGCCGCTCGTGCATGAGCATTGGGGCGACAACGTCTTCCTCGAAACCAATTTCGAAGTCGATATCTCGGCGGCGCTCGACGCTCCGATCAAGGTGTCGCGCGAGATCACCACGGCGCGGCAGTGCATGGCGCCGCTGGAAGGCCGCGGAGTGGTCGCCAGCTTCGATCACCGGCTCGATCAGCTCGTCGTTACGACCTCTGCGCAGATGCCGCATATCAACCGCAACGGCCTCGCCGAATGCCTCGGCATGGATCAGGGCCGCATCCGTGTGATCTCGCCGGATGTCGGCGGCGGCTTTGGCCACAAGGGCATTCTGCTGCCCGAGGAAGTCTGTCTGTCGTGGCTGACGATGCGGCTCGGCCATCCGGTGCGCTGGATCGAGGATCGTCGCGAACATCTCACCGCCAGCGCCAACTGCCGCGAGCATCACTACAAGATCACGCTCTATGCCGATCGCGACGGCAAACTGCGCGGGATCGATTGCGAAGCGACGGTCGATTCCGGCGCATACTCGTCCTATCCGTTCTCCGCATGCCTCGAGGCCGCGCAGGTCGCCAGCATTCTGCCCGGCCCATACGTGATGCCGGCCTATCGCTGCCGCACCTTTTCGGTCGCGACCAACAAATGCCCGATCCTGCCGTATCGCGGCGTCGCGCGCACCGGCGTGTGCTTCGCGCTGGAATTGATGCTCGACCTCGTCGCGGCTGAAACAGGGTTGGAGCCGAGCGAAGTGCGGCTGCGCAATCTGGTGCAGCCCGAGCAGATGCCGTTCGACAACATCACCAACAAGCATTTCGACAGCGGCGACTATCCAGAAGCGATGCGGCGGGCTCTGGAGGCCATCGATGTCGAGGCCCTGCGCGCGCGGCAGCGCCGCGGCGAGCCGGACGGCCGCCGCATCGGGCTCGGCGTGTCGATCTATTGCGAGCAGGCTGCGCACGGCACGTCGGTGTATTCCGGCTGGGGCATCCCGATGGTGCCGGGCCATGAGCAGGCAACGGCGCGGCTGACTCCGGATGGCGGGCTCGAGCTGCGCGTCGGCGTGCATTCGCACGGCCAGAGCATGGAAACCACGCTGGCGCAGGTCGCCCACGAGATGCTCGGCATCGATGTCGGCAAGGTGCGGATCATCCTCGGCGATACGGCAATGACGCCGTATTCGACCGGCACATGGGGCTCGCGCTGCGCCGTGATGGCCGGCGGCGCAGTGGCGACCGCCTGCGGCGATCTCGGCGACCGGATCAAACGGATCGGCGCCAAGCTGCTGCAGCAGGACGTCGCCGACGTCGAACTGATCGACGCCGAAGTTCGCGGCCCGAACGGCAGCGTCACGCTGCGTGAGATCGCCCACACCTGGTATCGCCGCCCGCAGGATCTGCCGAAGGATGTCGATCCCGGAGGGCTCGACGTCACCTCCGGCTACAAGCCGCAGCGCGATAGCGGCACCTTCAGCTACGCCGCGCATGCGGCGGTCGTCGCGGTGGATCCCGATCTCGGCGCGGTCGAAATTCTCGACTACGTGATCGTCGAAGACGGCGGCGTGCTGATCAATCCGATGGTGGTCGACGGCCAGATTTTTGGCGGCCTCGCCCAGGGCATTGGCACCGCGCTCTATGAAGAGATGCCGTTCGACGGGGCGGGACAGCCGCTGGCGACGACATTCGCCGACTATCTGCTGCCGGGGCCGACGGAGGTGCCGGCGCCGCGGCTCGATCACATGGAGACGCCGGCGCCCTATACGCGGTTCGGCGTCAAGGGCATCGGCGAGGGCGGTGCGATTGCGCCGCCGGCCGCGATCGCCAACGCCGTCAACGACGCGCTGCGTCCCTATGGCGCTGAACTGATGCGCTCTCCGATCACGCCGCATCGTGTGGTCGAAGCGGTGATCGCGGCGCAGGAAACGGGGAGGGCGGCCGCATGAAGCCCGCGCCGTTCGATTACGACCGCCCGCGCGATCTCACCTCTGCATTGGCGTTGCTTGCCAGCAACGCCGGCGCCAAGGTGATGGCCGGCGGCCAATCGCTGGGGCCGATGCTGAACCTGCGGCTGGCGCAGCCTGAGCAGATCGTCGACATCACCGCGATCGACGAGCTGAAGCAGGCCGAGATCAGCGGCGACGAGCTTGTGCTCGGCGCCTGCGTCACCCACGCCGATATCGAAGACGGCCGCGTGCCGGACATCAGCGCCGGCGCGATGCGGAGCGTCGCGGCCAATATCGCCTATCGCGCGGTGCGCAATCGCGGCACGATCGGTGGTTCGCTGAGCCATGCCGACCCGGCTGCCGACTGGGTGTCGGTGCTGATCGCACTCGGCGCACGCGTGACGCTGCGCAGCGCATCCGCAAGCCGACAGGTGTCATTGTCCGAATTCATCGTCGGCGCGCTGCAGAGCTGCTTGCAGCCCGGCGAGCTGGTCGCCGCGATCCACATTCCGAAGCGGCCGCCAACCGCGCAGTGGGCCTACCTCAAGACCTGCCGCAAGACCGGTGAATTCGCCCACGGCCAATGCGCGGTGTTGATCGATCCCGACGCGGGGAGCGCGCGGATCGTGATCGGTGCGCTCGATGCCGCGCCGATCATGATCGCAGAGCCTGCGGAGCTGTTCGGCGGCCGCATCGGCGCCGACTACAAGACGCGGTTCGATCTCCGCGTAGCCGACCGATTGCTGAGCGACGCCGGCGTCACCGACGCGGTGCATCGCCACATTCATCTCACCGTGCTGAAGCGCGCCCTGCAGGAGGCCGCATGAGCACGCTTGCCCTGACTATCAACCGCCGCGCCGTCGATCTGCGCCCTGAGCCCCGCACAAGCTTGGCCGATGTCGTGCGCGATCATCTCGATCTCACCGGTACTCATCTCGGTTGCGAGCACGGCGTCTGCGGCGCCTGCACCGTGCTGATCGACGGCGTTCCGGCGAGGTCGTGCATCACCTTCGCAGCCGCTTGCGAGGGCGCTGCTGTCACTACCATCGAAGGACTCGACGAAGACGAGATCGCGACCGAGCTGCGCGCCGCCTTCACGCGCGAGCACGCGCTGCAATGCGGCTACTGCACCCCCGGCATGTTGGTGTCGGCACGCGATCTGGTGCTGCGGTTGCCCGATGCCGACGAGCAGGCCATCCGCATCGGCATGAGCGGCAATCTCTGCCGTTGCACCGGCTACGTCGGCATCGTCCGTGCGGTGATGTCGGTGATTGCAGCCCGCCGTGCGCGCGGCATTCAGCCCGTCGTCGGTGGGGGCCGTACGACACTGGGGCCGGCCGGATCGGGACATGGCACGGCCAAAGACGATCTCGAGGTGGCATCGACGTTTGCGGCGGCGAGCGTCACGGCGTCTCTGGCGACTGCTGCGATTGCGGACTTCACGCCGGCCGCCACGATCGAGCAGGCGTTCGAGGTGCAGCATGCGCCCGCGAACGTCGCTGCGCTGTTCGCAGATGTCGCCGCGGTCGCTGCCTGCCTGCCCGGCGTCGCTCTGACCAACGCCGCCGATCCCAATCGCATCGAAGGCGAGATCCGCGTGCAGGTCGGGCCGATCGCGGCGCAATTCGCGGGCGTCGCCCGGATCGAGCGTGCCGACGACGGCCTCTCAGGCCGGATCATCGGCACCGGCAATGATCGCCGCAGCCGGTCGTCGACCCAGGGTGAAATCCGCTACCGGCTGACGCCGCGGGATGAGGGACGCGCGACGCGGGTCGACCTGACGATCGGCTACACGCTCACCGGTCTGCTGGCGCAGGTCGGACGCAGCGGCCTGGTGCGCGATCTCGCCCGACGTCTGGTCGATCAGTTCGCAGCCAATCTCGAACGCAAGCTGTCCGGTGAGACCGTCGGTCCTGCTCAAGCTGCTCAACATCTCAACGGGCTGGCGCTGCTGCTCGGCCTGATAAGGGCGCGGCTGCCGCGCTGGCTGGGAGGGACGACCCGCCGGTAGCGGTGGGCGAAGGCGACTTGCGACGGGCGCCGGGGGCGGCGTCCGATCAACCAAACAAAACGATCACGGAGAAACGAGGATGATGCGAACCCTGCGGACTGCTTCTCTCATCGCGGCGGCCACTGCGCTCCTGATGGGAACGGCCTCGGCCGAGACGATCAAGATCGGCGTCAACGAACCGCTGACCGGTGCCTTCGCGGCGTCCGGCACTTACGTCGTCAACGGCGCGAAGATTGCGGCGGACGAGATCAACGCCAAGGGCGGCGTGCTCGGCAAGCAGATCGAGCTGGTGATCGAGGACAACAAGAGCAACCCGACCGAGGCGGCTGCGGTCGCCGAGAAGCTGATCACCCGCGACAAGACGCCGGTGATGATGGGCGCCTGGGGCTCCAGCCTGACGCTGGCGGTGATGCCCAAGCTGATGGAATACGAAGTGCCGATGGTGGTCGAGACCTCGTCGTCCGGCAAGATCACCACCACGGGTAATCCCTACATCTTCCGCATTTCGCCGCCGTCGGCGATCGAGGCCGCCGCGTTCGCCAAGATCATCGACAAGCTCGGCCTAAAGAAGGTCGACTTCCTGGTCATCAACAACGATTGGGGCCGCGGCGCCGCCGAGGACTTCGGCAAGATGATGAAGGAGAAGGGCATCGGCGTCGGCCTGGTCGAGACCATGGACCAGGGCGCCCAGGACATGAGCGCGCAGCTCTCCAAGCTGAAGGGCTCGGACTCCGAGACCATCATCGTCACCGCGGCGGTCGATCAGCTCACGCTGCTGTTCAAGCAGGCCGCCGCGCTCGGCCTGAAGAAGCGGATTATCACCACCGGCGGTTCGCAGAACCCCGACCAGATCATCGCCCAGGCCGGTGCCGCCGCCAACGGCACCATGCATCTGACGACCTTTCTGCCGTGGTTCCCGGACAAGACGCCGAACCCGGAAGCGACCACGTACTTCGTCTCCGAGTGGAAGAAGCGCGGCTTCGATTTCGCCGGCTGCACCGAGAGCTTCCGCGGCTATGACGGCATCCGCACCGCGGCGGCCGCGATCGAGAAGGCCGGCAAGACCGAGCCGGCCGCGATCAAGGCCGCGCTGTGGGACATCAAGCTGAAGGGCCTCAACGGCGACATCGTGTTCCAAAAGTCCGGCCCCGCCGGCAAGGAGAGCGGCCAGAGCCAGCCCAACGTGTACCTGATCGAGATCACCGACGGCAAAGTCGGGATGAAGGACCTCTGATCGCGCGACACGACCACTGGCGAGGCGCGCCCCGCGCCTCGTCCTTCCCCGGCAGGTGAGGATCGACCTTGGGCGAATTACTCCAGCATCTCATCAACACGCTCGTGCTCGGCGGCACCTATGCGCTACTCGGCATCGGCCTCACGTTGATCTTCGGCATCATGAATGTCGTGAATTTCACCCACGGCATTCTCTACACTTTTGGTGCCTATGTGATGTTCATCGTGGTGCAGAAGTTCGAACTGAACTTCTTCGTCGCGTTGCCGCTGGCGATTGCCGCCGGCTGGGCGCTCGGCGCGCTGGTGGAATTGACGCTGCTGCGACCGCTGCGCGGCTCCGACATCGACACCACCATGCTGGTGATGATCGGCGCCTGGATCGCGATGCAGTCGGCGACCCTGTGGGTGTGGGGCGGCGTCGCCAAATCTGTGCCGACGCCGTTTCCAGACGCGCCGCTCGAGATCGGCCCGATCTCGGTGTCGTGGCTGCGGCTGTTCGTGCTGCTCGCTGCCGGCGCGTTGATCGTGCTGACTTACGTGCTGATCAACCGCACCCGGCTCGGCAGCGCGATGCGCGCGACCTTCCAGGATCAGGACACGGCGGCGCTGATGGGCGTTAACGTCAACCTGATCTACACCTCGACCTTCGCAATGGGCTCAAGCCTTGCCGCCGCGGCCGGCGCGCTGCTCGGTCCGGTCTACGTGGTCTATCCGGCGATGGGCGATCTCGCCGCCGTCAAGGCGTTCGCCATCGTCATTCTCGGCGGTCTCGGCAACATCACCGGCGCGGTGATCGGCGGCTTCATCCTGGCGCTCGCCGAAGAGTTGGGCGCCGGCTACATCTCGTCCGGCTATCGCGACGCGATGGGCTTCCTGATCATCATCGCCGTGCTGATCTTCCGCCCGACCGGGCTGTTTCCTCGTGCGGAGCGCGTCGGATGAAACTGTTGCTGTCGATCATCATTGTCGCCGCGCTCGCCGCCGTTCCGCTATGGCTGAGCGATCCGTATCTGCTCAACGCGCTGATCACCACCGGGATCTTCGTGATCGGCGCGATGAGCCTCAATCTGCTGCTCGGCTTCACCGGCCAGCTCAGCCTCGGCCACATCGCCTTCTTCGGCATCGGCGGCTATGTCAGCGCGTTGACCTCGCTCGGCTTCAGCGTCAGCCTGCCGTTCGGGTTGCACGTCGTACACGAGCCGTGGCAGCCGCTGGCCGGCTTCGCGGTCGCCGTGCTGGTGTCGGCGCTGTGCGGCTATCTGGTCGGGCGGCTGTCGTTCCGGGTGCGCGGCGCCTATTTCGTCATCGTCACCATCTCGTTCGCCGAGGTGGTGCGATTGGTGGCGTTGAATTGGGTCGAGCTGACGCAGGGGCCGTTGGCGCTGACCAGCATCCCGCCGATGCAGGTGAGCTTCCCCGGGCTCGGCGAATTCGTCTTCCGCACCAAGTTGCACAACTATTACCTGGTGCTCGGCGTTGCCGTGGCTTGTTATCTGTTGATTGCGCGGCTGGTACGCTCCCATGTCGGCCGGGCGATGCGCGGGCTGATGGAGAATGAGACGCTGGCGGTGTCGATCGGCATCGATGTCACCAAAACATTGACGCTGGCGGCTGTGGTTTCGGCCGGCATTTGCGGCGGCGCCGGCAGCTTGTACGCGCACTATATCAAGATCATCGATCCTGAAGTTTTCGCCTTCATCAACACGGTGACGATGGTGATCATGGTGATCACCGGCGGCAAGGGCACGCTCGCCGGGCCGGTGGTCGGTGGGCTGATCTTCGGCCTGATGCCGGTGGCGCTTCGGCCGGTGATGGCGCCGGAGGCGCAGTGGATCGCCTATGGCAGCGCGCTGATCGTCATCCTGTTCATCATGCCGCGCGGCATCGTGCCGGCGCTGGTGCAGTGGCTCCCGCGGATGAAACCGGTGGCAACGCCGAGCTTCGCAAAGCGCGGCGTTGAGGAGGGCGCATGATGACAGTCTCTGCAGCCTTGAAGCAGCCCGCGATACGGACTGCGCTGAGCGTCGACAAAGTCGCGATGCATTTCGGCGGCCTCGTCGCGATCTCCGACATGACGTTCTCGGTGGGTGAGGGCGAGATCGTCAGCTTGATCGGCCCGAACGGCGCCGGCAAGACCACGGCATTCAACGTCGTCACCGGCTTCCTGACGCCGACACATGGCGACGTCACCTATCGCGGCCAGTCACTGCGCGGGATGAAGCCGCAGGCGATTGCCGATCTCGGTCTGATCCGCACATTCCAGCGCACCAGCGTGTTTCCCAACGACACCGTCTACGACAACGTCCTGATTGGGCTGCATCGCCGCGGCCGGGTCGGCGTGCTGCCGTCGGTGCTCGGGCTGCCGCGGGTGCGGCGGCTGGAGGCGGAGCTGAAAGAGAAGGCGGCCGAGCTGGTCGAGTGGGTCGGCCTCGGCCGCCGTGCGCATGATCTTGCCGGCTCGCTGTCATACGGCGAGCAACGCCTGGTCGGCGTGGCGCTTGCGCTGGCCGCCGAGCCGTCGATGCTGCTGCTCGACGAGCCGGTTTCAGGCATGAACGCATCGGAGACGCATACGTTCGTCCAGCTGATCCGCAAGATCCGCGATCGCGGCATCACCATTCTTCTCGTGGAGCATGACATGCCGATGGTGATGAGCGTGTCGGATCGGATCGTGGTGCTGAACTACGGCCGCATCATCGCCGAAGGAACGCCGGACGTGATCCGCAACGATCCGGCGGTGATCGAAGCTTATCTCGGCCAGGGGGTGAAGCATGCTTGAGCTCATCAACGCCGTCTGCGGCTATGGCGGCGTCACTGCGCTGCAGGGCATTACCTTCGAGGTGAAGGCCGGGCAGCTCGTCGCGTTGATTGGAGCCAATGGCGCCGGCAAGAGCACGACGCTGCGGGCGATCTCCGGCTTGGTGCCGCTGCGCGCCGGCGCGCTGCGGTTCGACAACGAGGTGCTGACCGGCGCAAAGCCGCCTCGCATTTTGAAATCCGGCATCGCGCATTGCCCGGAAGGCCGCCGCGTATTTCCGCATATGACGGTCGAGGAGAACCTCGACATGGGCGCTTATTTGCGCAGCGATCGATCCGAGGTGGCCGCCGACCGCGACCGGATCTATGGCGAGTTTCCGCGACTTGCCGAGCGCCGCAAACAGGCCGCTGGCACGCTGTCCGGCGGCGAGCAGCAAATGCTGGCGATCGGCCGCGCGCTGATGAGCCGGCCGCGGCTGGTGATGTTCGACGAGCCATCGCTCGGGCTGGCGCCGAACATCGTCGAGCGCACCTTCGCGATCATCCGCCGCATCCGCGACACCGGCACCACGGTGCTGCTGGTCGAGCAGAACGCCTTTGCGGCGCTCGACATGTGCGACCACGCTTACTTGCTCGAAGGCGGCCGCATCGTGTTGTCGGGCACCGGCGCCGAGCTGATCGCCAATCCGCACGTCCGCAAGGCGTATCTCGGTGGCTGAGGATTGGACCGGAGGCGTTGCGCGGTCACAGGACCAATGGTTTCCGGTCTGCAGCCTGCCGCGGCTGACGGCCGAGGGCATCGTGGCGGTTCGTGTGGCCGGCGTCGATCTCGCGTTGATTTCGGCCGGCGGCATGGTGTCAGCGTGCGAGCGGGCCTGTCCGCACGAGCAGGCCGATCTCGCATGCGGCCACGTGGTCAACGGGCGGCTAGCCTGTCCGCGCCACGACGCCTCCTTCAGCCTGATTGACGGAGCGATCTCGGACGGCTGGCCGAGCCGGCCGCTAAGGCTCTATCCAGTCCGGGTCGAGCGCGGCGAGGTGTTCATCAACGCCACCGCGCTCAAGTCTCTCCGATAGCCGAGCCTAGCCGATCAGGTCTCGCGCCGCCTTGACCAGTGCGCCGTCGGGACGGCGCAGTTCGGCCAGGATCGAGAAGTGATCGTGACCGGGAAGTGGTAGCAGCCGCCCCGGTGCACTCGCAGCCTGACGGCGCGCGTGCAGGTCCATCGAGTCCAGCACTAGCGCCGGCAATTCGTTGGCGCCATAGGCGAGGTCGAGCCGCTTGTCGATCACTGGTAGCCGCGATGGGGAGAGCTTCGCGATCTCCTCGTCGGTGAGCTGCAGCGCCTTGTTCAGCCCGGTGTCGCGGATCGGGCCAAGATCGAACACGCCAGAGATCGATAAGCCTGCTGTGACCAGCGGATGATCCAGCGTCATCGCCACCAAGTGGCCGCCGGCAGACCAACCAGACGTAACCACCGGCCCGGCGACGCCGTGCTCGGGGCCGTGCGCTGCGAGCCAGTCGAGCGCAGCGCGGCTTTCGTCGACGATCGTGGTAAGCGACACGTCGGGCGCCAGCGAGTAGCCCGGAATCGCCATCGACCAGCCGTGCGCGGCAATGCCTTCGACCATCAAGGCGAACAGCTCGCGCGAATTCTTCTGCCAATACCCGCCATGCCAGAACACGAGGCAGGGCGCGTCGCGCTCGGCCGCGGGATAAAGGTCGATCTTATTGTTCGGACGTGGGCCGTAGGGCAGGTCGAGCACCGACTTCAACGTCGCGCGCGCCTGCGCGGACGAGGAGTTACGTTCGGCGATCAACTCGGGGCTGTTTTTGACGGCGCTGTTGTTATCGTAGGCCGCGTCACGCTCGCTTTGCGAAAGTTGCGCCCATTTGGTGCGGGGGTCGGCAGGGCGGTCATTCGTCATTACGGCTCCATTCGGCTGTGGGCTGATGGCCGCAGCTTTGCAGCAATGCCGTCCGCCTGTCGATCGCATTGTCCAGGCAGACGCCGCCTCGCGATTAATCAGGTCCGCAGAGACGGGTATCAGCGGTTAGAGCTTGATCGGGGAGGGGCGGCCCCCCGCTCCCTGGGGAGCGTCGGCTCGCGTACATTGCGAACAGTCACCGGCGCGTGGCAGCACCGGACCGCTTGAGATTTTTGCGCCGTCTGCCGCCACCGCCGCTCGCGCGTCATCCATGGAAACGGCTGACCGCGGCCATCTGTCACCACACTGTCACACAACGCGGCGAGAGAGTGTCGGCGATTCACGCGGGTACCCTCATGGACTATTTCAGGCGTTTCACCTTTCTGTTCTCGGCACCCACCTTCGAGGCGGATGATCTCGAGGGCATCCGGTTCAACCAGATCGTCGCCGAGATCGAGCGCTCCGGCTTCGAGATCGTCAAGGCGCGCAAGCTCGAGGATGCCGAGATCGCGGTGCAGACCGATGCGGCGATCGGCTGTATGGTGGTGGATTGGGGCAAGAAGGGGCTCGAGGGCAAGACCGCCGCGCTGATCAACCTGATGCGCCGGCGCGGTCTCGATTTTCCAATCGTGCTGCTGATCCGCCGCAAGCGGTTCGAGGAAGTGCCGGTCGAGGTGCTGGATTTCATCGACGGCTACGTCTTTCTTTCCGAAGAGACGCCGACCTTCATCGCGCGCAATCTGATCAGCCGGCTGAAGCAATATGCCGACACGCTGAAGACCCCGTTCTTCGGCGCGCTGGTCGACTATGCGGAGGAGGGCAACCAGCTCTGGACCTGTCCCGGCCACAACGGCGGCATGTTCTACAGCCGCAGCCCGATCGGCCGGGTGTTCATCGAACACCTCGGCGAAGCGGTGTTTCGCGACGACCTCGACAATTCGGTGCTCGACCTCGGCGATCTGCTCACCCACGAGGGGCCGGCGCTACGCGCGCAGAAGGAAGCCGCGCAGATCTTCGGCGCCGAGAAGACGTACTTCGTGCTCAACGGCACCTCGACATCCAATAAGGTCGCGCTCGGTGCGCTTGTCACCGACGGCGACCTCGTCCTGTTCGATCGCAACAATCACAAGGCGGCGCATCACGGTGCGCTGATGATGGGCGGCGGGATCCCGGTCTACATTCCGACCGTCCGCAACGCCTGGGGGCTGATTGGACCGATGGCATGGGATGCGCTGGATGAAACGGCGTTGCGTGAGCGCATCCGTAGCCATCCGTTGGTTAAGGATCCTGAGGCGTGGCGCAAGCCGCGCCCCTTCCGTGTCGCGGTAGTCGAGCAGTGCACCTACGACGGCACCATCCACAGCGCCGAGATGATCCTGCGCCGCATCGGGCATCTGTGCGACTATATCCTGTTCGACGAAGCCTGGGCCGGCTTCATGAAGTTTCATCCGCTTTACGCCGGCCGCTTCGCGATGGGGCTGGCCAATCTCGGCGACGATGCGCCCGGCATCATTGCGACGCAGTCGACCCATAAGCAGCTCGCCAGTTTCTCCCAGGCGTCGCAGATCCACATCAAGGATCGCCACATCCGCGGCCAGAAGCGGCGGGTCGAGCATCGGCGTTTCAACGAGAGCTTCATGCAGCATGCCTCGACGTCGCCGTTCTATCCGCTGTTCGCCTCGCTCGATGTCGGCGCGCAGATGATGAAGGGACGCTCCGGCGAAGTGCTGTGGGACGATACGATCCGGCTCGGCATCGAGCTGCGCAAGAAGATCCGCGCGGTGCGGCGCGAGTTCGAGGAGAAGGAGGCGAGGCCGGAGCGGCGCTGGTTCTTCGATCCATTCGTGCCAGATCGGGCGACGATCGCGGACGCCGCGCGCGAAGGCGCGGTGCATGATGTTGCCTGGGAAGCGGTGAGCACCGATCAGCTCGCGACCAACCCGGCATTCTGGCAGATCGCGCCGGGCGAGGCTTGGCACGGCTTTGCCAACATGGCGCCGGGCTTCGCCATGACCGATCCGAACAAGCTGACGCTGCTGACGCCCGGCTTCGACCGGGCGACCGGCCGCTACGCCGAGCACGGCGTGCCGGCCCCGGTGGTGGCGCAATATCTGCGCGAGAACCGGATCGTGCCGGAGAAGAACGATCTCAACTCGCTGCTGTTTCTGCTGACGCCTGGCGTCGAGGCGAGCAAGGCCGGCACGCTGATCAGCGGCCTTGTCGCGTTCAAGAAGCTGCACGACGACAATGCGCCTCTGGAAGAGGTGATTCCGGAATTCTGCCGGCGGCGACCGTTGCGCTATGCTGGCGTGCGGCTGCGCGACCTGTGCGGCCAGATGCACCGGTTCTTCCGCGATGCGGATGTCAGTGCGCTGCAGGCCAAGCAGTTCCTGCCCGAGCATCTGCCCGAGATCGCAATGTCGCCGCACGACGCCGCGCGCTGCCTGGTGCGCAACGATGTCGATTATCTGCCGATCAGCCAGATCGCGGACCGGATCGCCACCACGCCGTTCGTGGTCTATCCGCCCGGGATCGCGACGATTGTTCCCGGCGAGCGGCTGAACGAACGGGCCAAGCCGATGCTCGATTACTTGCAAATGTTCGAGCGCAGCTTCAACGAATTCCCCGGCTTCGACGTCGAGATTCAGGGCGTCTATCGTGAGTTCGACGAGGCGGGTCGGGTTCGCCTCTACACCTACGTCGTGGCCGAATAACCCGCCGCCTCCTGGAGTTGCCGTGGACGCTGCTTCGCCCATCCTGATCCGCTCCTCGCACGACGGCGACGTCGAGGCGATGCTCGACATCTATCGCTATTACATTCGGCGCGGCCTCGATGAGGGGATCGACGACCATGGCACGCCACAGCCGGACGATCTGAAGGAGCGGCGCAAGAACCTGCGTAATCGCCGCTTCCCGCATCTGGTGGCGATCCGTGGTGAGACCGTCGTGGGATATGCTTATGTGGTACTGTTTCGGAAGCGGCCGGCCTATCGCTACACGGTGAAGCACTCGATCTATGTGCATCCGGATCACCTCGGCAGCGGCATCGGCCGGCTGTTGATGCACGAGCTGATCGACGCCTGTGCCGCGGCGGGATTCCGCCAGATGATCGGCTATATCGACGGTGACAACACCGCTTCGCTCGGCCTGCACCATAGCTTCGGCTTTGCCACCGTGGGGCGGCTGCCAGGCGTCGCGTATCGTTATGGCCGCTGGGCCGATACGGTGATGGTGCAGCGATCGTTGGGCGCCGGCGCGACCACGCCTCCTGTGATTTGATCGGCGCTCAATCCGACAAACTCCCTCAGGCTGCGGCCGTCAGCGTCAGGTCACGGCCGGCTTCTGAAACGTCAACGTGATCAGCGCGCCGCCGCCCGGAGCGTCGGCCACGGCGATGGCGCCGCCGTGTTCGTCGACGACCGCTTTGACGATCGCAAGGCCCAGTCCGGCGCCATCGCTGCGGGCGCGGTTGCCGCGCCAGAACCGCTGGAAGATCATGCTGCGGTCGGCCTCGGCGATGCCAGGGCCGTGATCGCGCACCGCGACGCCGGGCCCGGCTGCATCGACCTCGATCATCACCTCGGTGCCGGGTGGTGTATGGCGGATCGCATTGTCGACGAGGTTGCGCAGCGCGCGCCGGATCATCTCGGCGTTGCCGCGCACAGGGACGGGGTGATCTCCACCGCGCAGGCCGATCTCCTTGCCGGCGGTGAGCGCGGCCGGTGCGACGGTTTCGATCAATTCGGTTGCGATTTCGACGAGATCGACAGTCTCGTCCGGATCGACCCGCATCGCGTCCATCTCGGCGACATCGAGCAACTGAGACACGATCCGGCTCATCGCGGCAAGATTGCGCTGCAGGTCTTTCCCGGCCGGTTTCGGCTCCAGCGTCTCGATCCGCGCGCTGAGGATCGCGAGTGGCGTCCGCAATTCGTGAGCTGCATCCGCGGTGAAGCGGCGCTGCTCGTTGAAGCCGTGTTCGAGCCGATCGAACGCCTGGTTCACAGCGCTGACCAGCGGCCGGATTTCGCTGGGGATGCCCTGCATCGGCAGCCGGATGTCGGTGCGGCTCGGGCCGATACTGGCGGCGCGCTCCGAAGCGTCGACCAGGGGGCGGATCGCGCGCCGGAAGATCACGATGTCGAAGGCGAGGAGCAGCAGCAGGATCGGCAGAACGATCCAGCCGGCGCGATGGAAGAAGTTGGCAGCAATGTCGTCGATGATGACGTCGCCGTTCGAGAGATCCTCGACCACCTGGATCGTTAGCGTCCGGCCGCCAATGCGTCGCTCGATACTGTCTCCCGACAGGCCGGTCGATCCGGTGACGAGACCGAACCACGAGGCGCGCTCCGCGGATCGGCGCGGTAGCAGCGGTTTGCGGTCCGGGGTCGAGCTGAACAGCACTTGGCCGGAGCTGTCGACCACCGCATAGGCATAGCGGCCATAGGCGGCCGAATACACGTCACGCAAGTCCTGCGGCAGGGTGAGGTCGAGCTGCCCATCCGAGCCGACGCTGAGATGTTCGGCAACGACTTCAGCTTGGCGACGCATCGCATCGCTGTGCAGCCGGTCGATCTCGCGATTCAGCAGCCAGAACAGGATCAGTGGCAGCACCACTGCGGTGATCGTCAGCGCCACCACATGCAGCAGCAGGATGCGGGTGGTCAGCGAGTCGCGCCGGAACACTTACTTGATCTCCGACAGCAGATAGCCGACGCCGCGGATCGTCCGGATCTGCACCGTGGCACGGAGTTCTTCGAGCTGCTTGCGCAGCCGCGAGACATAGACCTCGACCGCATTCGAGGCGACGTCACCGCCGAGCCCGAAGATCTGATCCTCGAGTGTCTTCTTCGGGACGACGCGACCCTGGCGGCGCAGCAGCAATTCGAGCACGTTGAGCTCGCGGCTCGACAACAGGCGCGGCTCGCCGCTGATCAAAATCTGGCGGCCTTCGGTATCAAAAGTCAAATTGCCAAGGGTGAGCGAGCGGCCGAGCAGGTGCCCAGGCCGCCGCAGAATGGCTTCAATGCGCGCCACCATCTCCTCGATCGCGAACGGCTTGACCAGATAGTCGTCGGCACCTGCCTTCAGGCCGGAGACGCGGTCCTGCACGCCGCTCCGCGCGGTCAGCACCAGCACCGGGATCGATTCATGGCCGGCGCGCAGCTCGCGCAACAGCGACATGCCGTCGCCGTCCGGCAAACCGAGATCGAGCGCCATCGCGACGTAGTTCACCGATGCGAGTGCGACGCGCGCATCCTCGACCCCGCTGACAATGTCGACATCGTAGCCGGCGGCGTTGATGCCCCGCGAAATCAGGTCCGCCAGTTCGAGGTTGTCTTCGACGATCAGGAGGCGCATCGCGGGGGCAAACAAGATTGTGACGATCGGGACTTGTGCTTCGTACCACGTGCAAGCCGTGAGCGTACAGAAGCCAAACGCAGGTAGCGAAATTGGTAATTTTGCGAGCGCGACGGCGCCGTGTCAGGTTGGTGTAAGCTCGGTCTGCTAACCACAGCGAAGGCGTCCGGAAACGGCCGATCTGTTCGACTGCGGGGCGCAGATGCAGCACAGCTGGAAGACACCGATTTACGCTGCAGCGGTCGCGCTTTTGGTTGCGGCCGGGTGCGTGGGGCTTGCCATGCGATCCGGCAGTCTCGTCGCGCCGGCTGGAGCGCAGCCGGCGGATACGAGCCGGGATGGCATTGATCTCGCCCAGCAGACGATCGCGCTCTCGGCCAAGCAGGTCGAGGCGATCGCCATCGAACCGGTCGAGCAGCGCGAATTCCGCATCACCAAGGACGCGCTGGGTTCGATCGCCTACAACGAAAACCTGCTGGTGCAGGTGTTCACGCCCTATGCCGGACGGATCATCGACACCTTCTTCAATCTCGGCGACGAGGTGAAGAAGGGCGCGCCGCTGTTCACTATCGACAGCTCCGACTTGCTGCAGGCGGAGTCGACGCTGCTCGCGACCGCCGGCGTATTGGAGCTGCAGAACCGCAATCTCAACCGGGTGCGGCAGCTGCTCAAGACCGGCGGTGCGCCGCAGCGCGATGTCGATCAGGCCACGTCCGATCAGCAGACCGCCGAAGGTAATCACAAAGCCGCGCGCGATGCGGTCCGCATCTTCGGCAAGTCGGAAGCCGAGATCGACCGCATCATCGCCGAGCGACACGTCGACTCGACCCTGATCGTACGCAGCCCGGTGGACGGGCAGGTGACCGCACGCAACGCGGCACCGGGTCTCTACGTGCAACCCGGCAGCGCGCCTGCGCCGCTGACGCTCGCCAATCTGTCGATCAAATGGATGGTAGCCAACGTCGTCGAGACCGATGCGCCCGCGTTCCGGCTCGGTCAGCCGGTTGAGGCGCGGGTGGTGGCCTATCCCGGCCAGGTGTTTCGTGGCCGGGTGACGGCGCTCGGCAGCAGCATCGATCCGAGCTCGCACCGCCAGTTGGTCCGGTCCGAGATCGACGACCCCGCCAATCTGCTGCGCCCCGGCATGCTGGCCAATTTCACCATCGAGGTGGCGAAGCCGGTGACGTCGCCTGCGGTGCGGCTCGATGCGGTGGTGCGCGAAGGTGACGGCACCATGGCGGTTTGGGTGACACGCGACCGTCGCAGCTTTCAGCGCCGGCTGGTCAAGATCGGCCTGGCTCAGGGCGGCCGCCGCCAGATCCTCGACGGCGTCGCGCTGGGTGAGCTGGTGGTCGGCACCGGCGCGATCTTCCTCAGCAACAAGCTCGCGAACGCCGCGAGCGGCTGACCGACACCACAGCCGGCGGCGTTCATCGTGTTCAAGAGCATCATCGAGTTCGGCCTGACCCGGAAGGCCATCATCTTGCTGGCGCTGATCGTGTTCTGCGGCGCCGGCATCGCCGCGTTCACCCGGCTCAACGTCGAAGCCTATCCCAATCCCGCGCCGGTGATCCTCGAGATCACCGCGCAGGCCGCGGGGCTGTCAGCCGAGGAGATGGAGAAGTACTACACCATCCCGATGGAGGTTGGGCTGTATCCGACACCCGGCGTGGTCAACATCCGCTCGACATCGTTCTACGGCCTATCGTTCGTCCGCGTCACCTTTGCCTACGGGGTCGACTATTATTTCGCGCTGACGCAGGCTGCCAATTCGATCCAGCAGAACGTCTCGCTGCCGAATAATCTGGTGCCGACCATTCAGCAGTCGAGCCTGGTCGGCGAGATCTTTCGCTATCAGCTAGTCGGGCCGCCGAATTACGGGCTGACCAATCTGCGCACCGTGCAGGACTATATCGTGGCGCGGCGGCTGATGACGGTGCCCGGTGTGGTGCAGATCAACGCCTGGGGCGGGACCACCAAGCAGTTCAACGTCGATGCCGATCTGCAGAAGCTCGAAGCCTACAACATCACCGTGCCGCAGATGGTATCGGCCCTCGGCAACGCGAACCTCAATGTCGGTGCGCGCGAGATCACCATCGGCCAGCAGTCGGTCAACATCCGCGGCATCGGACTGGTCGATTCCGGCGGCGATGATTCCATCGCCAATGGCTACAAGGTCCAGGACATCGAGAACGTCGTGCTGACCCAGTCGGGCGGGCTGCCGATCCAGATCAAGGATGTCGCCAAGGTCTCGGTCGGCTATGTGCCGCGGCTCGGCATCGCGGGGCGCGACGGTAGCGACGACGTCGCCGCCGCGATCGTGGTGATGGGGCGGACCCAGCACACCAACGACATCGTGCCGAAGGTCGAGGAGGAGGTCGCCAAGCTCAATCGCGACGGCAGCCTGCCGCCCGGCGTCAAGATCGTGCCGTATTACGATCGCGGCGCGCTGGTGGCGGTGACCACCCGGACGGTGCTGCACAATCTGATTGTCGGTTGCCTGTTGGTGTTCCTGATCCAGTGGATTTTTCTCGGCGATCTGCGCAGCGCGCTGATCGTCAGCGCCAGCATTCCGTTCGCGCTGTTCTTCTCGATCATCATTCTCGTGCTGCGCGGCGAGGATGCCAACCTGCTGTCGCTCGGCGCGGTCGATTTCGGCATCATCGTCGATTCCGCCGTGATCATGATGGAGAACATCTTCCGCAATCTGCAATCGCCTGCCGAGCAGCAGCGGCGGAGGCTCGCGCAACTGCAGCAGAGCGGCGCCGGTACAGGCGAGCCGCAGGTGTGGACCGATCGGTTGCGGCTGATCTTCCTGAGCGCGCTGCAGGTCGACAAAGCGGTGCTGTTCACGGCGGCAATCACGGTCACCGCGTTCGTGCCGCTGTTCACTATGCAGGGCGTCGAAGGCCAGATCTTCGGGCCGATGGCGCGAACCTATGGCTACGCGCTGGCGGGTGCGCTGATCTCGACCTTCACGATCACGCCGGTGCTGGCGTCGCTGCTGCTGCCGAAAGCGATCGAAGAGCACGAGACTGCGATTGTGCGCGGTCTGCGCCGCGCCTATGAGCCTGTGCTGCGCTGGTCGCTTGGCCGCACCAAGGTCGCGGCGGTGGTTGGCCTGGTTTTCCTTTGTGTCGCAGGCTTGGCGGCGAGCCGTCTCGGCAGTGAGTTTTTGCCGGCGTTGGAGGAGGGCAATTTCTGGATCCGGGCCGCGATGCCTCCGACGATGTCGCTCGACGCCGGCACAAGTTACGTCCGAAAGATGCGCGAGATCCTGCTGCGGCATCCGGAAGTCATCACCGTGGTGTCGCAGCACGGCCGACCCGACAATGGCAGCGACGCCTCGGCGTTCTCCAATGTCGAGCTGTTCGCGCCGGTCAAACCGTTCTCGGAATGGCCGGCCGGCCTGACCAAGGAGATGCTGGCGGAGCAGTTGCAGAAGGAGTTCGACGCCGAGCTGCCGGGCGTCACCTTCAACTTCTCGCAGTACATCCAGGACAACATCGAGGAAGCGTTATCCGGCGTGAAGGGCGCCAACTCGGTCAAGATCGTTGGCCCCAACCTGCAGGTGCTGGAGCAGCTCGCCGGGCAGGTGGTGCAGGAGATGGCCAAGGTGCGCGGCGTCGCCGACCTCGGCGTGTTCCATCTGCTCGGCCAGCCCAACCTCAACATCAAGGTCGATCGCGAACGCGCTGCGCGCTACGGTCTCAACACCGGCGACGTCAATTCGGTGATCCAGGCGGCGGTCGGCGGCAGCATCGCCACCACGGTGCTCGAAGCCGATCGGCAGTTCGGCGTCGCGGTGCGGCTCGACCCGAAATTTCGCGAAAGCGTCGATGCGGTGCGTGAGCTGAAGATCGCTTACGCGACGCCGAGCGGCGTCAACGCCTACATCCCGCTTAGCGAAGTCGCCACCATCTCGCTCGATACCGGCGCATCCTTCATCTACCGCGAGAGGAGCCAGCGCTACATTCCGATCAAGTTCAGCGTCCGTGGCCGCGACCTCGGCGGCACCGTCGCCGAGGCACAGCAGCGGGTCAACGATGCGGTGCAACTGCCGCCCGGCTATCGGCTGATCTGGTCCGGCGAGTTCGACAATCTGCAGGATGCCAAAGCGCGGCTGATGATCGTGGTGCCGATCACGCTGCTGCTGGTGTTCGTGCTGCTCTATGCGCTGTTCAATACGCTGCGCGACAGCCTGATAGCGCTGCTCGGCATCCCGTTCGCGGCCGGCGGCGGCGTTATCGCGCTTTATCTGTCCGGGCTGGAATTCAGCGTCTCGGCCGCGATCGGCTTCATCTCGCTGCTCGGCGTCGCGGCGATGGACGGCATCCTCAACATCACTTATTTCCGCGAACTGCGCGCCGGCGGCGTGAGCGTCGCCGATGCGGTCAGACAAGCCTCCGAGCAGCGGATGCGGCCGATGCTGATGACGGCGCTGTCGGCTGGCGTCGGGCTGTTCCCGGCGGCGCTGTCGCACGACATCGGCAGCCAGGTGCAGCGGCCGCTGGCGACCGTTGTGGTCGGCGGCATGTTTATCGGCCCGCTGTTGCTGCTGGCGGTGGCACCGGCGCTGCGCAAGCTCGCTTTTGCTCGCGAGGAGGCGGGGCGGACCAGCCCGACTGCCCAGGCCGCACCCCAGGGAGAGCCGTGATGCTGCGTTGGCTCGGCGCCCTCGGCACGTGCGTCTGTCTCGCCGGCTGTGCGGTCGGGCCGAATTTCGTGCAGCCGCCGTCCCCCGAGGTCGATCGCTACACGGTGGCTGCCTTGCCGGCGAAGTCGCCAGGCAAAGCCCAGCCGTTCGTCGTCACGGAGGATGTGCCGACCCGCTGGTGGTCGGCGTTCCGCTCCGAGCCGCTCGACCGGCTGGTGCGCGCGACGGTGGTGCGCAATCCGACCCTGCAGGCGGCGGATGCTGCGATCAAGGTGGCGCACTTCAATGCGCTGGCGCAGCGCGGACTGTTCTTTCCGCAAGTCAGCGCCAGCTATGGTCCATCGACGCAATTGTCGTCGAACAACGAAGCCTCCGATGCGCCGCAGCAGCGATTGTCGCTGCACACGGCCCAGCTCAACATCGCCTACACGTTCGACATCTGGGGCGGCAACGCGCGCGCGGTGGAGAGTCTTGATGCCGTCACCGAGCAGCAGCAGTTCCTGCTGGAGGCGACGCACCTGACGCTGACGGCCAATGTTGTCACCGCGGCGATCGGGGAAGCGTCGCTGCGCGGCCAGATCGCTGCCACCAAGAAGATCGTGGCGATCGAGCGCGACATCCTCGGCATCCTGAAGTCGCAGTTCGAGGCAGGGCAGGCGGCGCAGGTCGACGTCCTGACCCAGGAGGCGGCGCTCGCCCAGGTCGAGCAGACCTTGCCGCCGCTGGAGAAGCAGCTGGCTATTCAACGAGATCTGTTGACCGCGCTGGCCGGCAACTACTCGGCAGCCCAAGTCCCGGAGCGTTTCGAACTGGCGCGCCTCGGCCTGCCGCGCAACATTCCGGTTCTGGTGCCGAGCACGCTGGTGCGACGCCGGCCGGACGTTCGGGCAGCGGAGGCTAATCTGCATGCGGTAAGCGCGCAGGTCGGTGTGGCGGTGGCGGCGCGCCTGCCGAACATCAGCGTCGGCGCCAGCACGGCCGGCGCGAGCGCTACCAACTTTGCGCAGCTGTTCGCGCCCGGCACCGGGTTCTATCTGCTGGCCGCCAATGCCACCCAGCCGATCATCGACGGCATGACCTTGCTGCACAAGCAGCGCGCCGCCGAGGCGGCACTGGAGCAGGCGGACGCGCAGTATCGCCAGGCCGTGATCTCGGCGCTGCAGAATGTCGCCGACGCGCTGCAGAGCCTGCAGCACGATGCAGCCCTGGTGCGCGCTGCCGCCAAATCGGAGGCCGCAGCAAAGGCCAGCCTCGACATCATCCGCAAGCAGCTCGCGCTCGGGCAGGTCAATCAGGTTGTGGTCCTGAACGCGCAGCAGACCTACCTCAATGCTTCGATCGCGCATGTTCAAGCGCAGGCGACGCGCCTGACGGATGCTGCAGCGCTGTTCATGGCCATCGGTGGAAGCTGGCCGGCGGGATGTGGAACCAATTGGCGAAGCTGCGTGCTCGACGATCTGCCGGTCACGGCGGCTTTGCAGTAGGCCTGAAGGAGCAGGCGGGTTCCGGGCTGCGACAGATCGATCCGCTGCGATTTTGTTATGTTATTGCGGATCGACACGGATGCGAGGCGCGTGTTATCCGCTTGTCTCGACCCGTGAGTGCCATCGTGACGCTGATCGCCCGCATTTTCCAGCATCGTCTGCTGCGCGTCTCGCGCCAGGCCGTCGCTATGGCCGTGCTGGCGATGTATCTGCTCGCGGGCGCCATGCACGGGGTGTGCGATCTCGACGTGACCCCCGGTTCCGCCACTACGATCGTCTCGCTGCCGTCGCACGGCGGCGACCATTCGGATAACATCATCGCGGGCGATCACCACTGCCACGGTTGCTTCTCGGTGTCGTTGCCGAGCCCGAGCGTCGTCGCGACCGCGGCCGAGCTCGCCACTGCGCCCATGCACTATGAAGACGCCGAACGCCGCAGCGTTCAGCGTGGAATCGAACCTCCGCCACCAAAAGCCCTGATCTGAACATGACCGCTGGGCGCCACGCGCCCTCAATTCGTCGTTCGTCAGGTCTTCATCATGTTGTCTTCGATCGCCACGCGGCTCGCGTGCGCGGCCGTCTTGCTCGCCGGCTGTGTGCTGGCGGGAGAGGCCCGTGCGCAAACGCTGACTATGGGCAACGCGCTGCAGCGCGCCCTCAACGCCAGTCCGCGGCTCACCGCCGCCGAACGTGACGTCGGCATCGCGCGGGGCCAGCGCATTCAATCCGGTGCGCTGATCAATCCCGAGATCTCCTACGAGCAGGACAATTCGTTCGGCTCAGGCGCGTATCGCGGCACGCGGTCGGCCGAGTCGACGCTGCAAATCAGCCAGATGTTCGAGCTATGGGGCAAGCGCGACGCCCGCATCGCCGCCGGGCAGGCGGGGCTCGATGCCGCCTCCATTGGTCGCCAGGCCGTGCGGCTCGAGGTGCTGTCCGAGACCGCGATCGCTTTCGTCACCGTGCTCGGGTTGCAGCGGCGCATTCAGATCCTCGACGAGCAGATCGTCGCGATCGACGCGATCACGCCGCTGCTGCAGCGCCGCGTCGAAGCCGGCGCATCGTCGGTGGCGGAGACCGGTCGAGCTGAGGTCGCTTCCGCGCTGGTGAAGGCGGATCGCGAACGCACGCGGTCGGCGCTCGCTACCGCCCGGCGGGAGCTGGCGATCCTGATGGGCGATACAGCGCCGAAATTCGCTGCGGTCTCCGGCCGGCTCGAAGCAATCGGCAAACCACCGGCATTTCAGTCCGTGATCGCTGCGATCGACGCCAATCCGCAGCTGGTGCGCTGGAAGGCGGTGTATGCGCAGCGCAACGCCGAGCTTTTGCTGGCGCGCCTCAAGCCGTATCCGGACGTCACCGTGGCGGCCGGCTGGCGCCGCTACAACGAGACCGGCGACAACGCTGTCCGCTTATCGGTGTCGGTGCCGATCCCGCTGTTCGATCAGAACCAGGGCAACATCCTGTCGGCGCAGGAGAGCTTGGCCAAGACCGCGGCGGAACGACAGGCCAATCGCAATACGCTGATCGTGATCGCGGGACGGGCCTACGACTCGCTGCAAGGCTCGCTGCGCGAGCTGGCAATCTTGCGCGACACCGCGATCCCGAAAGCCAGGGATGCCGCCGCCGCGATCTCCGAAGGTTACGGCCAGGGGCGCTACTCGCTGCTCGAAGTGCTCGATGCCCAAGGCAGCGTCGCGCAGGCGCGGCTGCGCGAGCAGGAGGCGCAGCAGAATTTCCATGTCGCCGTCGCCACCATTGAGGGGCTCGTCGGCAATCCTTTCGCATTGGCGCGGGGAGGCGCGCGATGATGAAACCGTTGATGTTGATCTGTGGTGCCGCCGCGATGTTTGCGCTTGGTGTCGCCGTTTCCGCCTACGCGCCGATCGGATCGCGCGAGCCGGCCCAGCAGGCTGCGAAGGACTCGAAGGGACACAATCACGCCGAGGGTGAGAAGGGCCATGGTCATGAGGGCCACGGCGAGGAGGGTGCGGTCGAAATGAGCGACACCAAGGTCGCGGCCTCAGGCATCGAGATCCGCACCGCCAAAGCGGAGACGCTGCACGAGTCGCTGGTGCTGAACGGCATCCTGCAGCCCAACCAGGAGACGCTGGTGCAGGTCACGCCGCGGTTCCCCGGCGTGGTTCGGGAGATCAAGAAGCGGATCGGCGACACGGTCGAGAAGGGCGAGCTGCTCGCCAAGATCGAAAGCAATCAGAGCCTCAGCGTCTACGAGATGCGCGCGCCGATCTCCGGCACTGTGATCGACCGCCAGATTTCGCTGGGCGAATACGCTTCCGAGCAGAAGCCGGCGTTCATCGTCGCCGATGTCTCCACGGTCTGGGTCGACCTGTCGGTATATCGGCGCGATCTGCCGCGGGTGCGGATCGGCGACAAGATCCTGATCGACGTCGCCGATGGCGGCAAGCCGATCGAGGCCAGCCTGTCGTACATCTCGCCGGTCGGCAGCAGCGATACGCAGAGCGCGCTTGCCCGTGCCGTGGTGTCGAACGACGCGCTGCGCCTGCGCACCGGCCTGTTCGTCTCCGCGCGGCTGATCCTTTCGGCCAAGCCGGTGCCCCTCGCGGTGCGAGCCTCGGCGATCCAGACCGTCGAAAATCGCAGCGTGGTGTTTGTCCGTAACGGCGACAAGTTCGAGGTGCGCGATGTCGAGCTCGGCGACCGCGACGCCGAGAATGTCGAGGTCATGTTCGGCTTGCTCGATGGTGATCGCTACGCCGCAGCCAACAGCTTCGTGGTGAAGGCAGAGCTCGGCAAGGGATCGGCCTCCCATGAGCACTGATGTGATCGCCTCAGTTCGTGGACATCGCTCATGATCGACCGGGTTCTTGCATTCTCCGTTCGCCAGCGCTGGCTGGTGATGATCGGCGTGCTGATGATGGGCGCGTTCGGCGCCTGGAATTTCACGCGGCTGCCGATCGACGCGGTGCCTGACATCACCAACGTCCAGGTTCAGATCAACACCAACGCGCCCGGCTATTCGCCGCTCGAAGTCGAGCAGCGGATCACCTTTCCAATCGAAACCGCAATGGGCGGGCTGCCGAACCTCGTCAATACGCGGTCGCTGTCGCGCTACGGGTTGAGCCAAGTCACCGTGGTGTTCAAGGACGGCACCGACATCTACTTCGCCCGGCAACTCGTCAACGAGCGGGTGCAGCGCGCCAAGGACGTGCTTCCGACCGGAATCGAAACGGCGATGGGACCGGTCTCGACCGGCCTCGGCGAAATCTACATGTACACCGTCGAGGCGAAGCAGGGTGCGACGCGCGCCGACGGCAAGCCGTTCACGCCCAGCGATCTACGCACCGCGCAGGACTGGATCATCAAGCCGCAACTGCGCAACGTCCCCGGCGTCAACGAGGTCAACACCATCGGTGGCTTCGCCAAGCAGTTCCACGTGCTGCCCGATCCGGCGAAGCTGATGGCCTATCGCCTCAGTTTTCGCGACGTGATGACGTCGCTTGCCAGCAACAACGCCAATGTCGGCGCCGGCTATATCGAGAAGAACGGCGAGCAGTATCTGGTGCGCACGCCGGGGCAGGTCAGTGACGTCGAGGAAATCCGGCAGATCGTGATCGGCTCGCGCGGCGGCGTGCCGGTGCGGATCATGGATGTCGCCGAGGTGAAGGAAGGCACCGACCTTCGCACCGGCGCTGCGACGCTGAACGGACAGGAGGTCGTGCTCGGCACCGCGATGCTGCTGATCGGCGACAATGGCCGCACCGTGGCACAGCGGGTTGCCGGGAAGCTGCAGCAGATCGAGAAGTCGCTGCCGGAAGGTATGTCGCTCCGCGCGGTGTATGACCGCACCCATCTGATCAACGCCACCATCGCGACCGTGGAGAAGAACCTCGTCGAGGGCGCGCTGCTGGTGATCGCGATCCTGTTCCTGATCCTCGGCAACTTCAAAGCTGCGTTTGCCACTGCGTTGGTGATCCCACTGGCGATGCTGTTCACCATCACTGGTATGTTCGAGAACAAGGTCAGCGCCAATTTGATGAGCCTCGGCGCAATCGACTTCGGCATCATCATCGACGGCGCCGTGATCATCGTCGAGAACTGCCTGCGGCTGCTGGCCCACGAGCAGCAGCGGCAAGGCAGGCTGCTGACCCGTCAGGAACGGTTCGACACCATCATCGCCGGCTCGCGCGAAGTGATCAAACCGAGTCTGTTCGGCACGCTGATCATCGCGGTGGTGTATCTACCGGTGCTGACGCTGACCGGCGTCGAAGGCAAGATGTTCACGCCGATGGCGCTGACCGTGCTGATGGCGCTGCTCGGCGCCAGCCTGCTGTCGATGACATTCGTGCCCGCCGCGGTGGCGCTGCTGGTCACAGGCAAAGTGTCCGAGAAAGAAAACTGGTTCATGCGCCTGGCGCACCGGGCGTATCTGCCGCTGCTCGATATGGCGATCCGGTTTAGGCGGATGATCGTCATGGCGGCCGTGATGCTCGTGGTCGTCAGCGGCTACATGGCGACGCGGATGGGCGGCGAGTTCATTCCGAGCCTGGACGAAGGCGACGTCGCGATCCAGGCGATGCGGATTCCCGGGACCAGCCTGACCCAATCGCTCGACATGCAGATCGCGCTGGAGAAGCGCATCCTGGCAATTCCTGAGGTGAAGGATGTGTTCGCCCGCACCGGCACGGCGGAGGTAGCGACCGACCCGATGCCGCCGTCGATCTCCGACGGCTATGTGATGCTGAAGCCGCACGATCAATGGCCGGATCCGAAGAAGCCGAAAGCTGAGGTCGTCGAACAAATCGAAACGGCGGCCGAGCAGGTGGCGGGCAGCCTGTATGAGCTATCGCAACCGATTCAGTTACGCTTCAACGAATTGATCTCCGGCGTACGCAGCGATGTCGGCGTCAAGATCTTCGGCGACGACCTCGATGTGCTTACTCAGGTCGCCGGGCAAGTGCAGTCGGTGCTGCAGACCATCAAGGGGGCCGCCGACGTCAAGAGCGAGCAGGTTGCCGGGCTGCCGGTGCTGACGGTGAAGCTCGACCGCAAGGCGCTGGCGCGGTTCGGCATCAGCGTTGCCGACGTGCAGAACCTGGTGGAGATCGCGGTCGGTGGCAAATCGGCCGGGCTCGTATTCGAAGGTGACCGCCGCTTCGATCTCGTCGTCCGGCTGCCTGATCAGATCCGTACCGATATCGAGGCGATCAAGGCGCTGCCGATCCCGCTGCCGCCGGCCGAGGGGCAGGCGAAAGCCACACCGGCGGCGTTCGGCGTCTCGCCGCTGTCCCAGATGCGTTACGCACCGTTGTCCGAGCTTGCCGAGATCGTGGTGGCACCGGGGCCGAACCAGATCAGCCGCGAAGACGGCAAGCGCCGCATCGTGGTCTCGGCCAACGTCCGGGGCCGCGACCTGGGCTCATTCGTCGGCGAGGCACAGCGGTTGATCGCCGACAAGGTCAAGCTGCCGGCGGGGTATTGGATCGGCTGGGGCGGGCAGTTCGAGCAGCTCGTCTCGGCGACCCAGCGCCTGACCATCGTGGTGCCGATCGCGCTGCTGCTGATCTTCCTGTTGCTGTTCATCAGCCTCGGCTCGGCGGCCGATGCACTGCTGGTGTTCAGTGGTGTGCCGCTGGCATTGACCGGAGGGATCTTCGCGCTGCTGCTGCGCGACATTCCGCTGTCGATCAGCGCCGGCATCGGCTTCATCGCGCTGTCCGGCGTCGCGGTGCTGAACGGCCTAGTCATCATCACCTTCATTGAGAGGCTGCGTGGCGAAGGCCGCCGGATCGTCGAGGCGGTGCGCGAGGGCGCGCTGACGCGGTTACGTCCGGTGCTGATGACCGCGCTGGTCGCTTCGCTCGGCTTCGTGCCGATGGCGCTTGCCACCGGTGCCGGTGCCGAGGTGCAGCGGCCACTGGCGACCGTGGTGATCGGCGGCATTGTGTCGTCGACGATCCTGACGCTGCTGGTGCTGCCTGCGCTCTACATCCTGTTCCGCCGCGAAACGGCAACTGCGGGTGCCGATGCGGATCCTGTCCCTAACACTTGAGGAGCTCATCGATGAAGAAGATGCTGATCGTCGCAGCCGCGTTGTTGTTCGCCGCGCCGGCGTGGGCGCAACACGACCACCACAAGGGGCCGAACGGCGGCCCGGTCGAAGATGTCGCCGGGGTGCATGTCGAGATGGTCGCCTCGGGCAAGACCGTGACGTTCAACGTCTTCGACGAGTCGAATAAGCCGCTGCCCACTAACGGTTTCTCCGGCGCCGCCTTGCTGATCTCCGGAAGCGAGCGCGAGACGCTGCCACTCACTGCAGCCGGCACGGCGCTGAAGGCCGAGTCCAAATCGGAGATCGCCAAAGGCGCTTCGGTCAGTCTCACGTTGAAGACGGCGGACGGCAAGACCGGGCAGGCGAAGTTCAAGCCCTGAGGCAATGCGGGGTGTGCGTCAGCGCGTTGGTCGGAATGCGGGCCGCGCTGTGGCGCGCCACTATCCCAGCGCAGCTTCGCAATCTGGGATGTGGAGCGCCTTGCGAATGCTGACGCGCCAAGTTGCCGGCCCGCTCTCGAGATAGTCCCAACAGAAACTCCCGGACCGCTTCACGTCGAACAGATAACGCAGCGGCCGCGGGTCGTGATCGCTGACCAGCTCCAGCCCTCGCTCGGGCGTGAGCTGGTCGAACAGGCTGAACACGATCGGGTGGCGTAGCGGCCGGGGAAACAGCCTGACGTCGATGACGGTGGTGATTTGATCTGTCATGCATACAGCATCGCCGCGACGGCGCCCGCGATCGTTGTCGGGGCGCAAACAAAAGCGGCGATGTGACGTGCTCTCAAGATCGCTGCGAGTTGGCGAACGCCCGCAGCCGTGCGAGCCGGGCGATCGACGAAGCGGCGAGGCTCTGCGCCAGTTCCAAGCCCGCCTGGTCGGTGGCGCGGTCGGATTCGTCCAGATAAATCGAGGTCAGTTGCTCGGCATAGCGCACTACGCGTCGCGGCACGTCTGCCGTTGTCTCACTGTCGGATTTCCCCGGCAGCTCGGCGCTGAGAGCCGCAAGGTCGGCTGAAGCAAGGCCATTCGATGACAACAGCCGCTCTTGGTCCGTTGGCGACAGAGTTTGCGACCAGCGCACGATCTCTTTCAGCAGCAGGCTTTCCATCAGTGCGGCCGAGGACATTTCCCCCGTCGTCTGCTCTCCTGCGTCTTCGCCTTTGCGCGATTGTTCGGCTCGCCACGCCAACCTGCGCTCGCGCCGCAGCAGGTCGGAGTCGACCAACGCTTCTCGCGCCATTGTCTCCGCTGCGATTCGAAGCTCGGGCGCTGCGGCATGCGCGGCGACGTAGGTCCAGAACACGAAAGCTCGCTGCCGATGCCGAACGGCGATCGCCCACGCTTGGTACGGCGTGGACAGTGACGAGTCGGCCAGTTCAACGAGTTCCGATTTTGGAACTAGATCATCAACGGGGCCGATCGCGGGTGCGGCATCGGCTTCCTTGCGCGGAAGAGTCGAGCGACGTAGCTTGATCTCGGCGATCCGATCCTGTTCGCGCTCGCGCAGTGTCTCGAACACGCAGCGCACAGGTTCGACACTGTGATCGCTGTCATCTGTCAGCGACGCCGCCATCTGATCATAAGCCGAGGCGGCGCGTTCGGCCTGCGCCAGAGCGATGGCGTAGAGCTCGGCGAGAGTCTTCACCGCGTGCGTCGGTGTTGATGTCAAGAGCGGAGTGTTACGCATGGTCGTCTCTGGTTGAGCAGTTTAGGCATTATGTGCCGAATTTGCGCTGGCGCAAATCGGTGTCTTTGTCGGCTGCTATCGAAAGTCGACCACGCGATCCAGAACAACGGCGTTCTGTTCACTACTTGGAACCGGACCGTTGAGAAGATTGCGCCCAATCCTTGCCCTGTTTTTGTTTGTGCTCGCTTTGGCGAGCAGCGTGACGGCTGCTGATGCCGCGAGCCATCTGGGCGATTATCTCAGCCGTGCGACACCTTCCGAACTCGTGCCGGGCGCAGACCGCTTCGGTCCGATGCAGGGCGATCCTGCGCTCGCACCGGCGTATCAAGGCGATCGATTGCTGGGGTTCGCCTATCTGAATTCGGACTTTGTTAACGCCACCGGCTATTCCGGCAAGCCGATCCAGATGCTGATCGGCATCGATCCGAACGGCGTGATCACAGGCCTGAAGCTGGTCGATCACAAAGAGCCGATCGTTTTGGTCGGCATTCCGGAAGCCAAGATCCTCGCCGCCGTCAACAAGCTGATCGGTGCCGATCTGGCGACGGTGGCGCGCGGCAAGGCTGCGGCGCCGCAAGTCGATATCGTCAGTGGCGCCACCGTCACCGTGCTGGTGATCGGCGACAGTATCGTACGCTCGGCGACCAAGTTGATTAAGAGCGGCCGGATCGGCGGCGGGCAGGGCGACGTCGCGCAGGCGCCTCCGGTCAACAAGACGGTCGATCTCACCAAGAGCGAGGTACGCGATTGGGAGAGCCTGGTCGGCGACGGTTCGGTGCGCCGGCTGCTGCTGACCAATGCGGACGTCGATCAGGCGTTCGAGAAGTCCGGCAACCGCGAAGCGGCGGCTCGTCCCGAGCCCGGCGAGCCGACCGACATGTTCATCGAGCTTTACGTCGCCGATGTCGGCGTGCCGACGATCGGACGCAGCTTGCTCGGCGATGACGGCTATCAGCGGCTGAAAGCGCGGTTGCAGCCGGGGCAGCAGGCTCTGGTGATCGCCGGCCACGGAACCTATTCGTTCAAGGGCTCCGGCTACGTGCGTGGCGGCATCTTCGATCGCATCGAGCTGATCCAGGACGGCAACAGCATCCGTTTCCGCGACCGCGACCACACCCGGCTTGGAGACCTTGCGGCCGAGGGCGCGCCGGATTTCCCGGAGATCGGGCTGTTCCTGGTGCCGACCGAGTTCGGCTTCGATCCGACCGAGCCGTGGTCGCTGCAGCTTCTGGTGCAGCGCGTGATCGGCGCGCGCGACAAGGCGTTCCTGACCTTCGACCTCGGCTACACGCTTCCCGAAATCTATATCAAGCGCGAGCAGCGCGCCGTGACGGTGAGCGACACGCCGGCGCCGGCAGCTTCTGCGCGGAGTGCTGCAGCCACGCCCGCTTCGCCGTCGGCGGCCGCCTCAGATGAGGCGCAGGACGAGCCGTTGTGGATGCGGATCTGGCGGGGCGATCTGGTTCGGATCGGCATTCTTGCCGTCGCGCTGGGCACGCTGACGCTGATCTTCTTCTTCCAGAACCAGTTGGTCCGGCGGCCGACGGTCTATGTCTGGGTGCGCCGCGCGTATCTCACCTTCATCCTGGTCTGGCTCGGCTGGTACGCCAACGCGCAGCTCTCGGTCGTCAACGTCCTGACCTTCACGAATTCGCTGATCACCGGGTTCAGCTGGGATTACTTCCTGTCGGCGCCGTTGATCTTTGTGTTGTGGGCGTCGGTGGCTGCAGCCCTGCTGTTCTGGGGGCGGGGGCCGTTCTGCGGCTGGCTGTGCCCCTTCGGAGCGCTGCAGGAGCTGCTCAACAATATCGCCAAGGCGCTGAAGGTCCCGCAGTTCAACGTGCCGTGGGGGCTGCACGAGCGGCTGTGGCCGATCAAGTACATCGTGTTCCTCGGGCTGTTCGGCCTGTCGATCTATTCCACCGCGGCCGCCGAGCACTTCGCCGAAATCGAGCCGTTCAAGACCTCGATCATTCTCAAGTTCGCGCGGGAATGGCCGTTCGTGGTTTACGCGGCGACGCTGCTCGCAGCCGGCCTGTTCGTCGAACGGTTCTTCTGCCGCTATCTGTGCCCGCTTGGCGCGGCGCTGGCGATCCCGGGCCGTATCCGGATGTTTGAATGGCTGCGCCGCTGGCCGGAATGCGGCTCGCCGTGCCAGCGCTGCGCCAAGGAATGCCCGGTGCAGGCGATCCACCCGGAAGGGCACATCAACGTCAACGAGTGCATTTACTGCATGCACTGCCAGGAACTGTACTTCGACGACCACCGCTGCCCGCACATGATTCAGCTGCGGCTGAAGCGGGAGAAGCGTGAGGCGCTATCGTCGACATCGATGCGCGGCGGCAAAGGCCCCGCGACCGTGATCCTCGCCGGGGGCAAGCCGCTTGCCGCCCAGCCGGCGGGCGCCACTCAACCACCTCCAGCACAGTAAAACCCCAAGGAGAGCACTATGGGCGACCAGGATCACGGACACGGCCTTAGCCGACGAACGCTACTCGGAAGCAGTGCCGTCGCGGCCGGCGTCGGCATCGTCGGCGGTGCGACGCTCGGCACCGGCGGCACGCTGATCGCAGCCGCGGAAGCGCAAACCAAGCCGAGCAGCCCGGCGCGTCCAGCGATTCAGAAAAGTGAAGTCCATCCGGGTGAGCTCGATGAATACTACGTGTTCTTCTCCAGTGGTCAGTCGGGCGAACTGCGGATCGTCGGCCTGCCGTCGATGCGCGAGTTGATGCGGGTGCCGGTGTTCAACCGCTGCAGCGCCACCGGCTGGGGCCAGACCAACGAAAGCCTCAAGGTGCTGACCGAGGGCCTGCTGCCCGAGAGCCGCGAATTCCTGAAGAGCCGCGGCGGCACTTACGTCAACGGCGACCTGCATCACCCGCATCTGTCGTTCACCGAAGGCACCTATGACGGCCGCTACGCCTTCATGAATGACAAGGCCAACACCCGCGTCGCGCGTGTCCGTCTCGACGTGATGAAGTGCGACAAGATCATCCAGCTGCCGAACCAGCACACCGTTCACGGTCTGCGCGTGCAGAAATATCCGCGCACCGGCTACGTCTTCTGCAACGGCGAAGACCGCGTGCCGCTGCCGAACGACGGTCAAAACCTGACGAAGACCAAGGACTATCATGCGATCTTCACCGCGGTCGACGGCGACACCATGAAGGTGGCCTGGCAGGTGATGGTCGACGGCAACCTCGACAACGTCGATGCCGACTACCAGGGCAAGTACGCCTTCGCCACCTGCTACAACTCGGAAGAGGGTGTCACCGCCGCCGAGATGACCGCCAACGACCAGGACTGGGTGGTGATCTTCAATCTCAAGCGAATCGAAGAGGCGGTGAAGAAGGGCGACTTCAAGGAGATGGGCGGCGTGCCGGTGATCGACGGCCGCCATGGCTCGCCCTACACCCGCTACGTGCCGGTGCCGAACGGCCCGCACGGCATGAACACTGCGCCGGACGGCATCCACATCGTCGCCAACGGCAAGCTGTCGCCGACCGTGACGGTGATGGACGTGCGGCTGTTCGACCAGCTGTTCGACGACAAGATCAAGCCGCGCGACGTCGTCGTCGCTGAGCCCGAACTCGGCCTCGGCCCGCTGCACACCGCCTATGACGGCAAAGGCAACGGCTACACCACGCTGTTCATCGACAGCCAGATCTGCAAGTGGAACATCGATTTGGCCAAGCGCGCCTACAAGGGTGAGAAGGTCAATCCGATCATCGACAAGCTCGATGTGCACTATCAGCCGGGCCACAACCACTCGTCGATGGGCCAGACCAAGGAAGCCGACGGAAAGTGGTTGATCTCGCTGAATAAGTTCTCCAAGGACCGGTTCCTCAATGTCGGCCCGCTGAAGCCGGAGAACGATCAGCTGATCGACATTTCCGGGGAGAAGATGAAGCTGGTGCACGACGGCCCGAGCTTCGCCGAGCCGCATGATGCGACGATCGTGCATCGCTCAAAGATCAATCCGATCTCGGTCTGGGATCGGGCGGATCCGATGTTCGCCGATGCCGTGAAGCAGGCCAAGGCCGACGGCGTGAAGCTGGAGGAAGACTCCAAGGTGGTTCGCGACGGCGACAAGGTGCGGGTCTACATCGTCGCCACCGCGCCGAACTTCGGCCTCACCGAGTTCGACGTGAAACAGGGCGATCACGTCACCGTCTATGTCACCAACATCGACACGATCGAAGACCTCACCCACGGCTTCTCGATCGTCAACTACGGCATCCAGATGGAAGTCGCGCCGCATGCCACCGCGTCGGTATCCTTCACCGCCGATCGTCCCGGCGTGTACTGGTACTATTGCTCCTGGTTCTGTCACGCCATGCACATGGAGATGAAGGGGCGGATGCTGGTCGAGCCGAGGAACGTCTGAGAATGGCAATGACGGTGCGATCGATGATCATGGTTGTGGCGGCGCTGTTCAGCGTGGCTGCAACCGGCGCGGCTTCGGCCGCGCGGATCGAGGTCGTGCCGTCGTCGGACCTGCAGGCGGTGCTGAACGGCGCCAGCGACGGCGACATCGTCGCGCTGGCGCCGGGGGACTATCGCGGGCCGATCAGGATCGAGCGCAAGCTCGAACTGATCGGTCAGCCCGGCGCTGCCGTGCTCGGGCATGGGCAGGGCAGCGTGATCACCGTGGTGGCTCCAGACGTCACGGTGCGTGGCCTGTCGGTGCGCGGCTCCGGCCGCGACCCGCAGGCGATGGATTCGGGGATTTTTCTGACGCAGACGGCCGAGCGGGCACTCATCGAAGGCAACCGCCTCGAGGACAATCTGTTCGGCATCAACGTCCATGGCGCCCGAGGATCACGGGTCGCCCATAACACCATCGACGGCCTGCGCGGCCTCCGCCTCAACGATGCCGGCAACGGCGTGCGGGTATGGAATGCGCCGGATGTCGTCGTCGACGGCAACACCATCCGCTACGGTCGCGACGGGATATTCTCGGTGACGAGCACGAAGGATCGCTTCATCAACAACCGGTTCGAGAAGGTGCGGTTCGCGGTGCACTACATGTACACCAACGACAGCGAGATCAGCGGCAACGTCTCGGTCGGCAATCATGGCGGCTACGCCATCATGTATTCCAATCGGCTGACGATCCTCGGCAACGTCTCCGAGCGAGATCGCGATTTTGGGCTGTTGCTCAACTACGCCAATTTCTCGCGCATCGAGCGCAATCGCGTGGTCGGCGGGCCGTTGTCCGGGATCAGTGCCGATTTCGAAGGCGCAGATGCCGATAAGGGCATGATGCCGGCCGAGCACGGCGCCGCGAATAGGCAGTTCGGCCCGACCAAATGCGTGTTCATCTACAACGCCAACAAGAACCGGTTTCGCGACAACTGGTTCGAGAGTTGTGACATCGGCGTGCACTTCACCGCCGGTTCGGAAGGCAATGAGATCGTGGGTAATGCGTTCATCGGCAACCGCAATCAAGTCAAGTACGTCGGAACCCGTGACCTCGACTGGTCGAAGGATGGCCGCGGCAATTATTGGAGCGACAATCCGGCCTTCGACCTCAACAACGATGGCATTGCCGACGCCGCCTATCGGCCGAACGATCTGGTCGACCGCGTGCTATGGACCGCGCCGGCCGCCAAGGTGCTGATCAACAGCCCGGCCGTGCAGGTGCTGCGTTGGACGCAGAGCCAGTTTCCCGCGCTGTATCCCGGCGGGGTGGTCGATACCCATCCGCTGATCGCGCCGCCGGCGCGGCCGATGCCGGGAGTGGGGCCATGACTGCAACCGTCGCCATCGAGCACGTCGAGAAGCGTTACCGCGCGGTGAGGGCGCTGCACGACGTGTCGTTCGCGCTCGAGCCGGGACGGCTCAGCGCGCTGGTCGGCCACAATGGCGCCGGCAAGACCACGCTGATCAAGCTGATGCTCGGCCTGATCCGTCCTGACCGGGGCTCGATCCGCGTGCTCGGTGAGAACCCTGCGGCCGGCGAGTTCGCCGGTCGTCGCAGCCTTGGTTTCCTGCCGGAGAACGTCGCCTTCAACGCCGCGCTGACCGGGCGCGAGACGCTGGCGTTCTACGCGCGGCTGAAGGGGAGCGACGCCAAGCAAGGCGCGGCTCTGCTGGAGCGGGTCGGCCTCGGCGAGGCATCGCGGCGCCTGGTGGGGACATATTCGAAGGGCATGCGACAACGGCTCGGGCTGGCGCAGGCACTGCTCGGCCGGCCGCGCGTGTTGCTGCTCGACGAGCCGACCACGGGTCTCGATCCGGCGCTGCGGCTGACATTCTACGAAATCCTCGACGAGTTGCGGCGCGATGGCGCCACCGTGCTGATCTCCTCGCATGCGCTCGACGAACTCGAAGGCCGCGCCGAGCAGGTTCTGATCATGAATCGCGGCATCCTGGTCGCCGACGGCACGCTCGCCGAGCTGCGTGCGCTCGCGGGACTGCCGATCCGGCTGACGCTGAAGCTGGCTGATCCGGTCGCGCGTCCGGCATGGCTGCCGAACCATGCTGTCGTCGCGCATGGCCGCTGCGAGATCGGCGTAGCCGATCACGCGGGCAAAATGGGACTGCTGCGGCAGGCGGCAGGCGATCCAGCCGTCACCGACATTGGTGTCGCCGAGCCGACGCTCGACGAACTGTACGCCCATTTCCTTCGGCAGCAGGAGCGGGCGGCATGAAGGCTATTGGTGTCATAGCCCTGAAGGAAATTCAGGAAGGCCTGCGCAATCGCTGGGTATTCGCGGCGACGCTGCTGCTCGCCGGGCTATCGCTGTCGCTGACGCTGCTCGGCAGCGCTCCGACCGGCCATGTCGGCGCCGCGGCGCTCGATGTGGTGATCGTCAGCCTGTCGAGCCTGACGATCTTTCTGTTGCCGCTGATCGCGCTGTTGATCTCGCACGACGCCATCGTCGGCGAGATGGAGCGCGGCACCATGATCTTGCTGCTGAGCTATCCGATCGCTCGGACCCACGTCATTCTCGGCAAGTTTCTCGGCCACGTCACCATCCTGAGCTTCGCGACGCTGGTCGGCTACGGTGTCTCGGCGCTCGCGCTGGTGATCAGCGGGACCCCGGTGTCGCCGCAGAGCTGGGCTTCTTTTGCAGCGATGCTCGGGACTTCGGTGCTGCTCGGTGCGGTGTTCGTCGCTCTCGGCTACGCGGCCTCGAGCCTGGTGCGGCAGCGCGGCACGGCAGCCGGCATTGCGGTCGGCATCTGGCTGTTACTCGTGCTGGTGTTCGACATGGCGCTGCTCGGCCTGCTGGTGGTCGATCAGGGCCGGCTGATCTCGGCAGGCGTGCTCAACGTGCTGCTGTTCTTCAATCCGACCGATCTGTATCGGTTGAGCAATCTGACCGGCACCAATGTCAGCCAGTTCGCCGGCATGGCTGGGCTTGCCGGCACGGTTCAACCCAGTTTCGGCGGCCTGCTGGCCGGAATGGCGGCGTGGATCGCGTTGCCGCTCGGCCTTGCGATCGCCGTGTTTGCCCGGAGGGAGCTATGAGGATTTCAGGTCATATCGTCGTGCTCGCGGCCGCGCTGCTGCTCGTTGGCTGCAACGACAAGTTGGGCTCTGCCGTGATGCCGCCGCCGGTGGCGCTGAACGTCGACGCGATGGGCGTGTTCTGCGGCATGAACCTCGTCGAGCATCCGGGTCCCAAGGGACAGATTCTCACTGCAAGCCGGATCGACCCGTACTGGTTCTCCTCGGCACGGGATGCGGTCGCCTTCACGCTGATGCCGGATCAGCCTCGTGATATCCGCGCGATCTACGTTTCGGATATGGGCCGGGCGCCCAACTGGGAACAGCCTGGTGAGACCAACTGGGTCGACGCCAAGAAGGCATTCTTCGTGATCGAGAGCCGCAAGCGCGGCGGGATGGGTGCGGCCGAGACCGTGCCGTTCGGCGATCGCGCGGCCGCCGACGCGTTCGTTGCGGCGAATGGCGGGCGCGTTGTGACGTTCGATGCCATTCCCAGCAACTATGTGCTCGGCAGCGATACGCCGTCGGCGAGCGATCATCATGGCGCCGCCGAAACGCGGATGAACTAGCGAGAACCACAATGTCGCAGTCAGCACTCACCCGGCGGCGTTTCGTCACCATCGCGGCCAGCGCCTTCGGGATGGCGATGCTGGGACGGGCCGTGCCGTCGCATGCCAGCGAGCCGGTGCGCTGGCGCGGCTCCGCGCTTGGCGCTCAGGTGTCGATCGAAATCCATCACCCGGATCGTGCCGCCGCGGCGAAGCTGGTGGAGACGAGCGTCCGTGAAGTGCGCCGGCTCGAACAGGTGTTCAGCCTATATCGCTCGGACTCGGCGATCTGCGCGCTAAACCGATCCGGGGTACTGATCGCGCCGGACCCGGACATGGTGGCGCTGCTGCGGACGACACTCCGTCTGTCCGAACAGACCGGCGGCGCTTTCGATCCCACGGTGCAGCCATTGTGGGAGCTGTATCAACGTCACTTCGAGCGGGCAGGGGCCGATCCGGCCGGCCCGGCCACGGCTGATGTCGCAGGCGCGCTGGCGAAGGTCGGTTACCACGACCTCCTGGTTTCGGCCGACCGCATTGCGCTGAAACGACCGGGCGCCGCCATCACGCTGAATGGTATCGCCCAGGGCTTCGCCACCGATCGCGTAGTCGATCTGCTGCGCAACGACGGCATGACGACCACGCTGGTCGACATCGGCGAGATCCGGGGGATCGGCGGAAAGCCTGACGGGACACCGTGGCGGGTTGGCCTGGCCGATCCGGAGAAGGCCGGCGCGGAGCTTGGCACCGTCGAGTTGGTGGATCGTGCTATCGCAACGTCATCCGGCGCAGGCTTCCGCTTCGATCCGGCGGGGCAGTTCACGCATTTGTTCGATCCATCGACGGGACGCAGTCCGTCGATGTACCGTTCTGTCAGCGTGGTCGCGCCAACCGCGACGGAGGCCGATGCACTGTCGACCGCCTTCAGCGTGCTCGACCGCAGCCGCATCGCCGCGATCCTTCGCGCGCGGCTGAGCGTCGAGGTGTTGCTGGCGGATGCAGAGGGGAGCGTGCAGTGGCTGCGCGCCTGACGAAGCGCGTGCTGCTCTGACGCTGCGGTGATGTCGTGATGCTGGATTGGCCGACCGTCTTTCGTATCATCCATGTGCTCGGCGTGGTGCATTGGATCGGCGGACTGCTGTTCGTCACCTTCGTGATCCTGCCGAGCCTTCTGGACATGGAAGCGACGAAGCGGCTGCCGTTGTTCGATGCGCTGGAGCGGCGCTTTGCCGCCCAGGCGCGCATCTCGACGCTGCTGGTCGGGATCTCCGGTTTCTTCATGCTGTACGCCTACGATCGCTGGGCGCAGCTCGCCGATCCGCAATTCTGGTGGCTCGGCGCGATGCTCGGGCTGTGGGCGATCTTCATCGTGATGCTGTTTGTCGCCGAGCCGCTGTTTCTGCACGCCTGGTTCGACGCGCGGGCACGGCATGATCCAGACCGCGCATTCCGGGTGGCGCTCCGCGGCCATCGGGTGCTGAGCACGATTTCGCTGATCACCGTGCTCGGCGCGGTCGGCGGTGCCCACGGGCTGTTCTGACCCGCCATTCGCGATTGAGCTTGCGACAGAACAACGATGGCCGGGGCCGCTCGGTTAGCGTCGGCTGAGCCATGGAGTGAGCCGCGATGAGCCGCAGCAAAGACCAAGCCGAACGTGGACGCCGCTGGTATGTCGGCGACCGGCTGCACCTCGACGTCCGCGGATTGCCGTGTCCCGAACCGCTGGTCGCCGTGCTGCGCCTGATCGATGGCGGGGACGCCGGTGACGGCCTGACGGCGCTGGTCAGCCAAGAGCCGCTGCTGCTGTATCCTGAGCTGGACGCGCGCGGCTGGTCCCACCGCCTGGTGACGCCGGCCGGCGACACGCTGCTGCGGGACGGCGAGGTGGTGCTCGAAATCCAGCGAGGCTCGGCATGATTGGCGCCAGCGGATTTCTCGGCACGGCCAAGAGCCGGCTGCTACCGGCTTCGGTGCCTTTCCGGTTCTTCGTCGCCGCGGCGGTGTGCCACGTGCTGCTGTGGGGCGCCGTCCTGTTCGCGGCGAATGACTTCCCGCGGTTTCGCGGCGGCGCCGGACCGTCGCTGGCCGCGGTGCATTTGCTGACGCTCGGCGTGCTGACTTTCACCGCGGTCGGCGCCGCCGTGCAGCTTCTTCCCGTGGCGACCACCAAGCCGCTGGCGGCGGTCTGGCCGATCCGGCTGGCATCCTGGTTGCTGATCCCCGGCGCCATGGTGCTGATTGCCGGCATGGCGATTGTCGACAGCGCCTGGATGATCGGCGGGGCTGCAGCGTCGACGCTCGGGCTGTTGCTGTTCGCTGCGCTGCTCGCCGACAATCTGCGCCGCGCCGGCAGCATGCCGGTGGTGCGCGCCTATGGCTGGGCGGCGTTTGCGTCGCTGATCGTGCTCGTGGCGCTTGGGCTTGCGCTGTCGCTCGATGACCGGTTTGGATTTCTGATCGATCACGCCGCCGCAGCCCGCGCTCACATGATCCTCGGCGGTTTCGGTTTCATGGGCATGCTGGCGCTCGGCTTCAGCCATGTGCTGATCCCGATGTTCGCGCTGTCGAATGCACCGGATCAGCGTACGGCGTGGCTCGGCTTTGTCACCGCCGCGGCCGCAGTGGCGCTCGGCACGATCGGGGCGCTCCGCGATGCCGTTGCGCTGCAGACCGCGGCCTGCGTGGTCGGTGCGGTTGCGGTCGGCCTGCATCTCGGCCTGATGCGCGTCGCGCTCGCCGGCGGCATGCGCAAGCGTCTCGGCCTGTCGTTCGTACTGATCCGTTTCTCCTGGGTGATGCTGGCGCTGACGCCGCTCGCCGCGCTCGCTGCGTTACAGGGCTGGGCTGGTGTCGGCGGGCCGACGTTGTTCGGCCTGGTGGCGCTCGGCGGCTGGCTGATGACGTTCCTGCTCGGTGTGCTGCAGCGGATCGTGCCGTTTCTGGCCTCGATGCATGTCAGCCGCGCCAGCGGCGGGCCGCCGCTGCTGACGGATCTCGGTGTTGTCGCTCCGCTCAAGATGCACGCCGTCTGCCATCTGATCGCGATTGCCGCGTTGGCGCTGGCGATCGTGTTCGACATTCCGCAGCTCGCTGCCGGCGCTGCGATGGTCGGCGCCGCCGGAGCGCTCGCCTTCGCTGCTTACATTGGAAGCGTGCTGCCGTCGTTGACGTCCGGCCGCACCCGCAACTGAGGTCATAAGGAGCCCGCCATGTTCGCCAATCGCATCAGCCAGACCCTGCACGACGAACATCGCGCCACCATCGCGCTGATGGAGCGACTGGAGGCGGCGATTTCGCGTCGGCAGCCGATCAGCATCGCCGATTCCGCGGGCGCGCGGCTGCTCGCCGATCTCGCTGCCGCGATCGAAGCCGACACGCTGCGCCATTTCGACTTCGAAGAAACCCAGCTGTTCACGATGTTCGACTCGGTCGGCGACCAGCTGATCGGCGATCACCTGACCGAGGAGCACAGCTTTATGCGGCCGCTCGGCGAGAAGCTGATCGCACGGGCGCGGGCCGCTCAGACTGGCGGCTTCGACGCCGAGAGCTGGCGCGAGTTCAGCCGCTTCGGCGCCGAGCTGGTGCAGCGCATGGTGGTGCATGTCCAGAAGGAAGAGATGGCGCTGCTGCCGCTGCTCGATCAGACCATGGACGACGCCACCGAAGCTCGCCTCTACGATGCCTATGTCCGCGCCTCGCAAGGAGCGGAAGCGACATGACCGCATCGCCCGCCGCGCCCCGCGGCTTCGGCCGCTTGATCGGCATCCACGGCCGGCTGGTGCTGATCGCGCTGGTCGCGGCGGTGCCGATGCTGATCCTGGCGCTGGTGATCGTGGCCCAGCTCACCGACAGCAAGCGGCAGGTTAAGAACGAGGCGCTGCTGTACTCGGGTCGGCTGCTGCTGGAAAGCGTCGATAAGGAGATCAGCCGCTACGTCTATGCGGCGGAAACGCTGACGGCCTCGCCGGGGCTACTGGCGGATGATCTATCCGGTTTTCGCAGTGAGGCGGCCCGTACGCTGGCGGCGTTGCCGTTCGCCAAGATCCAGGTCGCCGATCGCAACGGCCGTGTCCTGCTCGACAGCACGACGGCGGGCAGCGATCCGCAGCCATTGGCCGATGCCGATGTTCTTGCGGCTGGGCAGCGCGCGGTGGCGACGGCGACGCCGCAGATCGGGTATCTGGCTCGTACGCTCGACGGCGAGACGGTGATCGGGATCACCATGCCGGTGCTGCGCGATGGGATGGTCGTTCGTCAACTCATCATCGAGATCGAGCCCCGGCAGATCCGCGCGCTGCTCGATGCCCAGCATCTGCCGGAAGGTTGGGAAGCCGCGATCGCAGATCGCAACGGCCATCTGGTGGCACGCTCGTTGCCGGGCGAATGGGCCGGGCGGGCGATTTCACCGAGCTGGCGCGGCCTGTTGGGGCGCGAGGGGCTGCAGGAATTCTCGACGCCCGAGGGCGTGCTGAAAGTCTCGTCGGCATTCCGCTCGCAGCTCACCGGCTGGACCATCGCGGTGGGGCAGCCCAAGGAGATCTTCGAAGCGCCGATCCTGCAGACGTTTCAGCTCGCGCTCGCCGCGGGCTTGATCGTGATCGTGATCTCCTGCGGATTGGCGGCCTGGATCGCCCGCAGCGTGACGTCGCCGATCCGCTCGCTGGCCGCCAGCGCGACCGCGCTCGAATGCGCCGAGCGGATCACGATGCGCCGATCCGGCATCCCTGAGTTCGACCGTGCCTTCCGCGCCTTCGACGAGGCGGCGCGGCTGGTGATCGCGCATCAGCGCGCATTGCACGACAGCGAGGAGCGGATCAGCGTCGCTCAGGACGCCGCCCATGCGGGGATTTGGGAATGGCGCATGGAGGACAACCGTCAGATCTGGACCGATCCGCTGTTCAGGCTGTACGGGCTGCGGCCGAAGGCCCGCCGTCCGTCGTTCGACACCTGGATCTCGGTGATCGACCCCGCCGATCGCACGCGGGCGGTCGAAGCCGTCGAGCAGGCGGTCGCCGCCGGTCGCGAATTCGAGGTGCAGTGGCGCGTGGAATCTGGCGCGGACGCTGAGCCGCGCTGGCTGCTGTCGCGCGGCCGGCCGCTGCGGGGGCCGGACGGTGAGGTCGAACGCTACGTCGGGATCGTCATCGACATCACCGAGCGTAAGCGCATGGAGGAGGCGGTCCGGGAAGGCGAGGTGCGGCTGCTGCACGCCGCCCGGCTGTCGGAGATCGGCCGGATGGCTGCAGCTTTGGCGCACGAGGTCAACCAGCCGCTCGCGGCGGTGGCCAACTACATGGCCGGCGCGCGGCGGATGATCGATCAGGACACCGAGCCGAGCCTGCTGATGCGTAAGCTCAAGGATGCGGTCGAGAAGGCGAACGGTCAGGCGCTGCGTGCTGGTGAGATCATCCGGCGCCTACGCGAGTTCGTTGGCGTAGGTGATTCCGAACGGACGATTGAGGACGCGCGCTCCGTGCTGCAGGACGCCGCGCTGCTCGCCACCATCGCGGCGGAGCACGATGGCATCACAGTCCGAACCGCTTTCGCTGACTCTGGTGAGGTGCTGGTCGACAAGATCCAGATCCAGCAGGTGGTGCTCAATCTGGTCCGCAACGCCATTGAAGCGATGGCGGGCGCGTCGACCAAACAATTGACGCTGGGCCTACAGCAGCAAGGTGGCCATCTCGAATTTAGCGTGAGCGACACCGGCGCTGGCATCGCGCCGGATGTGCGCGAGCGGCTGTTCAGTCCGTTCTCGACGACCAAGCCGGGCGGCATGGGGATCGGCTTGTCGGTGTGCCGCGAGATCGTCGAAGCACATGGCGGCAAGATCTGGGCGGAGACTAATCCCGCGGGCGGCATGGTGTTCAGCTTCACCTTGCCGCTGCTCCGCGAGGAATTGGCGATGGCCGAGCAGGGCGCGGCGTAGCGCTGCGACGCTCTATTGCGGCCGGCTGTCTGAGGACGGCGGGAGATCGTCGTCGTTCGGGCGCCGGCCGAGGATCGTGACCTGCTCGTCGTAGCCTCGGCGGCTGCTGTAAAACACCAGCACCATCAGACCGATGCCGATCACCAGCGAGAACGCGATGCCGATCGTCATAGCGATGTAGCCTTGCGCCGGCACCTCGACGTCGCCGACCACGAGCCCCTCATAGGCGAAGAACACCGCCAGGCCGAGCAGCACGAGCAGCGCCGCCACCGTTGCCCATACGCCGATCGAGGTCTTTCGGGGCGGGGGACGGCGCGGTTCGGCAGAGGGTGTCGGATCCATGATCATCGTCTCCGCTGTTGCTGGGCGTTCCCCGCCCGCAACAAACCTACGCCTGACGGAGCCATTGGTTCTGCCGCCACCGGCTGAGTGCCATCACGCCAAAATGGCCGAGCGGCTCGAACACTACGTTGTCGATCGGCACCGTCGCCGCGGCACGCTTGACCAGGGCCCGCCTGCGGGCCCGGGGAACGTAGCGATCGAAGCTGCCGACCGAGAACCGGCTGGCCGGATCGATCCGATCGAGCCATTCGATCGGGTGGAGGCCACGTAGTGCGCGGGTAAAATCACCGAGCGTGACGCCGGCCGCTTCGGCCTCGCGGCGCACCGGTCGCGCCGCGGGACTTTGCCAAATCATCAGGTCGCCGCGATCGGCCGAAGCGAAGCTCCATAGTGGCGTGCGATAGCGGCCGGCCAGCAGCGTCGCGGGCACCGATCCCATGCTGAGGCCGACCAGCACCGGCGGGCGTCGACGCTCGATCTGGTCGGCGGCATCCTCGATCACCGCGCGATTGGCCCGCGCGCAGGCCTCTGGGTCAGCAGTCGCGACTGCGGCAGGCAGCTCGTAGCAGAGCCGCCATTGCCGCAGTCCGACCAGACCGAAGTCGAGCGCGGTCTTGAAGCTGGTTCGCCATGGCAAGAAGTAGATCGCCCCGTTCGGGTCGTTGCCGACGATCCGGCGAAACCGATCTGCGCGCGCCATGGCAGTCGTCCGTCAGTAGGTGCTGGTGCCGTAGCTCGCGCCGCGCGACGACAGCAGGCGGGACAGCGACACGATCTGGTACAGCGCCGACAGCGCCACCAGGATGTACACGATCCGCGCGGCGGCTGACGAGGTCGCTGTCTCGTTCGTGCCGTTACCGAGAATGGCGGTGACGAGATCGAAATCGAACAGGCCGACGAGGCCCCAGTTCAAACCGCCGATGATGATCAGCAGAAGCGTCAGGGCGTTGATGATGCGCATGGTGTTCTCCGTTGCTGTTGGTGATCCAACAGTGCGGAGAGAGGCGCGTTCCTAAGGCGAAGCGCCGCGCTGTGCATGCTTATTAGGAACGTCGGGCTCTGTCGAGGCGGGGGTCGGCATCGCTTAGTATGCAATGACGAAAGCCCTTGGGATGCCTCAGGTTGGCGCGGAGGGCGCTGAGGCCGAACCGCAGGGGTGCTGTCTTAGATGAAAGGCTTGCCGCCAGTCACCGCTACTGTCGTTCCGGATGTGTAGCTGGACAGCGGATCGGCCAGCATCACATAGGCGGTGGCGAGTTCGGCGGGCTGGCCGGCGCGGCCGAGCGGGACCTGCTTGCCGAAGTTCTTCACCGAGTCCTCGGGCATCGTCGATGGAATGAGCGGCGTCCAGATCGGGCCGGGGGCGACCGCATTGGCGCGGATGCCTTTGTCGGCGAGCATCTGCGCCAGGCCGCCGGTGAAGTTCTGGATCGCGCCCTTGGTCGTTGCGTAGGCGAGCAGGATCGGGTTCGGCATATCGGAATTGACCGACGCGGTGTTGATGATCGCGCTGCCCGGCTTCATGTGCGGCACCGCGGCCTTGGTCAGATAGAACATCGCGTGGATGTTGACCGCAAACGTGGTCTGCCACTCCTCGTCGCTGATGTCGCCGATATCGTTGAAGGTGGCCTGATGCGCGGCATTGTTGACCAGGATGTCGATGCCGCCGAGTTCCTTGACGGCGCGGTCGACCAGTTTGCGGCAATGATCCGGCTGGCTGATATCGCCGGCCACGAGCACCGCCTTGCGGCCCTCGGCCTCGACCAGCGTCTTGACCTGCTGGGCGTCTTCGTCCTCGTTCAGATACGCGATGAGCAGGTCGGCACCCTCGCGGGCGTAGGCGATCGCGACCGCACGTCCGATGCCGCTGTCGCCGCCGGTGATGATCGCGACCTTTCCGGTCAGCTTGCCTGAGCCCTTGTAACTGTGTTCGCCATGATCGGGACGCGGCGTCATCTTGTCGGTCGAGCCCGGCATTGATTGGCGCTGGCTCGGGTAGGGCGGCTCCGGATAAGTCTGCGTCATCGGCTGCTCCTCGTGTTGCAGCGCTAACCGCGGGGGAGCGTGGCTGTTCCTTGGCGGAGCCGATCGGTTAGCTGTCGAACAGCGCGCTGATCACCGTTTCAGGATCGGCCGGCTTCTCGCATCGGACGATGTGATCGAACCGCGGCGGAATGGTGTGGTGGTCATAGCCGGTCGCGAACACGAACCGCACGCCGCGCGCGGTGAGTTCGTCGGCGAGCGGGAAGACCATCCTGCCTTGCAGATTGATGTCGAGCACCGCGCCGTCGAGATGCGGGTTCGACGACAGAGCAGCCATCGCGTCCTCGACCCGCGAAAACGGGCCCACCACTTCGGCGCCGCTTTCCTCGAATTTGCGCACCATGTCGTCGGCAATGAAGTACTCGTCCTCGACCAGGAGAATACGCCGGCCGGACAGGGCTGAGGATGGACTGCTCATGGCGCCTGCTCCGCTTCGGTCGTATCGAGAGGAAGGCTGATCGTGCATCGCACGCCGGTGTCCCTCAACTCGAATGTTGTGGTCGCGCTCAGCGCGTAGGGCAGTGCGCGTTCGATCAGTCTGCGTCCATAACCGCCGGTCTGCTCGCCCTGGGTATCGGGTTGTTCCGGGCTGCGGCCGTGTTCGATCCAGACGAGTTCGAGCTGGCGGTCAGATTGTAGCATGCGAACCTGCCAGATGACGTCCAGTCGTCCGGTCAGGATCGCCAGAGCCCCGTATTTGCGAGCATTAGTCGCCAGTTCGTGCAGCGCCAGTGCCAGGGTCTGAACGCTCGAATTCCGCAGCGGCACATTGGGCCCGCTGATCGTGACGCGGGTTTTGTCGATCGCACCCAAGGCATCCAGCGCCACCCGCACAAGTGTAGCGATGGTAATTGGTTCCTGGGCAGAGCGTGACAGCAGCCCCTGGACGCGGGCGAGCGCCGCTAGCCGGTCGTTGAACTGCGATCGAAACTGTTCCATCGTCCGGCTGGTCGACATTGTCTGCCCAGCGATCGACTGCACCACGGCGATCAGATTTCGGGTGCGGTGCTGAAGCTCGGTCACCATCACTTCCTGCCGCTGCTGCATCCGGCGCAGGGTGTCGATGTCGGTGGACGTTCCGAGCCAGCTCAGGATTTCGCCGGCGCTGTCTCGCACCGGCGCAGCCCTGATCGCGAACCAGCGATAGTTGTCGGTGTGGCCATGCCGAATCCGGTACTCGGTCTTGAACGCGCCGGCGTCGTGGGCCTCCGACCACGCCTTCAGCGCCAGGGGACGATCATCCGGATGCACGGCCTCCTGCCAGCCGAAGCCCAAACTCTGCTCGGTTGGCAGGCCGGTGAAGTCGCTCCATTGCGGGCTCGACCAGATCCAGCTGCCATCCAGCGCTGCCTGCCAGACCAGTTGCGGAATGCCTTCGATCACGGCGCGCAACCGTGTCTCGCTCTCGCGGATTCGTTCTTCATTGCGGCGTCGTTCGGTGACGTCCTGGCCGATCTTGAGGAAGCCGTGAACTTGTCCGTCCGGCCCCTGAACGCTGGTGACGCTGCCCTCGATGAACACACGTGAGCCCTCCTTGTGGACGTGCCAGCGGACGTTCGGCGCCGCGCCTTCACGCCGGGCGGTCTCGATCTCCTTGACATCCTCGCCGCGGGCCCGGTCCTCCGGCGTGAACAACATGTTGGCCGATCGGCCCTTGGCCTCTTCGGCCGTCCATCCGAACACCGCCTCTGCACCAGGTAGCCAGTCGATGATCCGATCGACCGCATCGGTGGTGAAGATCGCATAATCGTGGGCGGCTTCGACGATCACCCGGAACCGTTCTTCGGCTTCACGCAGCGCGCGCATCTTGTTGAGACGATCGATCACCGGGCCGAGGATGGTGGAGTAAGTGCGAAGGAACTCCACGTCATCCTGTGAAAAGTCGCGCGGGTTGCTGCTGTCGACCTGGAGCAGGCCGTAAGGGCGGCCGCCCGGCAGAAAGATCGGCACATTGGCGAGCGCGACGACGCCCGCGGCCTTCAGGAAGGCCGGCAGCTCGAACCTCGCCTCGATCCGGACATCGCGGCTTGTGACGGGCACGCCGGCCTCGATCGAGAACGTCTCGGACGTGAGTTCGCGCATCGGCAGGCGAAGGTTGCCAACGATGCCAGCGTCCCAGCCGACGCCGGCGCGCACGAACAGGCTCTGGGTACGTTTTTCGATTTCCAGAACTTTCGCCCGATGAGTGCCGAGGGCGTCGCCGACGAGGCGGCAAGCCTCGGTCAGAATGTCGGTGAGATTTTCATTGCGAAGCGCAAACTCACCGAAGTCGGCCAGGAGCTGCTGCCGCTTTCGCCATTGTTGGTGATCGTCCATCGCCGGACTCCGGTGAGAATCGGCGCCTTCAACCCCGGGAGGGAGAAGGCGTTCCTGGGCCGATTCACCGTGCGGTCAGCGGCGCGCCTCGCGAGATTCAAGCCAAGCGATGATTCCAAGCGCGGCTTCCATCGACCGTGCCCGGCGTTCCCAGTTCTCGTGAGCTTCGCGATCGCCGCTCTCTTCGGCTTCCTGCTTCCAGCGGTCGGAAAACACCGACAGCCGTTGCTCGAGCGACAGATGCTGCTTGGTTCGGTTGCGACGCTTCTTCACGCAGATCCCTTTCGTCGTTGGGATCAGGCTAGGAGCGGAGCATCCTGGATGCATTCACCTATGCTAATTGAACGGCAAAAGAGGGCGCACAACGGCGCCAACCGGGCGGGAATTGTCAAGACTACTTGACAATTCTCAGCCAGCGCCGCCTCGACCGACCCGTTCCGACAAGGGAAACTGGATGGTGCAGCGAAACCCGTCAGGCTCGAATGCGAGGGCGGTATTAGCCTTGAGTTCATATTCGAGTGTGCGGGTCAGCACCTCTGTGCCGAAGCCGTTGTGGGATGGCTCGGCAACAGCCGTGGTATCAGTTTCTTTCCAGACGAAGGTCAGCAATGGAGCTGGGCCGTCGCCATCGATCCTCCAGGAAATCGCGATGCTGCCGTTACCGCCGAGGGCGCCGTGCTCGACGGCATTCACCGCCAGTTCGTGCACGGCGAGTGCGAGCACCTGGCCGGCGCGGGCCTGCAGATGCAGGTCTGGTCCGGCGAGGGTGGCGCGCTCGCCGTCGCGGACCTGATAGTGCAGCAATTCGTCGGCCAGCAGTTTGTGGAAGTCGATCGCTCCCTGTTCGTCCGCTGCTGCCTGGGCGCGCATCAAGGCGTCGAGGCGGTCCTCGAGATGACCGACGTAGGAATCGAGATCGCGCCGGGCGCCCGCCGATTTTCGGATGATCGTGCGCAGCATGGCCATGGTGCTGCGGAGGCGGTGCCGCAGCTCGCCCGGAGCATCACGTTGGTCGAGTAGCCGGCGCAGACGGCGGTTGTCCGCTTCGAGTTCGGCGATCCGGTTGTTGGTGTCGTCCATCGGCATGCGCACGCTCACAGCGAAGTCTGGTTGACGTCTGAGCCGTCGGCGTTCAGCAGCGAGAGCGGGCCGAACCGGTGCAGATAACCATCGTCGAAGAACGCCAATTCGCGCAGGCCTTCGAGGTTGTGAATCGTCAAGCGGCGACCCCGCAGTGAAATCATGCCGGTCTTTCTCAGCTCCTGCAGCGAGCGGTTGATATGCACCATCGACAAGCCGAGCAGATCGCCGAGGTCCGCCTGGGTGATCGGCATGTCATAGGAGAGCTCGTCGCCATCTACGAGGCCGATCATCCCCAGCCGTAGATGCAGCTCGCAGAACAGGTGACCGAGCCGTTCGGTCGCGCTGCGGCGCCCGAGGCTGACCAAGTGTTCGCGCTCGATCGCGGAGGCGACCAGCAGGTCCCACCATAGCGCTTCTTCGATCCGGGGGCTGAGCTGCGCCACGCTGCGGATCGCATCCGTGCGGACCTGTGCGATCACGCAAGGCGTCAGTGCGCCGATGGCGTGGTCCATGAAACGGGGAAGCACGCCGAACGGCTCACAAAGGTCGCCGGGGAGGAACAGCGAGATGATCTGGCGGCGGCCGTTCTCCAAGGTGGTGTAGCGGCATGCCCAGCCGTCGACCACCAGCGGCAGGTAGCGTGGCTGTCCGCCGAGCGGCACGACGTCCTCGCGGGCGCCGATGGTGCGGGTCGACTGAGTGAGGCGGAGAAGCGTCTCCTCGTGCTCTTTGGTCAGTCGCGCTCCATGTCGGAGCTTCCGAAGAAACGGGTGAACCATCGGCAGGCCTTTACGAATGGCTCCGTCGAGCAACCTTGATCACGCCCTGATACCCGGATCAATCAATTCTACACTCGCGAAAAGCGGACACAGGTGCATTGCGCCCGTGAAATGTGTGATCGCGCGGTATCGTACCGATTTTATCGGTAGGCTCAGACCACGGGGCGACTGCAACGCAACACGTCGTCGGTGAATTGGTTCCCTCGCGGGTCTGGCTCCCCACGATCGTGCCATTTCGCCGGTCTGGCGATCGGCCAGTTTTACCTAGGTTAGAGACGGTGGTCGGGGAGCGATACTATCCTTCGGATCAATCCTGTGGACTTCCTCCGCATCCGATCCACCAGCCGCGAGCGGCACCTGGCCGAGACAGTGATGATCGAGGACGACTTCGATAGCCGCACCGTGGCCAACATGACGGTCGCTCTCGAGCGGATTTGCGGGACGTTACCCGATGGCGAGGATCACGCCGTCCGGGCGCGGGTGGCGGAGGCGATCCTGACCTGCGCACGCGAGGGCCGCCGCACCCTCGGCGACTTTGAAGCGGCAGGGCGTCGTGTGTTGCGGCGTCCGCCCGAAGAGGCCCCCGGCACCGACTGACGGAGCATGCAGCGGTTTGGTAAAGCGCTGCCGGCCATCAAGCAGCCAGCGGCACCAGCGCTACGATGCGGCGGGTGTGCCGGTCGACGATCACCAGCCGATCAGCTACGACGAGACACTGGTCGCCCCAATAGCCGTTCATGATCTCTGTGACTTCCGGCGGCAGATCGCTCAGCGCGATCTGGTCTGGGACAAGGACGCCGATCATCAATTCAAACCTTGCCTTGTCGGCGCGCTGCAGATCCGACTGGCCGGCGATGAAGCTGCTGACTTGGCGGCGCTGATCGTCCGACAGTGATAGCGGCTGGGCAGAACTTTTGATCGCGTGCTGGCGCTCGCCCGCCGGGCCGGGCTGGCCGCCCGGGTCGTTCTTGCCGACCGTGCTTTCCCCGGAGCGCTGTGCCTGCTTACTGGGAAGCGTGGTGACGTCTCCGCCCGTCGAGCCGCCCGCACTGCCGGGCGCGCGGCCGTGCGGATTATCGAGAAACGACCAGCCGAGCACACCGAGAAACAGCACTGCGGCGACGACGGCTGCGACCAGCATCATGCGCTGGTTGCCACCGAGGTCGCGGTTGCCGGATCGCTTCCTTCGCTCGTTCATGTGATCTATCCAATCGAACTCACGAGGACGACCCGGTGAGCGGGTGCACCGCGCTCACCGGGTCATGGTCATTCGGCGGCAATCGCCTTGGAGTCGATCTGTTCGCTCTGAGCGCCGGAGAGGGGACGGGCAGGGCCGAGCACTGGTTCTTCTCCCAGCGGTTCGAAATGACCGGCGTAGAACTCGCCGCGGCCGTCCATCGACGGGCCGGTTGAGAACCGTCCCTCCGGCGGCGGCGTGCCATCGCGCGAGGTGCCCATCATGAAGTAGCTGAAGCGCTGGTGCTCCTGACGTTGATCGAAGCTATTCGGGATCGGCAGCGTCGCGGCGCCGCCGAGCTCTTCGATGACTGCAAGCCACTGCTGCTGATGCATGGTGTCGCGCGCGATCATGAAGTGCAGCATATCCCGCATGCCGGGGTCGGACGTAGAGTTGAACAGCCGCACCGCCAGCGTCCGCCCGGTGGCTTCGGCGGCGACGTTGCAATACATGTCGGCGGCGATATTGCCGCTGGCGTAGATGTGCGAGCAGTCGAACGGCACGCCGTCGGAATTCGCCGGGAAGGCTGCAAGGCCGGTCGAGAGCAGATGGCGCTGCATCATGCCTTCGAGCACTTGACGCGTGCTCTCGCCGCCCATCACCGCGCCGACCACCTTGTCGGCGACACCTTCTTCCTGTGCGCTCAGTGGCGCATCTTCGAGGTTCAGCGCGACCGCGGTCGCCAGCATCTCGACGTGCCCCATCTCCTCGGTCGCGGTATTGAGCAGCAGGTCGCGATACTTGTTGTTCGGCGCGCGTGCGCCCCAGGCTTGGAAGAAGTATTGCAAGCAAACCCGGATCTCGCCTTCGATGCCGCCAATCGCCTGCTGAAGCTGCCGGGCGAAAAGAGGATCTGGCTTCTCGACACGGACAGGATATTGCAGCCGCTTGTCATGGTAGTACATCGAGTTGTCCTTTCGAGCTCTGGGAAGTCCGGCGCGAGCTGCATCGAGGCTCGTCGTCAGCTGGTCGGCCAACCGATCGTCATGACCATCGTTCCTAATTGAACACCTGCTGATCGTCCGCTGATCTGGAACGTTGGATGCAGGCATTGATTGGTGGTGATCATCACCAGGGAGGACTGCGGTGGAAGACACCATCAAGAGCCCGTTCGACAAACAGCCGGCCGAAGGATCGCGCGAGACAATCGACCGGCAGCTCGCCCAGCAGGAGCAGCGGGAGCAACAGAACGTCGGGGCGCAATTCCGCGATCAGCTCGGCAGCGCGGTGCTGGAAGTGTGGGGCGATCTGCCGCGCGATCTGCAGGAAGCGATTTTCGAAATCGCGATGCGAAATGCGCCGGAGCAGCGGAATGAGCTCGCCAAGCTGCTGCACGAGCGCCATCCTCGTACCGAGCAATCGCCGCAGTCGTAGGACACAGCAGGCGGTAGGGACACTGGCTTGATTGCCCGCCGCACGTATCAGAGCTTGGGCCGCAAACACGACCGACGGCATACGGCAGCCATCGATGAAACGCGCTAAAGAGTCGCGATTCGATCGCCGCGATCGGCGATGCGAGGGGGGATGGTTTCGCAGGACCGTTCGATGTGCGGGACGCGGCGCAGATGCAGATAGTCCGGGGTGAACCCTGAGACTTGCACCAGTGCATCCCAATTGGTGATGGTGATCGTCTTCGATCGCCAGTGCAACCACGCGCTGTGGCGCAGATCCTGAATGATGCGGTTGGCGTGAACCGCCGAGATGCCGCACGCCGCGGCGAGATCCGACTGGGTGAACGGCGAAGGGAAGCAGTAGTCGCGCGCCTGGCCGACCGCCTGCAGCCGCGTGGCGATCTCGCACAGCAAATGCGTGACGCGGGTGAGCGAGTCGCGAGCGCCGAGATTGACCACCCAGTTTCGCAACGCTGAGACGTCCGCCAGCGCCAGCATCGCCAGCGCATGCGACATTTGACGACTCTGCGCCGCGATCGACCGGAAGAAGGCATGCGGCACCAACGCCACCACGGCGGGGCCGAGTGCGTTCAGCGTCGCCTGCCGGCTCGGTGCCAGGATCGTGTGTAAATCCGGCACGTCGCCGGGCACGTGGATCGACGTGATCAACGCATCTCCGCGGTCGCCTTCGCGCCAGCACAGATAGCCTTGCAGCACGACGCAACAATCGTCGGAGCGTTCACCTTGGCGGAGGCGTTCGTGCGGCTTGAGATGCCGAATGGTGGCCGGCATGCCAGCAAGCAGCTCGAGGTCTTGGTCGGACAGCTCCGCAAGACTGGTGAGACGGTTGGCCAAATTGGTGAATGCGAAGCCAGTTCGCATCGGCGGTTCACTCTCACTGATGATCACGGCAGCGCAGAGTAGCGAGACGTGACCCCGCGGTCTTTATCATAGGATACAGAGCGATATTGACCGGCCGATGCGAGGCGGGCCGTGCGAAGAGACAAAACGACTCAAGCCGTCTGGCCGGGGGCGTCGTTCCGCGGCGTCTTCTTCGCACGCTGTGGCGTCATGCGATCGCGGTCCTGCTGACTGCCGTCGGTGGTCGAGCCGAGTTCTTCCCGAGCGATATCGTCCTCACTGAACGACGGTTCGCGACCGTTGATCGGCGTGTCGGTCGGATGCGTCAGGCGAGTGCGGTTTGCCATGGTCGGATTCCTCAATGCGTGCGCCGATCAGCGATCCTGCTGATAGCCTTGGTTGTGGGTGTTCTGTTCGATGTTGTCGCGCCGGCCTCGGGTGGTATCGACATCGCGGACGCGGTGATCGTCGTGCGGCGCCGAAGCGGGAGCGGCGCCCGGGCCCTTGGGGCTGCGATTGTCCGGCGGCATTAGTGGTCGCTTCGACATCGCTGGTCCTCCTGCGATGAACGCGAGGCGGTCGGAGCCGTTCCTCAAGGTTGCTGAACGCGCTCCGCCACAGGAACAACCGCCCGCGTCAGCACTTAGGGACACCATGGAAGACGACAAACGTGAAGCCAAACGCACTGGCAATGAACCCGCTCCACTGCTGATGATTGCCGTCGCCGTGGTTCCGCTGATCGCCATCGTGGCCTGGCTGCTGGGCGTATTCGGCTGAGCTCTCAGGGCCGAATGGCTTTCACCATTGCCTGAAGCCGCAGCGCGTCGCCCGGTGCAGCGCTCTTCTGGTCATTGTCGAAATAGACATACACGTCGTAGCCGGCGCGCTTCCAGCCTGCAGCGCGCTTGGCCCAGTGTTCGAGGGCTGCGGCGGAATAGCGGCCTTTGTAACGGCCGCCCGGACCGTGTCCGCGGATGTAAACGAAATCCGCGGTGCGGCGCCACGGCGCCGGCGCGTCGTGGTGATCGGAGAGACACAGCGCGATGTTGGCATCCCGCAGCAGTCTGACCACCTCCGGCGTGTACCAGCTCGGATGGCGGAATTCGAAGGTGTAGCGCCGCCGCGCGGACAGCATCGGCAGGAAATCGCGCAGGCGGCCGGTGTCGACTTCGTACTGCGGCGGCAGTTGAAACAGGATCGGGCCGACCTTATCGCCGAGCAGCGCCAGGCGCTCTTCCATCAGCGCGAGGCTGTTGGCGGATTTCTCCGACAGCCGTTTCCAATGCGTGATGAACTTCGAGGCCTTCCAGGCGAACACGAAGTCCTTGCCGGTTTGATCGTGCCATGATCGCACGGCGGCCGGCGTCGGGGTACGATAAAATACTCCGTTCAGCTCGGTGGTGGCGAGCTGGCTGGCGTAGTACTGCAGCTGGTGCTTGATCGGAAAGCCGTCGGGAAAGAATGGCCCGCGCCACGACTGATAGTGCCATCCCGATGTGCCGATCAAGATCCGCGCCAAGATGATGTGCTCCACGTTGCCGTCGCAACAAGCGGCGTCCGCTGTGCTGGTTCCGAACCGCTGGCGAGGAACGGGCGATGGTGGCGCCTGTTGACCGCGAAATCATCGGAGCATGTCATGACCGAACAACGTCCCTTCGCCGTCGTCACCGGAGCTTCCACCGGCATCGGCTTCGAGCTCGCCAAATGCTGCGCCCAAGCAGGCTTCGATCTGCTGATCGCTGCGGATGAGCCAGAGATCGAAAAGGCTGCCGCCGAGCTGCGCGCTGCCGGCGTCTCGGTCGAGCCGGTGCAGGCGGATCTGTCGACCAAGCAGGGCGTCGACCGGCTGGCGGAGGCGACCAATGGGCGGCCGGTCGATGCATTGATCGCCAATGCCGGCCGCGGGCTCGGACACGCCTTTCTCGATCAGGACATCGAGCAAGCTCGCAAGGTGATCGACACCAACGTCACCGGCACGGTGCTGCTGGTCCACCGCATCGGCAACGAGATGCGCCGGCGGAACGCGGGGCGGATCCTGATCACCGGCTCGATCGCCGGTTTCACGCCGGGCAGCTTCCAGGCGATCTACAACGCCACCAAGTCGTTCCTCAACTCGTTCTCCTTCGCGCTACGTGACGAGCTGAAAGACACCGAGGTGACCGTCACCTGCCTGATGCCCGGTGCGACCGACACCGAGTTCTTCCGCCGCGCCGACATGCTGGATACGGCGGTTGGTACTGCCAACAAGGACGATGCCGGCGAGGTCGCCCGGATCGGCTTCGACGCGATGATGAGTGGTGAAGGCGATGTCGTCAGCGGATGGAAGAATAAGCTACAGACCGCGGCGGCCAACGTGATCCCGTCCGGCGTGCTGGCGAGCCAGCATCGCAAGATGGCGGAGCCGGGCAGCGCCAAGCGCTGAGGCGTACGTGACGGAGGCGATTGAAACGGGCATCCCGCGGATGTCCGGCCGCTTTATGGCGGCAATCACCAAAGTGCGGGTGGAGATACCCGCCTGACCGCAATGGCGCGCACGCCTTCCGACATGAGCGGTGAGGTTGCACTGATGCACGGCGTTGATCGGATGGCGGCGGTCGGGCAGCAGCGGTGCGTTCGCCGACAACGTCAACGGAGTTGCGCGGCCGGCTGCAGCGCCGCTGCCTGAGGTGCGGTGCAACGCCGGATCACGCGGAGTCCGTCGGTCGCTGGGGCGCCAGGCGCAAGGGCCGCCATCATGTCGTCGAACCCGATCTGCCAGCGCTGCGCCAAAGCGCGCCGAGAGAAGTTGAAGCTCTTCTCCGGCCCCGGCTCGCTCGGGCCTGCGCGATAGCTCAACAGGGTAATCTCGTCCTGGAACGCCGCTGCCCCGGCGGCGCTGCGCTCGAGCGCCCTGATACGGATCTTGTCCTTCAAACGCAGGTAGGTTTGATTGCCAAATAGCAGGTCGTTCTTGCGCTCGAGCGCCGCTTCCAGCGAGGCGGGCGGCTGATCGTCGCGTGCATACAGATCCAGCACGAATAGCCGCAAAGGCCCCCCGGACTCGGTTAGGATCGGATCGAACGGCGCATTCATCGACAGCCCGCCGTCGACCAGTGTCCGAACGCCGATCGTCACCGGAGCGAACTCCGGCAAGAAACCACAGCTGGCCAGCAGGTGATCGAGCGCGATTGGCTCGCGGTGGGAGTCGAAAATCACTGGGTCTCCGCTGCAGACGTCCGTGGCGGCGATCGAGAGCCGCAGGTCGCCTCCATTGATGCGGCCGAAATCGATCAACCGCGCGAGCCGGCGGCGCATCGGTCCGAGATCGTAAAGACTGCGGAAGCCGAACGGTGCCGGCAACCTCGGATGGAAGTGGTTCGGGTCGCCGATCAGATGTGCCGTCACCGCGCTGATCCAGCCTTCCAGATGCGGTAGTGGCGACCAAATGGGTTCAGTGCGGGTCAGGCTCCAGAACTCGCGCAAAGCATCAATGCGACGATGCGGCGGATTGCCCGCGATCAGCGCGGCGGTGATTGCGCCGGCTGAGGAGCCCGCGAGCCAGTGCAACGGCTGGGCTGGCTGTGCGAAGGCCTCGAATGCGCCGCCGTGATACGCAGCCAAGCTGAGGCCGCCGGCGAACACTAGGGCAGTGACGGTGCCGTCGTTGTGGTCGGGGCGCCCGTCCAAGCTAAGCGGCCTCCGAGGCGTGGCCGTTGCGGGGCCGAGCATCGTCGGTTAGCGCCTGCGCGCAGGCCCAGTCCAGCATGGTGATGCCACCAACAGCCGCGAGGGCGAGCGCCACGTTGCCGCGTTTCGGATTGTCGCGGCGGAGCTGCAGCGCGAGCGTGCCGACATCGAGCGCGTCGCCGCCGACCCGGCTCCAAACCGATGCGGCCGACTCGGTGGTGAGGATGGCGACACCTGAAGCGATCTCTCGTGCGCCATAGAGCTGCAGCAGGTGCTCGTTGCCTTCCATGCCGAGCGCGCGTGCGAGACGACGCGGCGCCAGCACCTCTGCTGCGCCAAGGCCGAGCGACACCCATCCGAGAAACCTGGCGAGCCGACGGGATTCGCTTGGCGTCATTTGCAGGGAGGCAGAAGTCATCGGTGTGGTCTCCATCAGGTTCACCCGCCAACGATGCCGATCGTGCAGCGTTCCAACTCAGCCTGAGCGCCGGATTGGAACGTGGCCCGAGGCCGACGGTTCTTTGCTTATCCACGATGGAGAGCGACGTGCGTGTGATCCCGACCCGCCTTCATGGCGCGATCGACTACCTGGTGTCGGTGCTGGTGCTGGCGTTGCCGTTCATAGCCGGTGAGCAGGGGGGCCTGCGCTGGATGTTCACGGCGGTGGGCTGCGCCGGAATCATCTACAGCCTGATCACCGATTACGAGTGGGGCGTCGTGCGGCTACTGCCGGTGCCGTGGCATCTAGCGCTCGACGTGGTGTTTGGCGTTGCAATGCTCGCCCTTGGCATCTTCCTCTGGCTATCACTCCTCGGGGTGATCAGCGCCGTGGTCGGCATCGCCGCGCTGATCCTGGCGGCCATCACGGAGCTGCGCCCGCGCACAGCGCGCCCGATCGCGTCATGATCAAGCCGCCACCGGCCGAGCCGATCGAGGCTGCCATCCACCTCTGCGTCGATATGCAGCGGATCTTCGCGCGCGGCGGTGTGTGGGAGACGCCGTGGATGGAGCGCGTCCTGCCGGTGGTCGTGGATGTCTCGAACCACTATGCGAGATCAACGATCTTCACCCGCTTCATCACGCCCGAGCATCCGGAGCAGCGGCCGGGGCGGTGGCAGCGTTACTACCAGCGCTGGGAGGCCGCTTTGCGGCCCAATCTGGAGCCGGAACAGCTCGACCTGGTGCCGGAGTTGCAACGCTTGGTGCCGCCCGCGCAGGTGATCGACAAGCCGGTGTACTCCGCCTTCAAGCACTCGCCTTTGGCATCGATGCTTGTCGAGCGCGGCGTTGGCACCGTGGTGGTCACGGGGGCTGAGACCGACGTCTGCGTGCTCGCCACAGTGCTCGATGCGGTGGACCTTGGTTTTCGCGTCGTGCTGGTCGAGGATGCGCTGTGCAGCTCGTCCGACCCTGGTCATGACGCACTGATGACGATGTACCGCACCCGATACGGCCAGCAGATCGATCTCGTCGGTCGAGAGATGCTGTTCGATCTCTGGAAGTTTTGACGCAAGGCGAAGGCTGGTTCCGATAGGAACGGTGCACATCCGGCCACGTTGAACGCGCGATCATTTCAACTGGAGACTGAAGAATGGCTCAGGACGCACGTGAGATCTTTGTTACCGGGCTGCGCAATGCCCACGCCATGGAGACCCAGGCGCGGGAGATGATGGAGCGGCAGTCCGAACGGCTCGACGACTATCCGGAAGTGAAAGCCCGGGTGCAGCAGCATTTGCGGGAAACCGAAGGTCAGCTCAAGCGGCTCGACGAGTGCCTGTCCGCCTGCGGCGAAAGCGCCTCGATGCTGAAGGACACCACGCAGTCGTTCATGGGCAATATGGCGGCACTGGCTCACACCGTGATGCCCGACGAGATTTTGAAGAACACCTTCGCCAACAACGCCTTCGAACATTTCGAAATCGCCGCCTACAAATCGCTATTGGCGCTTGCCGACATCGCTGGCTTCGGTTCGGCCGAGCCATTGCTGCAGGCGTCCCTGAAGGAAGAAGAAGCGATGGCGGCGTGGATCGACCAGAACATCGACAGCGTCACACGATCCTACGTTCAGGCCCAGGCGGCCTGAGCTTATACTCCTGATAAATCGGAAGACTGTGGCCGGGCTCAGCCCGGCCATTTCGTTGGTGCCGTGCACCGTCGGACTTGATCCCTCCTAGAACGACGATGGCCGGGCGATCCCGGCCAGGATGAAGTCTTTGTATGTCGTTCTATGAGCTGAGCTCGCTCAGGTTGGTTTCATCACCACCTTGATGCAGCCCTCCTTCTTGTCGCGGAAGGTCTTGTAGAGTTCCGGGCCTTCTTCCAACGTGGCGCGGTGGGTGATCACGAAGGAAGGATCGATCTCGCCGTTTTGGATGCGGCCGAGCAGTTGCGGCAGATAATGCTGCACCGGAGTCTGCGCCATCCGCATCGTCAGGCCGCGGTTGATCGCCGAACCCATCGGGATCTTGTCGAGCAGCCCACCATAGACGCCGACGATCGACACTGTGCCAAAGTTTCGGCAGCAGTGGATCGCCTGGCGCAACACGTGCGGCCGGTCCGTGCCCATGAAGGTGGCCATCTTCACGCGGTCGACCATCGAGTCGAAGCTCGCCATTGCGGCCGCTTCGGTTCCGACCGCGTCGATGCACGCGTCGGCACCGCGGCCGTTGGTGAGATCCTGGATCTTGTCGTAGACGTCATCGTCCATGAAGTTGATCACGATCGCGCCGGATTGCCGCGCCATCTCCATGCGCTCCGGCACCGTGTCGATCGCGATCACGCGTTCGGCGCCGAGCAGGAAGGCGCTCTTGATCGCCATCTGGCCGACCGGGCCGCAGCCCCACACCGCAACTGTCTCGCCGCCTTTGAGATTGCAGAAGTCCGCTGCCATGAAACCGGTCGGGAAGATATCGGACAGGAACAGAACCTGCTCGTCGGTCAGTCCATCGGGCACTTTGATCGGACCGACGTCGGCATACGGCACGCGCAGATACTCGGCCTGACCACCGGCATAGCCGCCGAGCATATGCGAGTAGCCGAACAGGCCAGCGGGCGAATGGCCCCACATCTTCTCAGCCGCTTTGGCGTTGGGATTCGATCGCTCGCAGCCTGAATAGAAGCCGCGCTGGCAGAAGAAGCATTCGCCGCAGGAAATGGTGAACGGGACCACCACCCGATCGCCGACCTTGAGCTTGGTATTCTCGGAACCGACCTCGACGACTTCACCCATGGTCTCGTGGCCGAGCACGTCACCGCTCTGCATCGACGGCATGATGCCGTCCATCAGGTGCAGGTCCGAACCGCAGATCGCGCAGGCCGTCACTTTGATGATCGCATCGCGGCCGTGTTCGATTTTCGGATCCGGCACGCTCTCGCAGCGGATGTCGTTCTTGCCGTGCCAGGTCAGAGCTTTCATCTGCAGTTCCTCGTCGTTGATGGCGAGGGGAAAAGCCGAACATGGTCGGTTGTTCCTGTTGCCCGGCTGGAACGCCGCGACCTGAAGACGCGACTGGTTAGTTAGGAACGGCGTCTCCGAAGCTCCGTTGACCTCTGCGCAACTCAGCAATCAGAACAATGACAGGAGCGACGATGATGGTGCGGAAGACGACGACAGCGATGGCCGTGCTCGCAGTGCTGGCGCTTGGCGCGAGCCAAGTGATGGCCCAAGGCGGTGGTGGCGGCGGTGGAGCCGGCGGCGGCGCGGGTGGTGGTGCCGGGGCCGGCGGTGCCGGCGCAGGAGCCGGTGGAGCAGGCGCGGGCGCCGGTGGCGCGGCTGGCGGCGGCGCGGGCGGTGGCGGCCCGTCGAACTCCGATCGTGGTGGTCAGGGCTCGGGCAGCGCGCACGGCGCGACCAATTCGACGACGCCGAGCTCGGACGGCCAGTCGGGCGCAACCACGCCGATGCGAAAGTAAGCGAACCGGCGGCGAGAAGCCGTGAAGTTCAAGCCGGGTGGTGCCTGACTGCACCTCCCGGCTTTTTGCTTGCCAGGTAGGCTGCGGAAGATGGTCGTCTTGCCGGGGGCTGGGCGACGTGCTTAACCCAGACGTGTACCGGTGCCTTTCGCTGAGAGAGGTGAAACGGGAATGCGGTGCGGGGCGATGCCCCAATGCCGCAGCTGCCCTCGCAACTGTGGGCGGATCGGAGCGTCCTCGAATGCCACTGGCCGAACTGGCCGGGAAGGCGGACGCGACGGATATCCGCGAGCCAGGAGACCGGCCGGTGCATGGTGTGCAACTCGTTCGGCGATGGGCCGGCGGAGGATGTCGTCTTGGACAGAACAATTGCGCCGCATTGCGGCGTCCGGCCCCCCGTCGCGTTGCGTGACCGGCGTGCGCCTCGCTGGCGTTCCCGCTTGTTGCTGGTGGTCGCCGCCGTTGGTTTGCTGGCCTCGCCAGCGTTCGCCGCCTCCAAGCGGATCGCCTCGATCAACATGTGCACCGATCAGTTGCTAATCGCCCTGGCTGATGCCGACCAGATCGCTGGCCTCGGACCGTATGCGCGTGATCCGAGGCTGTCGTGGCTCGCCAAGGAGGCTGAGCGATTTCCGAAGCTGTCCGGTGAGGCCGAGGATCTGTTGATGCTCGCGCCCGACGTGGTGCTGGCCGGCCGCTACGGCAAGCGTGCCACGCGCGAGTTGCTGCGCGCGCAGAACATTCCGGTCGAAGAGTTCGACGTGCCGCGGACGATCGACGAGGTGAAACTTCAGATCCGACGAGTCGGCGCGCTGGTCGGCCATCCTGAACGCTCGGAGGCGATGATCGCGTCGGTCGATCAGGCCGCGGAGCGGGCACGACGCACCGCCTCGCGGTGGCAGGGCCGGGTGCTGGCGTTGTCGCGGCGCGGCTGGGTGACCGGCGGCGATAGTCTGCTCAGCTCGCTGCTGCAGACCGCTGGCCTGTCGAATGCGGCGTCCGACCTTGGTTTCGCCTATGGCGGCTTCGCCTCGCTCGAAGCGATCGTCGCATCGCGGCCGGACCTTTTACTCGTATCCGAAGAGCAGCCGGTGGCTGAAGATCAGGGCAAGGCTCTGCTGCTGCATCCCGCGATCCAGCAGGCCTATCCGGCTAGCCGACGGATCGTTGTTCCAGATCAGCTCACGGTCTGCGGCGGCGCGATGCTGCCGGTTGCGCTCGATCGACTATCCGACGCGATCGAGCAGATCAGCCAGCGCCGAGGCGTTGCGGCGGCCGCGCCGCGGCAGTGAACGCGTCGTCGTCGCCGGCCGCGTGCTGGCGATCAGCTCTCCTCCAGCGCTGCGCCGTACAAAATCATGCAGGGGCCGGCCGGCCGGTCGGCGGTGAGGCGCGCGGCGATCTCGCTGACGCTGCCCCGTTGCACGTTGGTCGCATCGGAGCCGAGGCTTTCGACCATCACGGCCGGCGTCGCTGCGTCCAGGCCGCGGGCGATCAGTTGCGCCGCGAGGGCCGGGAAGGTGGCCTTGCCCATATAGACGCAGGTCGTTGCGGTGGCGTCGGCCAGCGCTGCGAGGTCGAGATCGCGCGGTAGGCGGCCGTCGACATCATGGCCGGTGACGAACTGCACCCGGCGCGCGACGCCGCGCTTGGTCAGCGATGCGCCGATCGTGGCGGCAGCAGCGGTCGCCGTGGTGATGCCGGGCACGATCTCGACCGCGATACCGGCCTCGCGCGCGGCCCGCAGCTCCTCGTCGGCGCGGGCAAACAGTGTCGGATCGCCGGCCTTCAGCCGCACCACATGCTTGCCATGCAGCGCGTAGCTGATCGCGAGCCGGCTGACTTCATCCTGGCGCGGCGAGGGATGGCCGGCGCGCTTGCCGACCGCGACCATCTCGGCGTTGGGATCGAGATACGCCATGAAGTCTTCGCCGGCGAGGTCGTCGTACAGCACCACGTCTGCGGCCTGCAGGCGCTTGATCGCGCGCAGTGTCAGCAGGTCGGCATCGCCCGGGCCGGCGCCGACCAGCGTGATGCGGCCGGGTGCAGCGGCGCTTTCGAAAGAGTTGGACATCAGGCGATCGCCCCCTCGGCGACATCGATCAGATGGAAGAAGGTGCCGGTGACGTGGCCGCGGCGGCTGCCGGTCTCATCAGTGAGTCGGCCGGCGGGATCGCGGATTTCGGCGAGCGGCTCGTCCGCCACGGCGACGACGCGCGCGTAGTGATATTCATGGCCGCGCAGAACGGTGCCCGCCGCATGGCCGGCGGCTGCGGCCTGCAAGGTCGCGAGCCGGTAGCCGAGATGCAGCTTGCGGCTGGCGAAGTCGGTTTCGAGGCCGAGCAGTCCGGCCATCGCATGGCGCGTGCCGTCGGCATCGATCAGGCCGGCACCGAGCGTCATGTAGCCGCCGCACTCGCCGTGCACCGGGCGGGTTTCCGCGAATGCGCCGAGCGCCGCCTTGAATCGCGTCGCCGCCGCAAGTCGCCCGGCGTGTAGCTCGGGATAGCCGCCCGGCAGCCATGCGGTGTCGCAGGATGGATCGGGGCCTTCATCATTCAACGGCGAAAACGGCACGATCTCGGCGCCGGCCGCGCGCCAGCCGGCGGTGAGGTGCGGATAGATGAACGAGAACGCATCGTCATGCGCCAGCGCGATACGCTGGCCGGGCGGCGGCAGCGGACGTATCGTCGATGCGATCGGACGCGCCGGCTGCGCAGCGCGGATCAGCGCGTCGAGGTCGATACCACGCATGGCGCTGTCGGCGAGTTGCTGCAGGCGGGTGTCGAGCCTCGCGGTCTCGCGCGCCTGCACCAGGCCGAGATGGCGATTCTTCAGCGTGAGATCGCGTTGCCGCTCGAAGCTGCCCAGCACCGGAATGTCGTGCGCGGCGAAACCATCGCGGACCAGCGCTTCATGGCGCGGGCTGGCGACGTTGTTGAGGATGACGCCGGCGATGCGGACGTCGTTGCGATAGCCGGCAAACCCGAGCGCCAGAGCGGCGGCGGACTGCGCCTGACCGGCGACGTCGATCACCAGCGCCACCGGCCAGCCGGTGAACGCGGCGATATCGGCGGTTGCGCCGTTACCCCACGCGCCGATGGCGCTGCCGCCATCGAACAGCCCCATCACGCCTTCGGCGAGGCAGAGATCGGCGCCCGCCGCAGCATCGAGGAGGGACGTAATGCGGTCTTGTCCGAACGACCAGGAATCCAGATTGTAGCAGGGCCTGCCGGCGGCGATCTCGTGAAACGCCGGGTCGATGTAATCGGGTCCGCATTTGTACGGCTGCACGGTGAGGCCACGGCGGCGCAGGGCCGCGTGCAGCGCCAGCGTCACCGTCGTCTTGCCGCTATTGGTCGACGGCGCCGCGATGATCAGCCCTGGCGGACGGCCGTTCGTCGCGGTTGTTACGACGTGATCAGTCACGGTCACGGCCGTCCTCCGCCGAGCGGCGATAGCGGCGGTCGTAGTCGGGAGCGTACAGCGAGCTCTCGCGGAAATCGGTGGCGGCGAGCGATGGCCCGACCAGGATCAACGCGGTGCGGTCGATGCCTTCGGCGGCGACCTGCGCGGCGATCGAGCCGAGCGTGCCGCGGATCACCTGCTGCTCCGGCCAGCTCGCGCGCACCACCACCGCGACCGGGCCGTCGTCGCCATAATGCGGACGCAGCCGTTTGACGACGTCGGCAAGGACGTGGATCGACAGATGGATTGCCAGCGTCGCGCCGGTGGCGGCGAACGCTTCCAGAGTCTCGCGTGGCGGCATCGCCGAGGCGCGGCCGGAGGTGCGCGTCAGCACCACGGTCTGGGCGACTTCCGGTAGTGTCAGTTCGCGGCCGAGCACGGCGGCCGCCGCTGCGAACGACGGCACCCCGGGCGTGACGGTGTAGGGGATGCCGTGCTGCTCCAGCCGGCGGATCTGTTCGCCCATCGCGCTCCACACCGACAGGTCGCCGGAATGCAGCCGGGCAACGTCGTAGCCTGCTTCGGCAGCGGCAACGAACTCCGCCGTGATGGCGTCGAGATCGAGCGGCGCGGTGTCGACGACGCGCGCGTCCTTCGGGCATAGCGCGACGATCTCACGCGGGACTAATGAGCCGGCATAGAGGCACACCGGGCAGCGCATCACCAGGTCGCGGCCGCGCACGGTGATCAGGTCGGGCGCGCCCGGGCCGGCGCCGATGAAGTGGACGGTCATGGCAGCGGCTCCTCGATCGCCACCGCGGCCGTCGCGAGGCGATCCTGTGAAATCAAACGGGACACGATCAGGCGCGCGGTCGGTCCGGCGGCAGCCAGCGCCGCGGCTTCGCAGACGCTGCCGACGCCGCGGTGATGCGCGACCACGGCGGAGGACGTGGTGATACGTGCGGCGGCTTGATCGAGCGCAGTCGCTTCGATCGGCAACACCGGGAGAGCCGTTGCCGTCGCTGCCTCACGTAAGCCATTGTGAGCGGCCTTGTCGGCAGCGGTTGCCAGCGCCGATGGCAGGTGCGGTGCGGCGGTGCGGCGCGCGGCTTCGATCACGTCGATGATCGACGAGGCAGGGGTGACGGCGCGGAAGCCGATGCCGATGACGACCGCGGTCATTTGCGGACGCTCCATTGCACCACCGGCATCGCCGCGCGCCATCCGGTCAGCCCGCCGACCGGCGCGGCGCGCTCGACGCCGAGCCGCAGCAGCTCGCCGCCGTGACGACGATGCCAGTCGATCAGCAGCGCTTCGGTCTCCAGCGTCACCGCATTGACCACCAGCCGGCCACCTGCGGGTAGCGCCTGCCACACCGCATTCATCACGCCCTGACGGCTGGCACCGCCGCCGATAAACACCGCGTCCGGGGTGGGCAGTCCGGCGAGCGCCTCGGGCGCGGCGCCGAGCCGCAGATCGAACTGGGGCACGCCGAGCGCCTCGGCATTGGCACGTGCGGTGGCGAGACGGTCGGCGCGCGTTTCGATGCCGATCGCGCGATTGCTGCGCGCCGCCAGCAGCCATTCGATTCCGATTGAGCCGGCGCCGGCGCCGATGTCCCAGAGCAGCTCGTGGCCGCGCGGCGCCAGCGTCGACAGCGTCACCGCGCGGATCTCGCGCTTGGTGAGCTGGCCGTCGTGGTGAAACAGCTCGTCCGGCATGCCGCTGACGCACGGCATGATCAAGGCATTCGGCTCCGCGGATGCGGCGATGCCGAGTGCGACTGGAGCAGTGACGTCGGGGAAAGCGAAGATCGAGGCGGTGGTCCGCCGCACGCGCTCGCGCGGGCCGCCAAGTGCCTCGAGCACGGTGAGCTCGGACGCGCCGAAGCCGTTCGCTGCGAGATACGCGGCGATGTCGCCGACCGCGGCGCCGTCGCGCACCAGCACGATCAGCCGCGCCTGCGGGCGGAGATGCGGACGCAGCGTCGTGACCGGCCGCGCGTGCAGGCCGAACGTCACCGCGTCCTCCAGGCGCCAGCCGAGCCGCGCCGCAGCCCACGCAAAGGTTGATGGCGCCGGGACGGCGGTCCATTCCTTGGGCGCGAGATGATCGGCCAGTACCGCGCCGGCGCCGTGCCAGAACGGATCGCCGGAGCACAGCACCACGACGCGGCGGCCACGCTGCGCCAGCACGTCGGGGAGCGAGGCCGCGAACGGCACGCGCCACGGCATTGTGGGCTTGTTCAATGCGGCGACGAGGGAGAGATGGCGATCACCGCCGACGATCAGTTCGGCTGTGTCCAGCAGCGCCCGTGCGCGCGCCGACAACCCGTCGAGGCCGTCCTCACCGATTCCGACGATGGACAGCCAGGGCTGCGTCGTGTCATCGCTGCGGATCATGACGCTCCCTTCATCGCATCGCTCGCGCGTGTTGATCCTCGGTGGCACGGCCGATGCCTCGGCGCTGGCCAGGACGATCGCCGCCGAGCCCAACATTGACGCGGTTCTGTCGTTCGCGGGCCGTACCGATCACCCGAAGCCGCCGCCGATCCCGTTTCGGGTTGGTGGTTTCGGCGGCGTCGGCGGTCTGGTCGATTACTTGCGCGCCGAGCGGATCGAGCGCGTCGTCGACGCGACGCATCCGTTCGCGGCGCAGATGAGCCGCCATGCGGTGATCGCCTGCGCCGAAGCCGGTGTGCCGCTGCTGGCGCTGGAGCGGCCGGCGTGGCAGGCCACCACTGGCGATCGCTGGACCGAAGTCAATGATCTCGATCAGGCGGTCGGTGCGCTCGGCGCTGCGCCGCGGCGGGTGTTTCTCGGCATCGGCCGCCAGAACCTCGAATTGTTCGCGTCGCAGCCGCAGCACGCTTATCTGGTGCGGCTGGTCGATCCACCGCGCGGGCCGCTGCCGTTGCCGAACGTCGATATCGTGGTGGCGCGCGGACCGTTCGATCTCGCCGGCGACCGCGCGCTGCTGCAGGCGCACCGTACCGAGATCGTCGTCGCCAAGAACGCCGGCGGCGATGCAGCCGTCGCCAAGATCACCGCGGCGCGCGAACTCGGGCTGCCGGTGATCATGGTGAAGCGGCCCGCGGTGCCGGATCGGCACTGTGTCGCCACGGTCGCCGACGTGATGGCCTGGCTTGGTCACGACAGCGCTCCAGAGAACCGCGGGGTGTAGACGAAAGCGGAGCCGCTGCGACGCGGAATGATCTTGGTCTGCGACGAGCCGATCATCACCAGCGTGCGCATGTCGGCGCGTTGCGGCACCGCCTCGCCGAGCGGCGCCACGTCGATGCGTTCGCGCGGATCGCTGATAGCGGTCGCAAAGATCACCGGCACCGACGCCGGATGGATGCTGCGCAGCAGCTCGAAGGCGCGGCCGAGCTGCCAGGGGCGGGCTTTCGAGATCGGGTTGTACAGCGCGATCACGAAATCGGCTTCCGCTGCGGCGCGCAGCCGCTTCTCGACGGTCTCCCACGGCTTGAGATTGTCCGACAGGTTGATCGCGCAGAAATCGTGGCCGAGCGGCGCGCCGATCCGCGCTGCAGCGGCGAACATCGCGCTGATGCCGGGGAGCACGCGAATGTCGAGCTCGCGCCACGACGGATCGCCGGCCTCGATCGCCTCGAACAGCGCCGCCGCCATCGCGAACACGCCCGGATCGCCGGAGGAGACGATGACGACATGCCGGCCCTCGGTCGCCAGCCGCAGCGCGAAGCCTGCGCGATCGAGTTCTTCGCGGTTGTCGGAAGCGTGCCGCTGCAAGCCGTCGCGTTCGGCGACGCGAGCGACATAAGGTGCGTAGCCGACGATATCGGTCGCATGCGCCAGCGCGGCGCTGACTTCCGGTGTGATCAGTTCCTGCGCGCCGGGCCCGAGGCCCGCGACAACGACAGATCCGGTCATGGCCGTCGCCCCTGTCCGTGGACCAGCACGATCGAGAAGTAGGGCGCGTCGTCGGTGGTCTTGTCGGCGAGCGGCATCACCACCTGATCGGCCATCGCGCCGCGCTCGACATAGATCGCGCGATCGAGCAGGCCGGCGTCGTCGAGGGCGCGGCGCACCTTCGGCAGATTGCGGCCGAGCTTCATGATCACGATCGCATCGCCGGTGGCGAACGCCGCCTTCAGCCGGTCCGGCCCGAGCGTCGCTGGCACCACGCAAAGCACGTCGTCGCCGTAAGTGATCGGCGTGCCGCTCGCGGTCCAGCACGCCGCCATGCCGGAGATGCCGGGGACGACTTCGACGCGGACGCGCGGCGCCAGCCGGCTGTGCAGATGCATGAACGAGCCGTACAGGAACGGATCGCCTTCACACAGCACGACGACGTCGCGGCCTTGCGCGATGTGCTCGGAAAGCCGCGCGACGCATTGTTCGTAGAAGCTGCGCAGCGTCGCCGCATAGGCCGGATCGTCGAGGGTGATTTCGGTCGTTACCGGATAGTCCATCGGCTCTTCGATCACGCCGTCCGGTAACAGTCCGTCGGCGATGCGGCGGGCGTGACCGGGGCGTCCGGCTTTGCGGAAATACGCCACCACCCGCGCTTCGCCGACCAGCTGCGCGGCGCGGACGCTCATCAGGTCGGGTGCGCCGGGGCCGACACCGACGCCGTAAACGGTCGGTGCGCTCATTCGCGTTCGCTCGCCAGGGCGTTGATTGCGGCCGCGGTCATCGCGCTGCCACCGCGGCGGCCACGCACGATCACGCAAGGCGAGGGCGAGTCCGCCAGCAGCGCTTCCTTGGATTCGGCGGCGCCGACGAATCCGACCGGGATGCCGATAATCGCCGCGGGGCGCGGTGCGCCAGGCTCTGCCAGAATTTCGAGCAGGCGGAACAGCGCGGTCGGCGCATTGCCGATCGCCACCACCGCGCCCTGCATCCGGTCGCGCCATAGATCGACTGCGGCGGCCGATCGGGTGGTGCCGAGCTGTGCGGCAAGCGCAGGAACGTCGGGATGGTTCAGCGTGCAGATCACCTCGTTGTCGGCCGGCAGCCGCTTGCGGGTGACGCCGTTGGCGACCATCTGGGCGTCGCACAGGATCGGCGCCCCGGCCTGCAGCGCGGCGCGGCCGGACGATACAAATCCGGGCGTGAACGCGATGTCGCCGGCGACTTCGACCATGCCGCTGGCGTGGATGATACGCACCGCAATCTTTTCCTCGTCGGGGGTGAACCGATCGAGCGCGGCTTCGGCGCGGATGATCGAAAACGACTGACGATAGATCGCGTCGCCGTCTCGTTCGTAAGCGTAGGTCATCGGACGGCGTCCTCGATCAGCTCGGGGAGAATGGAGGGATGCTGGTTGGCTTCGGTAGTCGCGCTCTCGCTCGGCGCGTCCATGGCAGAGATGCTGAGGCCCGCGGCGAGGGCGAGTTGCATCAGGATGGCGTGTGCGGCATCGCCAGCGCGCTGAATGTAAAGCCTGTTCAGGCGACGGAGCGTCGTGGGGGGCAGGTTAGTGATCAGTTCGCTCGGAACGTCGGGCTGCTCGCGGGTAGAGAGGACCGCGAAGGCAATGCGTCGGCTGCCGGCGAATGCGGCGATTGCTTCGATGGCTTCACGGCAAGGATGCGCCTGATCCGGCAGAGCGATCAGGAGCGCGCGTAGCGGCGACGCGTCGAGGGAGCGATCACATGCCTGCGCAGCGAAGCTTCCGAGATCGCTCACGCACAATCGGTTGGCGTTGCCGGGCCATGCCTGAACGAAGGCCGCCAGCGTCTCGGCGCAGGGCGACAGCACCGCGATCTCGGCGGGGTCCGGCGGAAGCGACGGCTGAGAACCGGCAATGACACCGGGATGGAGCGCAGTGGGCGGCATCGCGCCGAATCTCGTCGGTTGGCCATCGCGGGCGATGGCTCAAAACCGGCGAACGGACCTGCACTCCGGACCGCCGAAAGACATCCCGGGGCACCCCGCCCGAAACGACGTCATCATAGCAGGCGACGGCAGGTCTCCTGGCTCACGGGTCGTCGCCGATGCAGCCTTCCCGGAATATCTCCAGTGGCGTGTTGCGTCGGCTCACCGTTTACAGTTGCGGGGGCAGCTTCGGCTCGACCGCTGCAAGGCAGCGTTCTTCCGATATTCCCTCTTCGTCCTGTCCGAGGACAGGACACCGTCGGCGCGGGATGTTTGGGACGGAAACGGCGAACTGTCAATCGACCATCATTGGCAACTGGCCGCCGAGAGCCCTCATCAAATTCGCGCCAGCTTGATCGGGATCAAGGCGTATCGCCGGAGGCCTCCGGGGCTCACGCCAACGTGCTGCGGCGGCTGTCGATCGCCGCACGCAGCAGCGCCGCCGCCCGGAACGGCGCGTGCAGCGCCTTGCTGAACGGCAGGGCGGCGAACAGGCCGAACACCAGCCCGAGATGGGTGGTGAGCAACAGCCCCATCGCCGGCGTGCTGCGGAAGCCGAGCACCGCGAGCCCACTGGAGCCGACCAGGGTGAGCAGAATCAGAAACGCAACGTTCAATCTGGTTTCGCCGCGATCACTCGGCGCAGGATCGGCCCACGCTTCCAGTCCCAGCAGCCCGACAGCGCCGACGGTCATCGTCACGCCGCCGCCGAGCCCGAGCATCACCGGCAGGCTGGCGACCGGGTAGGGCGCCATCACGCCCAGCAGGTGATGATAAGCCGAGGCTACGATCGTCGACAGGCCGCTGAGCACGAAGCCGCCGGCGGTGAGGTGATGCAAGATCCGTCGCCGCTGCGAGGTTCGCTCATCATGGTCATGGCAGCCGGGTCCGCCGCCGCCGAGGTGGCGCAGTGTGACGATGTCCGACAACGCGATCGGCAGCGCGCGCACGATCTCGCTGATCGTCGTCTTTGGCGCGATCGTGCGCCAGTATCGCAGGGTCGCCAGCGTGATCGCTGTCACCGCCCACGCGAACGTGCCGCCTGCGAGCCCGGCCATCGCCGGCCACGGCAGCACGCGATAGAACGCGCCTTCGCCAGCGTATGTCGTCCGTAATGCTTCTGGTGAGCCCGTGCCCAGCACCAGCGCGAAGGTGATCAGCAGCGCGAGCGCGACGGTGGCGGGCACGGCGAGCGATGAGGCGCGAAAGGCGCGACCGAGCGCGGGCGGCCACAGATGGTCGGCATAAGAGTGCTGCCGCAGTTCGGCGAACGTCGCCGGCAGATTGACGGCGAACGGATGCGGTGGTGCGTACTGGCAATCGTGCCAGCAGCCCTGGCAGTTGTGGCACAGGTTCGACAGGTAGCTGACGTCGCTCAGGCTGAAGTTGTGCTTGCCGTCGATCGCTGGAAACACCGGGCAGAGCCCATCGCAATACATGCAGGCGCTGCAGATCCGCAGCACGCGCTCGGCTTCGAGCATCGGATCAGCCGCGGACATGGCGCGCTGCCTCCTCACCTGCGATCTGGCCGAATACTGCCGATAGGGTGATGCCGAGCCCGGCGAGATAGCCGCGGCGCAGCACATTCGCAGCCATGATCATGCCGGCCGCGAACAGATCGTCGTGGCGGCGACCGTCGGCCTGGACCACCCGCATCGTTGCATCCACCTTGATGCCGTAGTGCACGAACGTCAGCCCCGGCCGCATCGGATAGGCGGCAAATGGTGGCTCCGCGATGGTACGCGCGGCGTTGGCCGGGGCGGCATTGAAGTCCTCGATGCTTTGCAACAGAGCCGTGGGATCGATCTGCAGCGCGGCAGCTAGTTCGCCGAGGTTCGGCGCAGTGACTGGCGCCAGGGCGGATGGCGCGGCACGGGCGAGGCCTTGGGTATCGAGCACCAGATAAGCGATCTGGCCGGGGCAGGCGGCGATCCTTGGTCCCCATTTGGCGTAGTGCGTTGGCTGCGATCCGGCCCCTGCGACATCGATGCGCGCGCCGGATCGGTCGACCACGAGGCCGAGCGGAATCGACGTGATCCGGGTAACGATGCCGCCGTCGAATTGCGGGCCGCGCGCGTCGACCGGAACGACATGACAGGTGGTCGGATCGCCGATCGTACAGCCGCCGGCCGCGATCAGCAGATCGAGCAGACGACCGTCCGAATAAGGCGTGCCGCGGACCATCCAGCCTTCGGCGGTGCTGCCGAAATTTTCCTGCAACCAGGCGGGGTCGGCCCCGGGGCCACCGGCACAGACAACGACGCTCCGCGTGCGGATGGCGGCGTCCGCCCCAGCGGATCGGACGTTGATCGTCCAGCCTTCGTCTTCGGCACGCTGCAGCGACCGTGCCTCACTGTCGTAGCTGATCGCGACGCCCATCCGGTCGGCGGTGGCGTACAACGCGTTGATCATCGCCTTGCCGCCGCCGAGCGGAAACGCGGTGCGGCGGGAATACGGCATCACCCCGGTGCCAGGCGGCTGTAGATGCACGCCGTGCTCGATCAGCCAGTCGGCGATGCTGCGCGCGCGTTCGATCAACAGTTCCGTCAGCACTTGGTCGGTGCCGTCGCCCGTGACGCTGCGTAGCTCGGCGCGCAGTTCATCCGCTGTGTAGCGATCAGGGACATAAGCCTGTGGCGTCTCGTGGGTCAGCCGGAAATTGCGGCCGTGACGGGCGTTGCCGCCGCGTAGGGGGCGCGGTGCCGCTTCGAGCAGGCGGACCGAAGCGCCGCTGCGGCGCGCGGCGATTGCCGCGCAAAGACCGGCGATTCCGCCGCCTATCACCGTCACATCCCACAGCAAGATGCGGTCAATCCGGTCGAGATGATGCGCCAGGGCCGCTCGAGAGCGGCGAGAGAAAGCGCGGCTTGGTGGACCTTCGTCTTAGAGGGCGGCTCCGGGTTGTTGTCAATCTTGCGCCCGGGGCGTCGCCGTGCTGTGGTGCCGCTCGCTTCGGTGCCCTTCGTTCGAAGGGTGAAACGGGAATGCGGTGCGGCGAGCAATCGCCAAGTCCGCGGCTGCCCCCGCAACTGTAAGTGGACCGCTTCCGGTCAAACTGCCACTGAGCACGGCGCAACAGCCGCTCGGGAAGGCGACCGGGACAATGTCCGCGAGCCAGGAGACCGGCCGAAGTCCGAAAACCATGCCATTCGACGGTGGGTCGAAGAAGGACACAGACATGCTGCACCGACCGCCGACCTGACGCGCGCCTCCGCTTTCCGCGGACAAATCCCGTCGTCGCCCGAACGAACCGGCGCGCACAGCTTTGCTGTCGCCGCCACGATGGTCGTTCGACTGTCTTCACTGCCCGCCGTCGCGCCGGCAGCCTTCTTATTGCCGAGCTTTCCGATGCACGCGCCCTTGCTTGATCCACGGATCCTTTCCGTTTCGCCGGTCGATCCCGCCCATGAGTCCGAGCTGCGAGCCCGTCTCGACGGCAAGGCGAAGCCACCGGGCTCGCTGGGCCGGCTCGAAGAACTCGCCGTGCAGCTCGGGCTGATCTGGCATCCGGCACCCCCGCGGGCCGAGCGGGCATCGGTGTTCATCTTTGCAGGCGATCACGGTCTCGCCGCCGACCGGGTGTCGCCGTATCCAGCGAGCGTGACCCGCTCGATGGTCGAGGCATATCTGGCGGACTGCGCCGGCGTGAACGTTCTGGCGAAAGCGGTCGCGACCGAGGTGCGGATCGTCGACGGTGGCATCGATGCCGATATGCCGCCACATCCCAAGCTGATCGATCGCAAGATCCGGCGCGGCACCCGCAACGCCCGCCACGAACCGGCGATGACTCACCAGGAGGCCGCGCGTGCCATCACCGCGGCGGCCGATCTGGTGCGCGAGGATATCGCCGGCGGGCTCGACATCGTCGCGATTGGCGAGATGGGAATCGGTAATACCACTTCTGCTGCGCTGATCACCCATGCGCTGACGGGCGAGCCGATCTTTGATTGCGTCGGCCGCGGAGCCGGGATGGATGATGCCGGCGTCGCGCACAAGCGCGCCATCGTCGAACAGGCCGCGGCGCGGGCGCAGCCGACGGCGCCGCTCGACGTGCTCGCTGAGTTCGGCGGATTCGATATCGCGATGATGGCCGGCGCAGTGCTCGGCGCTGCGGCGTCGCGGCGGCCGGTGGTGATCGACGGCTTCATCGCCAGCGCGGCTGCGCTGCTCGCGGTGCGGCTGCAGCCCGCGGCGCGCGATTACTGCGTGTTCTCGCATCGCTCGGCCGAGCGCGGCCATCGCGTGCTGCTCGAAGCGATGCAGGCGACGCCGTATCTCGATCTCGGCTTGCGGCTCGGCGAGGGCACCGGTGCACTGATGACCGTGCCGCTGCTGCGCGCCGCCGCCGGTATCCTCAACGATCTCGCCGCGCTGTCGGACGTGCTGGCGGGTCGGCTTGGATCGCGCTCGTGAGCCGGCAGATCCAATCCCTGCTCAATGCCGTGCAGTTCATGACGCTGCTGCCGACGCCGCGCACCGCGCAGTTCGACGACGACTGGCTGTTGAGCGCATCGAAGTACTTTCCGCTGGTCGGCGCCGGGATCGGTCTTGTGTGCGGTGGCGTGCTGCTCGCAGGTTCGCTGATCTGGTCGGGTGTGGTGCCCGCGATGATGGCTGTGGCGGCGGGGGCAGCGCTGACCGGCGCGCTGCACGAGGACGGCATCGCCGACACAGCGGACGGCTTGTTTGGCGGCCGCACCCGCGAGCAGCGCCTGGCGCTGATCAAGGACAGCCGCCTCGGCCTCTATGGCGCGGTGGCGCTGGTCCTCAGTTTTGCAATCCGCGTCGCAGCGCTGGCGAGCCTGCCGCCGTGGCTCGGCGTCGCGACTCTGGTGGCCGGCTATAGTCTGGGGCGGACCGGCATCGTCGCGGCGATGTCGGCGCTGCCTTATGCCGGCGACGCAGCCACCGGCAAGCTGAGCTATCCGACGCGCGCGATCAGTTCGGCAGGCTGGTTCGGGCTGGCTGCGTTCAGCGTGCTCGGGGCGCTGTGGCTGGTCATGCTCAATCCGCTGGCGGCGATCGCGGGGCTTCTGGTCGCGGGTGTGTTCGGCTTGGCGGCCCCGTGGATCGCGCTCCGGCTGATCGGCGGCTATCGCGGCGATGTGCTCGGCGCCACCGAACAGATGATCCAGATCGGCCTGCTCCTCGGCGTCGTGGCGATGGCCGGCCATGGCTGAGTGATGCCGCGGCTGCCGATCACGTTCGACCGCAGGCGCGGGCGCCTGCGCTGCTTCCTCTCAACTCTATGCCATCGAGTGGTTTCATGACCGACGCCCATGTCGAGGAGCTCATCTCCCGGATCCAATTCACGCCGCGCGAGACCACTGGTCCGCGGCGCGCCCGCTCGCTGATGATCCAGGGCACCAGTTCGGACGTCGGCAAGAGCATGGTGGTCGCCGGGCTTTGCCGTGCCTTCGCCCGGCGCGGGCTGGTGGTGCGTCCGTTCAAGGCGCAGAACATGAGCAACAACGCCGCGGTCGCGTCCGACTCGGATCTGCCGCTCGGTCCGAACGGCGAACAAGTTCGAGGCGAGATCGGCCGCGCTCAGGCGCTGCAGGCCCGCGCCTGCGGCGTGGCGCCGTCGATTCACATAAACCCGGTGCTGCTGAAGCCGCAGTCCGAGATCGGCGCCCAGGTGGTGCTGCGCGGACGCGTGCTCGGCAACTGCCCGGCGCGAATCTATCACCACATGCGGCAGCGGCTGATTCCGGCGGTGGTCGACAGCTTCGAGCGGCTCGCTGCCGAGGCCGATCTGGTACTGGTCGAAGGCGCCGGCAGCGGCGCCGAGGTGTACTTGCGCGCCTCCGACATCACCAACATGCGGTTCGCCGAGGCGGCGGATCTGCCGGTCGTGTTCCTGTCGGATATCGATCGCGGCGGCACCATGGCGGCGCTGGTCGGCAGCTACGTGCTGCTGAGCGAGGGCGATCGGGCCCGAGTCGTCGGCTATTTGATCAACAAATTCCGCGGCGACTTCTCGCTGTTCGAGCCCGGCTGCAAAACGATCACGGCCGAGACCGGCTGGCCGTTCCTCGGCGTGCTGCGTTGGTTTCCCGGCGCCGACCGGCTGCCGGCCGAAGACTCGCTGGCGCTGGAGCGCGCCGCGGCGGCGAGCCGGGGCCGGCTCAAGATCGCGGTGCCGCGGCTGCAGCGCGTCGCCAATTTCGATGACCTTGATCCGTTGGTGGCGGAGCCCGACATCGATCTGCAGTGGATTCAGCCGGGATCGCCCATTCCGGCCGATGTCGACGTCGTGGTGCTGCCGGGTTCGAAGGCGACCCGCACCGAGCTCGATCTGATTCGGCGCGAGGGTTGGGATATCGACATTCACGCCCACGTCCGCCGCGGCGGCCGCGTTGTCGGGCTGTGTGCTGGCTTCCAGATGCTCGGCCAGGTGGTGCGCGATCCGCAAGGCATTGAAGGGCCCGCGGGCGAGACCGCCGGGCTTGGTTTGCTCGACATCGAGACCGAGATTTCTGGCGACAAGCGCCTGATCGAGATCGATGCGATCGATCGGCTCAGCGGGTGCCGCGTCGTTGGCTACGAGATGCATATGGGGCGGACCACCGGCCCGGGTCTGGCGCGGCCCTGGCTGAAGCTGGAGGAGGGAGGCACCGAGCGCGCCGAAGGCGCCGTCTCGGCGGACGGCCGCATCAGCGGCGGCTATCTGCACGGCATCTTCGGCGGCGATGCGTTCCGCTCTGCCTGGCTGGCGCAGATCGGTGCCGCGTCGTCCGGGCTCGATTTCGAGCGGCGGGTGGAGGAGACGCTGGACGCGCTCGCCGATCATTGCGAAAGCAATCTCGATCTCGATGCCTTGTTGGCGCTGGCGCGGTGAAGCGGCGTTCGCGGGCGGAATAGGACGACGATGCGGAAGATCTTGTTGATCGGAATCGGGCCGGGCGGTCCGAACTACCTGACCCTTCAGGCTGTCGAGGCGCTGAACCGCGCGACCGTGTTCTTCATTCCCGACAAGGGAGAAGAAAAGGCCGAGCTGCGCCTGGCGCGCGAGCAGATCTGCGAGCGCTTCATCAAGACGCCGGGCTACCGCTTCGTCACCATCGACATCCCCAAGCGTGAGGCGCAGCCGCAGGATTATCGCGCCACGGTGGACGATTGGCACGCCCAGATCGCCGACCGGTTTCAGCAGGCGATGACCGAGCAATTGCCGGAGGATGGTTGCGGCGCGTTTTTGGTGTGGGGCGATCCGTCGCTTTACGACAGCACGATCCGCATTCTCGACCGGCTGCGCGCGGGCGGCATGGCGATCGATTACGAGATCATTCCCGGCATCACCGCGGTGCAGGCGCTGACAGCGCGTCATGGCATCGCGCTGAATGGCATCGGCGAACCCGTCACGGTGACAACAGGGCGCAAGCTCGCCGACGCGGGGCGATGGTCGGGCGAGACAACGGTGGTGATGCTCGACGGCGAGGAGACTTTCGCCAAGATCGACGCCGAGGGGGCCGAAATCTTCTGGGGCGCGAACCTCGGCATGGACGATGAAGTCCTGGTAGCCGGCAAGCTCCCGGAGATTGCGCCCGAGATTCAGCGCGTCCGCCGGCAGGTACGCGCCGCCAAGGGCTGGGTGATGGACATCTATCTGCTCCGTAAAGCAGGGGAATCGTAGATTGGTACCGTCGCGCTTCGGCGGGCGCTGCTCATTTATCGCGCTTGCTCGATGCCAGCGTATCGGCCAAAACCGCGCCATCGGTGGCGCGCATCACGCGCCGATCTGAGCGGGGCCGACATGAACAGCATCGCGACCAGCCCGAACCGAAGCGGACTGCGCTTCCTGGTGTTTCAGCACGTCGATGTCGAGCATCCCGGCATCTTCCGCGAGTTCTGGCGCGAAGCGGGGATCGTGTGGGATGCAGTCGAGCTCGATGCAGGCGAACCGATCCCAGCGCTCGAGCCGTATGACGCTCTGATTGTGATGGGCGGCCCGCAAGACGTTTGGCAGGAAGACGAGCATCCCTGGCTGGTGCCGGAGAAGGCTGCGATCCGACGCTTCGTGCAGGATTTTGGCCGGCCGTATCTTGGCATCTGCCTCGGGCATCAGTTGCTTGCGGCTGCGCTCGGCGGCGAAGTCCGTCTGGGGAAAACTCCTGAGGTTGGTCCGGGCGAGGTGGAGCTGACCGCGGCCGGCGCAACCGATCCGTTGTTCGCCGGTCTTTCCAGCCCGCTGCAGACCTTCCAATGGCACGGGGCCGAAGTCGCGACGTTGCCGGCGGGCGGGGAAGTACTGGCGCGCAATGATGCTTGCGCGGTGCAAGCGTTCCGGTTTGGCCCTGCGGCTTACGGACTGCAGTATCACGTCGAGATCACCGACCGCACCGTGCCCGAATGGCAGCAAATTCCCGCCTATGCCGCTTCGCTCGAGACGGCGCTCGGGCGCGAGCGTGCCGCGAAGCTCGCCGACGAGACCACAGGGCTCTTGCCCGGTTTTGCGGAGGCGGCGCGCCGGCTCAACGACAACTTCCTGCAGATCGTGACGCGCGCAGCGGCGCGCTAAGCCATCACGACGTCTGCGGCGGATGCGCCGGCTGCCGTTTGATGTGCCCATGCGGCGCGGCGATCAGATGCGTCACTTTTGGTTCGGCATCAAACAAGCGGATCTGCTCCTGAAGCACCCGATCTGCATTGGTGACGCGCTCGTGCTGGCGGAGATGCTCCAGCCATGAAGCGACCTTGAAGGTTTCGACAAAGCGGCCGGGATCGGCCGCATCCTCGAACACGCCCCATTGATAGGCGCCGTCGCGCCGCCGCTGCCGGCTGAGATGCCGCACCGCGCTGAGAAACGCCTCGCGATGGCTCGGCGCAATTCGGTACTCGACCGTGATCAGCACCGGGCCCTGATCCGGTTCGGCATCGATGCTGACGATCGGAGTCGGCCAGTGCATCGAGGGTGACAGATCGACGTCAGCGCCAGCTTTGAGTTTCCATCGCCAAGTCACCACAATGCCGAGCACTGCGCCCGCCGCAGCCGCGAAATGTGCGATCGGCAGGCCGAACGACGAGGCGATCTGGCCCCACAGCGCACTGCCTGCGGTCATCGCGCCGAAGAACACGGTGACGAACATCGCCAGGCCGCGTCCGCGGACCCAATCCGGCAGCACGACCTGCACCGAGACGTTCAGGCTGGCCAGCACGGCGATCCACGAGACGCCGGCGAGCAGGCACGCGGCGACAGCGAGTTCGACCTGCCGGGCAAGGCCGAGCATCACCAGGCACAGCGCGGTGCCGAGCGTGCCGGCGGCGACCAGCCGGTCGGGGCCGAGTGCGGCCTTCAGCTTCGGCAGGATGAGCGCGCCGCCAATCGCGCCGGCGCCGACCGCGCCGAGCAGGATGCCGTACAGCTCCGGCCCGCCGGCGATCCGCGACCGCGCCACCAGCGGCAACAGCGCCCAATAGGCGCTGGCGAAGAAGAAGAACGCCACCGCACGCACCAGCGTCGCGCGCAGCTCGGTGTTGTGGCGGGCGTGACGGATGCCGGTGATCAGTGCTTCGATCAGTCGTTCCGGCGGTAGCGTGCCGCTGCGCGGATGAGCGGGGCGCCACCAGATCAGCGCGGCGATCACCGCAAGGTTGCTGACCGCATTGATCCAGAACGGCGCGGCGATGCCGAGACTACCGATTGCGATGCCGCCCAGCGCCGGGCCGATCGCGCGGCTGATGTTGATGCCGACGCCGTTGCTGGCGACCGCGGAGGCGAGGTCCTGCTTCGGCACCAGGTCCGGCACGATCGATTGAAACGCCGGTGCGGCAAAGGCGGCGCCGGCGCCGAGCAGGAAGGCGAACAGCAACAGCTGCGGCGGCGTCATCAGGCCAAACCACACCAGCGCGGCGCTGGCACTTGCAAACACGGTCAGGACGATCTGCACCACGATCAGAAACTTGCGCTTGTCGACGATATCGGCGAGCGCACCCGCCGGAACGGCAAACAGGAAGATCGGCAGGTTGGACGCGACTTGCACGAGCGCGACCTGCAGCGGGTCTGCTTCCAGGCTGGTCATCAGCCAGCCGGAGGCGGCATTGAACATCCAGGTGCCGACGTTGGACACCACCGTTGCCGTCCACACCACCGTGAAGGCGATGTGGTGAAAGGCTGCCCAGGATGAAGGGCGTGGCGGAGCCTTCGTCTGCTGGCCGCCTTCAACACTGCTCATCGGTCCTCGCTGGGTTGAAGGCGCCCGTGATCTGTCCGGCGCTGGTTGCCAAAGCGGAAATCTATCGCGGCGGCGCCAAACGGGATTGCAAGACCTTGCTGCGGTTTGAATGTTTGAGCGCCGCGTCAGGCGCGAGAGGATCGCTCGTCATCAGACCCAAAGCAGCGCGAGCTGTCCTGACTACATGAGTGCACCTGCGGTGAGATGTCGTCATCGGCGCGAGCAGGGCGCCGCGCGTTCGTGCAAGCGGCGACGGGTTCGTCCAAGCGATCTGGGCGCCGGGCAGGGCATGATTGCCCCCAGTTGCTTCAGCTCAGCCCCGAACTTGGAGAGTTCCGATGTCGAAACTGGATATGCTCACGCCCGACAACAGCGCGATCGCGCTGATCGATTATCAGCCCGCGATGTATCAGGGCGTGCAGTCGCACGACCGCCTTGTGGTCTTCAACAACATCCAGATCCTCGCCAAGGCGGCGAAGCTGTTCAAGATCCCGACGGTGCTGACCACGGTGGCCAAGGATTCGTTCTCCGGCCCGTTCATGCCGGAAGTCACCGAATTGTTTCCGAACCTCGACATCATCGATCGCACCTCGATGAATTCGTGGCTCGATCCGAACTTCCGTAAAGCCGTCGCCGCCACCGGCCGCAAGAAGTTCGTGATCGCCGGGCTGTGGACCGAAGCCTGCGTGATGTTCCCGACGCTCGACATGCTGAAGGAAGGCTACGAGATCTACATCCCGGCCGATGCCTGCGGCGATCTGTCGATGGAAGCGCACAACCGTTCGATGGAGCGGGCGATCCAGGCCGGCGCAGTGCCGATCACTTCCTGCCAGTACGCGTTCGAACTGCAGCAGGACTGGGCGCGCTCGGAAACCTATGAGGGCATGATGGACATCCTGCGGGCGCATTCGCCCTACGGCATCCAGATCCGCTTCTCCAAGTGGGCGCTCGGCGAACACGCCTCCGAGGGCGGCACCAAGGCCGCTTGATCTGGCCGGCGCGGGGAGAGCACGATGAAAGTGTATCTGCTGTCGCTCGGTGCCGGCCTGTTGGTTGGCATCATCTACAGCTTGCTCAACGTGCGCTCGCCCGCGCCGCCGCTGGTGGCGCTGATCGGACTGCTTGGCATTCTTGCCGGCGAGCAGATCGTGCCGGTGGCACGCCAGATCATCTCCGGCCACAGCCTCGCGGCCGCGTGGCGCGACGCCAGGTGTACGCCGCACATCTTCGGCATGCTGCCGGGGCGCCGCGCCGCTGAGACGTCCTCAACTTCCGAACCGCACCAGATGGAGAAGCACTCATGAGCACCGCGCCCGATATCATCCTGCATCGCGGCCTGTTCACGACGCTGGACCGGAGCAACCCGACCGCCAGTGCGGTGGCAATCTCCGGCGGGCGGTTCAGGGCGGTCGGGCACGACCGCGATGTCTTGCCGCTCGCTGGTCCCTCGACCCGCGTGATCGATCTGAAGGGCCGGCGGGTGCTGCCCGGTCTGATCGACAACCATCTGCACATCATCCGTGGCGGCCTGAACTTCAACATGGAGCTGCGCTGGGACGGCGTTCGTTCGCTCGCCGATGCGATGGGCATGTTGAAGCGCCAAGTCGCGATCACGCCGCCGCCGCAATGGGTGCGCGTGGTCGGTGGCTTTACCGAGCACCAGTTCGCCGAAAAGCGGCTGCCAACGATCGACGAACTCAACGCGGTGGCGCCGGACACCCCGGTGTTCCTGCTGCATCTCTATGACCGCGCGATCCTCAACGGCGCGGCGCTGCGCGCGGTCGGCTACACTAAGGATACGCCGGAGCCGCCCGGCGGCGAGATCACCCGCGATGCCAACGGAAATCCCACGGGTCTGCTACTCGCCAAGCCGAATGCCAACATCCTCTACGCGACGCTGGCGAAGGGGCCGAAGCTGCCGTTCGACTATCAGGTCAATTCCACCCGCCACTTCATGCGCGAACTGAACCGGCTTGGCGTCACCGGTGCGATCGACGCCGGCGGCGGTTTCCAGAATTATCCCGACGATTACGCGGTGATCCAGAAGCTCGACGAGGAGGGGTTGCTGACGATCCGGCTCGCCTACAATCTGTTTACGCAGAAGCCGAAGGGCGAGAAGGACGACTTCCTCAACTGGACCAAGACCTCCAAATACAAGCAGGGCAACGACTACTTTCGGCACAACGGTGCCGGCGAAATGCTGGTGTTCTCGGCCGCCGACTTCGAGGATTTCCGCGTACCACGCCCCGACATGCCGCCGGAGATGGAAGGCGAGCTCGAAGAGGTGGTGCGCATCCTGGTACAGAACAAATGGCCGTGGCGTCTGCACGCGACCTATGACGAGACGATCTCGCGCGCGCTCGACGTGTTCGAGAAGGTGAACCAGGACACGCCGCTCGACGGCCTGCACTGGTTCTTCGATCATGCCGAAACGATTTCGGACCGCTCGATCGACCGGATCGCAGCGCTCGGCGGCGGCATCGCCGTGCAGCACCGGATGGCGTATCAGGGCGAGTACTTCGTCGAGCGCTACGGCTTCGGCGCCGCGGAGGCGACCCCGCCGGTGAAGCGCATTCTCGACAGCGGCGTCAAGGTCTCCGCCGGCACCGATGCGACCCGGGTCGCGTCGTACAATCCGTGGGTGTCGCTGTCCTGGCTGGTGACCGGCCGCACCGTCGGCGGCCTTCGGATCACGCCGCAGCGGAACTGCCTCGACCGCGAGACCGCGCTGCGGATGTGGACCGAGAACGTCACCTGGTTCTCCAACGAGGAAGGCAACAAGGGGCGAATCGCCGTCGGCCAGCTCGCCGACGTGGTGGTGCCCGACCGCGACTACTTCTCCTGCAGCGAAGCCGAGATCGCGGATACGACCGCACTGCTGACGATGGTCGGCGGCAAGGTGGTGTATGGCGCCGCCGAGTTCGCCGGTCACGACGACAGCGCGCCGCCGCCGGCGATGCCGGACTGGTCGCCGGTGCGCCGGTTCGGCGGCTATGCGGCCTGGGCGGACGATGAAAGTGCGGCCGGCAAGGTCGCGGTACAGGCGATGACGTCGTGCGGCTGCGCCAACAGCTGCACGCTGCATGGTCACGATCACGCCACCGCGTGGTCGAGCAAGCTGCCGGTCTCCGATCTGAAGAGCTTCTGGGGCGCGCTGGGCTGCGCTTGCTGGGCGGTGTGAGGTGAGGCCGGCTGACGAGCCGAGGTGGGCGGCGACGATCCTGTCGTCGCCGCTGCTGTGGCACGCCGCGCGCTTGGCGCTGGTGTCGGCCTATCTGCTCGGCGGCGTGGTGAAGCTGTTCGACTTCGCCGGGGCTGTGGCCGAGCAGGAGAGGTTCGGCCTGCATCCCGGCTGGCTGTGGGCATCGCTCGCCATCATCGTTGAATTGGGTGGCTCGCTCCTGGTGCTCGCCGATCGGCTGGTCTGGTTTGGTGCCGGCGCGCTTGGCGTCCTGACCTTCGTGGCGATGCTGACGGCGAATGCGTTCTGGTCCGCGCCTGCAGCGGATCGTGGGATGCAGGCAAACGCCTTCTTTGAACATCTCGGACTGATCGCCGGCTTCGTGCTGGTGGCGATGCTATCCGACCAACGGCGATCGACGTCCTGATATTGGCGAGGAGACTTCCGTGAAACAGATCTCGAAACCCCTTCTGTTGCTGGCGATCGCCGCCGCGCTGAGTTCGCCGGTGGCAGCGAAGGAAGCGCGCCACGCCAACCCATCGGTTGCGGTCGCGCCGCAATACGACACCACACATGTCTATGTGGCACCCGAGGACGTCGATAAATTCGTGGCGAGCTTTCTCGCCACCTTCGGCGGCAAGAGCACCAAGCAGGTGGTCGCAACCGTGACGCCGACGCCGAGCAGCACCACCTCGCAGTTGCTGCAGACCCCGGTGGGCACGGTGTCGTTGTTCGGGTTCAAGACACCGATCCCTTACCCGTTCGGCGCTGAGCGCAACGGCTATCTGGTCAGCGATATCGATGTGGCGATCAGGCAGGCGCGCGCAGCGGGCGCGTCCGTGATCGTGTCGACCTTCCCGGATCCGATCGGACGCGACGCGGTGGTGCAGTGGCCCGGCGGGGTCAACATGCAGCTGTACTGGCATACGACCAAGCCGGACTATGCCGCGTTCACTTCGGTCCCGGAGAACCGGGTGTATGTCGCGGCCGATCGGGCCGAGGCGTTCGTGCGCAGCCTCGTGAAGTTCTCGCACGGCCGGGTCGTGTCCGACAGCAGCGTCGCATCCGGCGCCGAGGTGGGCAAGCCCGACGCCAAGATCAAGCGAATCCGGATCGAATCCGGATTCGGCAAGATGACCGTGTTCGTCACCGACGGACATTTGCCGTATCCTTACGGCCACGAGACCACGGGCTATGAAGTCGCCGATCTGGAGGCGACGATGGCCAAGGCGAAGGAAGCGGGCGTGACGGTGCTGGTGCCGCCTTATTCGTTCGAGGACCGCAAGGCCGCGATGCTGCAATTCCCCGGTGGCTACGTGGCCGAGATCCACGCCGCGGCGCAGCGGCGCGCGGCGGCGGCCGAGTGACGGCGGCCGGCGGAGAGCGCGGGGAAGTTCGGCGTGCTGCGCGCGTCCGCTCGGCGCTGCTGGCCTCCGTCGCGCTCATCGCCTTCGGCGGTCTCGCCCGCGCGGCCGACGATGCGCCGGCGCGGCCGGCGATCCAGTCCAACCGCTGGGCCGAGGATTGGTCGGTGCTGGCCGATCCGAAGCTGCGGACCGAGCCGTTGGATTCCCTCAAATACGTGCCGCTGTGGGTGTCTGATCCGAAGAGCTATGTGTCGTTCGGTGCCAATCTGCGCGAGCGGTTCGAGTTCAACGACGCCCCGGCGTTCGGCACAGGCGGCAATGCCCGCGACAGTTATGTCATCCAGCGTCTGCAGGTCCACGCCGATGTGCATTTCGATGCCTATTGGCGGGCGTTCGTCCAGCTCGAGGATGATCGGGCGTTCGACAAGCTGAATGTCACCTCGGTCGATCAGGATCGGGTCGACCTGCGGCTGGCGTTTCTCGAATACACCAAGCAGTTCTCCGGCGGGCTGCTCAAAGCCCGGGTCGGCCGGCAGGACTTCGCCTTCGACCTGCAGCGTTTCGTGTCGTCGCGCGACGGCCCCAACGTGCGGCAATCGTTCGACGCTGTGTGGGCCGACTGGGAGACCGGCACCTGGCGGTTCATCGGCTTCGTCAGCCGGCCGGTGCAGTATTTCGACGATCGGCCGTTCGACGATCGCTCGTCGGATCAGTTCCGTTTCAGTACGCTCCGCATCGAACGTAAGGTGCTCGGCGACAACGAGCTCTCAGGCTATTACTCGCTGTATGAACGTGCCGGCGGGCGCTATCTCGATGCCTTCGGTGATGAGCGCCGGCACATCTTCGACGTCCGCTTTGCCGGCAAGCAAGGCCCGCTCGATTGGGACCTCGAGGCGATGGGGCAGACCGGGCAAGTAGGCGCCTCGGCGGCGCGGGCCTGGGCGGTGGGAGCCCGCGCGGGCTACACGCTGGCGGCCGCCTGGCAGCCGCGGCTCGGGCTGCAGTTCGATGCGGCGTCTGGTGACGACCGGCCGAACGACGGCGTCGTCGGCACCTTCAATCCGCTGTTCCCGAACGGCTATTACTTCACGCTGGCCGGCTTCACCGGCTATGCGAACCTCGTGCATCTCAAGCCGTCGATCACCGTGTCGCCGGCGAACCGGCTGAAGCTGATGGCGGCGGTCGGCCTGCAATGGCGCGCCACGACGGCGGACGCGATCTACGTTCAGCCGAGTGTGCCGGTGGCCGGCACTGCAGGGGCCGGCAGCGCGTGGACCGGCGCCTACGGCCAGCTCCGCCTCGACTACGCCTTCGACGCGCATCTCACCGGCGCGATTGAAGCAGTGCATTTCGAGGTCGGCGACACCATCCGCACCGCCGGCGGCCGCAGCAGCGATTATCTCGGCGCGCAGTTGCAATACGGTTGGTAGGAGCCAGGTAAAACGCAACGGCCCGGCGCGACGACGTGTCGGGCCGGACCGCTGCTTGGTTGCCGCGGGGCCTTATTCCTTGACGAACGCCAGCAGGTCGGCATTGAGCACGTCGGCATGGGTGGTGAGCATGCCGTGCGGATACCCCGGATAGGTCTTCAGCTTGCCGTTCTTCAGCAGCTTGACCGAAAGCTTGGCGGAGTCCTCGATCGGCACGATCTGATCGTCCTCGCCGTGCAGCACCAGTGTCGGGACGGTGATGGCCTTCAGATCGTCGGTCTGGTCGGTCTCGGAGAACGCCTTGATGCCGTCATAGTGGGCCTTGGCGCTACCCATCATGCCCTGGCGCCACCAGTTGTTGACCACGCCCGGCATCGTCTTCGCATCAGGTCGGTTGAAGCCGTAGAACGGCCCGGCCGGGACATCGAGGAAGAATTGCGCGCGATTGCCGGCGAGCGCCTTGCGGAAGCCGTCGAACACTTCGATCGGCAGGCCGCCGGGGTTCTTCTCGGTTTTCAGCATCAGCGGCGCCACGGCAGAGACCAGCACGGCCTTGGCGACGCGGCCCTGCGGCTCACCGAACTTGGCGACGTAACGCGCCACTTCACCGCCGCCGGTCGAGTGACCGATATGCACGGCCTTCTTCAGGTCGAGATGCTCGGCGACTGCGGATGCGTCGGCCGCGTAGTGATCCATGTCGTGGCCGGTGTCGACTTGAGACGAGCGGCCATGACCGCGGCGATCATGAGCGACCACGCGATAACCGTTGGCCAGGAAGAACAGCATCTGTGCGTCCCAATCGTCGGACGACAGCGGCCAGCCGTGATGAAACACGATCGGCTGGGCCTGTTTCGGGCCCCAATCCTTGTAGAAGATATCGACGCCGTCCTTGGTCTTGACGAATCCGCTGCTCATTCCGTGGTCTCCTTGTGAAGGTCGCTGAGGGTGGGCCGGCTGTGCGATGACGGTGCTGGGAAGAAGAGCGACGCAGGCGGCACCCACGATTGCGTCACGCCGGGTGATGTGGAGAGCGCTGGGCTGCAGCGCTCGTGATGGTCCCGGCACATTGTCGTGATCAGGAGTGCTCATCGGAGGTCTCCAGGTTGAGGGGCGTGGCAGCGTATGGACTTAGCCCGCCACTGTGCGGACGGCGTCGAGGATCACGTCAGCGACGGCCTGCGGCTGCGACAAAATGGACAGATGGCTCGCCTTCAGCTCAATGGTCTTGGCCTTCAGGCGGACGGCGAGTTCGCGTTCGAGCTCGACGCTGACGATGCGGTCGTCGGTCGAGACGATGTACCAGTTCGGCCGGGTCTCCCACGCCGCCTTGGTGATCCTGTCGGCGAAGGTGGTGGTCGGCAGCGGCGGCTGCAGCACCGCCAGCACGCGCGCTTCATCCTCCGGAAGGTCCTGCGCGACGTCGTGGACCCAGCCTGCTTCGCTGAGCTTGAGATGGCCTTGGCCGTCATCGACGATCTGGCTCAGGCCCGGCGGCGACGGATGCGAGCCAACCAGATCGCCGACGGATTCGCCGACCTTCGGCGGCAGGGCCGCGACGAACACCAGGGCTTTGACCTTCGGGTCGTTGCCGGCCTGGGTAATCACAGCGCCGCCCCAGCTATGGCCCACCAGCACGACGTCGCCGTGAATGCTGTCGAGCACGATCCTGGTGGCTTCGACGTCCGCGGCGAGGGATGTGGTCGGATTTTGCACCGCGACCACCGGGATGCCCTGGCTGAGGAGATAAGGGATCACGAGCCGCCAGCTCGAACCATCGGCCCAGGCGCCATGCACCAGCACCACTGTGGGAGAGGACGAATCGGGCATTGCGTGACTCCTCATTGAGACCGTATCTCGGCGACCTTGATCTAAGGCGTATGCGCCGGCGGCTCTTGTCGGTTCGCACGAGAACTTGGATGTTCGGATGATGGACGCGCGGCGTCGTCCGGCAGCCATTTGCTGCGGCGAGAGCAAACCGTGCCAACCGGACTTAAGCTGATCGGGGGAGCGTGAACTGAAAACGCGCGCCATGCGGTTTCAGCGAGGTGGCGAGCAGCCGGCCGCCATGGGCTTCGACGATCGATTTGCTGATCGAAAGGCCCATCCCCATGCCTTGCGGCTTGGTCGTCACTAGCGCTTCGAACAACTGATCAATCCGGTCCTCATCGAAACCGAGACCATTATCCGTGACGCTGACCGTGACGCTGCCCGGATCGCTGGTGTCGCTGGCGACCGTCAGCACTCGGCGGCCTTCGATCGTCGCCATCGACTCGATTGCATTCATCGCGAGGTTGAGCAGCACCTGCTGGAGCTGAACTCTGTTGCCGAGCACGACCGCGTCACCACCACCGAGCCGAAACTCGAGATGAATGCTGTGATGGCGCAGCTCGCTCTGGATGATGGATAAAATCTCCCGGGCCACGTCATTGATGTCGAGCGGAGCCATCTGCGGGGACGCTTTCACCGCCAGTCCGCGGATGGTCTGAACCACGTCGGCGGCACGACGGCCGTTTTCGATCACACGGCTCGCCGCGTTCTTGGCCTCGGCGATCGACGGCTGTTCGTTGTTGAGCCAGCGCAGGCAGACGTCGGCATTTGTGATGATCGCGGTGAGGGGCTGGTTGATTTCATGAGCTATCGAGATCACCAGTTCGCCGATGGCAGTCAGGCGCGACATCCGCATCAATTCGGACTGCGATTTTTGCAGCGCGTCGACCAGCGCATCCTTCTCTTCCAGGAAAGCGTTCTTCAGCGACATCGCCGCCTGCGAGGACAGCAGCTTGAGCACCGACAGTTTGCCGGGCGTGAACACGCCGGCGGCGAGATTGTTCTCCAGAAAGATGATACCGATCAGCTTGCTGCGCTTCATCAGCGGGAGGCACAGGACTGATCGCGCCTTCAGCCGGGCCACATAAGGGTCATCAGCAAACCGGCTGATAAGAGCGTCGTCGATCGTGATGGCCTCGCCGGTGCGGGCGACGAAGTTGACGATCGATCGAGGCAGTTCGTCTGTCGATGCGATGTCGTCGCGCAGCACGACCTCGATCCCCGCCTCGGCGGTCCTGGCTTCGGCCCGGATCGACAGTTCGTCGTCCTGTGGCAGGATCAGCAGGCCTCGCTGCGCGCCCGCGTGCTCGAGCACCAAGGTCATCAGGGTTTCCATCAGCCTCGGCACACCGGATTCGTTGGAGACCGCCTCGGAGGTGCGCAGCACGGCGGCGAGATCGAAGCTCTCGGCGATGCTTGAAGGAACCTGAGCCGATGCGGAAAGCGCGGCGACGACGTCCGGATACAGGCGATCGATCTGGGCGGCCTTGGCGAACGCCCCCCATTGCTGATAGCCGTCGCGCGCCTTGGCGAGATGGGCGTGGTAGGCGGTGTCGAGTCCCTGCTGCCGGCAGAAGCATGCGGCCAGTTCGTGGGCGATGGCTTCGACCTGCGAGACCCGGCCGCGGTGCGACGACGAGATCGCCTGCTGATATAGCCGCAGCGCTTCGAATGGGCGGTGCTGCAGCCGCGCGATTTCGGCTTCCAGCAGCGCTCGCGCTCCTTTGTAGTTCTCGGGGTTATGGATTTCCCAGGTGGCCATTTGCCGATGTGCTTCGGCCAGCAGTTCGGCGAGTTCGGCATACGGCGCGGGCGGCGCAGGCGAGTCCATGTTGGCGGCGCTGATCACGCCGACATAGAAATAGTAGATCGAATATTCGTGGTGGCCGACGGTGCTCCACAGCAGCGGTTGAGCCTTGCGCAGCGCTGCGAATGCCGCAACGTAATCACCGGCGAAATACAGCGCCTGCATCTTGCGGATCCAGAACCAGCACAACGCGATGTCCAGGCTACGGTTCGCCGCCAGCTCGCGGGCGAATTGCTCTTCGTCGAAGCCCTCATTGCTGAGCGAGCCCAATGCTGCGGTCTCGCCGCGCAGCGATCGCAGGAACTGCAGCTGCGTGGTGATGATGTGGACAATGAGGCCGAACTTCGCCCGCTTCATCAGCGCAAGCCGGGCGGAGGCCTCGACTTCGACTTCGTCGAGCGGATCGCCGGCCGACAGCCGGTTGGTGATCAGGGTGCACGACGAGAAGCCCGCATAGGTCAGATCGCCGGTCTCGTTGGCCTCCTCGAAAGCGCGCCGCAGATAGGGCTGCGCCTCGTGCAGGGGGCGAGCCCAAGGCAACACATGGGCGCCATAGGTCAGGTGGACGCGCGCCTTGTATTGGCCGAAGCCGCGGGTTTCGACCAGGCGTAGCCCGAGGTCGCCAAATTGGAGAGCGGCGGCGTAGTCGCCGAAGCAGGGGCCGACGACCATGCCGAGATACGCATAGGCGAGGGCGGAAGCATCCGTATTGCCGTGCTGAATGCTGAGATTGGCCATCCGGCACAGCAGCAGGCATACGAGATTGAGATCGGTAAAGAACGCAGGCGCCAGCGCCGCCGTCATCACCGACAGCGCTGCCGATCGAGGACGGTCGCTCGAAATCGGAAGATCGAGCAGGGAGTCGATACTGCGGCCGCCGAGGCGCTGGGTCAGCAGTTGATATTCGGCGCTCGCCTCCTGGCGGTCCGGATGCCGCGACCAGACGATGCCGACGTCGCGCAAATAGGCGAGACACGCCTCGATCGCGAGATCGCTGCGATCCATCGCGGTATAGAGCGTGATCTGCAGCGCGACCACGGCAGCAATCGCGATTTCGCCACGTGCCTTGGTGACGAGATAGCGCAACCGCTGCTCTGCTTCGGTCAGGGCGCCGGTCAGAAACTCGCATTCGGCGAGCTGATATTCGACGTCGTAGGCTAGATCGGGCTGCTCGGCCCATCGATTTTCGCCGAGCAGGGTGAGCGCTGCCGCGAGGTAGACCCGCGCCGAACTGTAGGCGATCGCCTTCTTGGCGGCGCGGCCAGCGTTCAGATTGTAGCCGGCGGCCAGCACCATCTCCGAGCGGGACGACAGCAGGGACGCCCCGAGATTGTAGTGATTGGCGATGCTGAACAAGGCGTCGGACGAGCTCGGAACTGAATTGGCAAGGTGTCTGGCGATCGCCAGATGCTCGGCCGGCAAATTCGAAGGATCGATCAGCCGATAGGCGGCTTCGCGCACGCGGTCATGCACGAACCGGTAATCGTTCTCGGTACGCAGCAGCAGTTCGTTGGCGACGAGGTCCTGCAGCGCGCTGTGGACTTCCTTCACGGTGATGTCGCGGAGCTGCGCCAGCAGGCAGGCTTCAGCGTTCATACCGAGAGCGGAGAACGTCTGCAGCACGTCTCGGGTGCGGGACGGGAGCCGGTGGAGCTTGCGGCTCATTAGATCGACAACGTTGTCGGTGAAGCCCTTCTGGTCGATTAGATCGATGTTCCAGATCCACTCGTGATGCAGCAGATGGAAGCTCACGAGCTGCTCGTCGACCAGGGACGAAAAGAACTGAATCGCGAAGAATGGATTGCCGCCCGTCTTGCGATGGATCAGTTCTGCTAGCGGGACGACATGGTCAGCCTCGGCGCGCAGCACGTCGGCGACCAGCGCGCAGATGTCGTCTGCGCTGAGCGAAGCGAGGCGGATCTCCTCGATATGCGACACGCTGCGCCGGATCTCCGCCAGCGCGCATGAGAGCGGATGGCTGTCGTCCACTTCATTATCGCGGTAGGCACCGACGACGAGAAGATGACGGGTGTCGATGTTCTGCGCGAGCCGTACCAGAAATTCGGAGGTCGCCTTGTCGAGCCATTGCAGGTCGTCGAGGAACAGCACCAGCGGATGCTCGGCACGTGCGATCGCGGCGAGGAGGCGGGCCAGCACAGCTTCGAACAGGCTCTTGCTCTCCTGCGGCGGCAACTCCGGCAGCGGCGGCTGATCGCCGATCACCAAGGCGAGGTCTGGGACCAGATTGACCATCAGCTCGCCGTGCTCGCCGACCGCGTCCTGCAGCGTGATGCGCCAATGGTCGAGCATCGCGGAGTCGAGGCCGAGGATCTGGCGCACCAGGGAGCGAAAGGCTTGGGCCAGGGTGGCGAATGGGATGTCGCGCTTGTACTGATCAAACTTGCCGGCGATGAACCAGCCATTGGTCGGCGCAAGGCTCTTGCGCAGTTCGTTGACCACCGATGATTTGCCGGCGCCGGAATATCCCGAGATCAGGACCCATTCGGTGGTGCCGGTCGAGGCGGCGCGATGATAGGCGGACAGGATCGCGTTGATCTCGGCCTCGCGGCCGTACAGCTTCTCCGGCATTCGTACGATGCCGGCGGCGTCGTGCTCGGTCAGACGGACGCCGGCCGTTGTGCCGTTGGTCTCCCACGCCGCGAGGCAGGCTCGCAGATCGCGCTCGACGGCGAGCGCGGTCTGATAGCGGTCATCGGCGGATTTTTCGAGCAGCCGAAATGCAATCCGTTCGATCGCGATGGTGGCCGCGGAAGCGTTCGGCAGCGGGTTCGGTCTGCGGGCGATGTGATAGTGGATCCACTGGCCCGGGCTGGAGGCGAAGAACGGTAGGCTGCCCGAGGCCAGCATCTGGTAGAGCAGAATGCCGAAGACATAGAGATCGCTCCGCGCATCGATCGAGCGATTGAGCCGCCCGGTTTGTTCCGGCGACATGTAGGTCGGCGATCCGATCTCACTCCCAGCGAGATCGGGACGTTCGCGGTTGAGCCGCGATGCGCAGGCGAGACATGTCAACCAAACCCGATCGGATGGGTTGATCCAGACCGCGGCCGGATTCAGATTGCGGTGGATCAGGCCTTGGCCGTGAATGTGTCCGAGCGCCTGCGCGATGCCGATGCCCCAACGTAACAGCCGTGCCACCGGCAGCGGCTGCCCAAGCTTCTCGGACAAAGGCTGGGCGTCGTGGTCATCGATGATCAGCGCGGCGCGGCCGTCGATCGTCACCAGTTCGCGCGGGCGGAGGACGTAATCAGCATCGAGGTCGCGGGTGAGGGCGAATTCACGGGCGAGCTGCTGCGCCGCTGGCGGATCGTCGAGATCGGCCATCACCACCAGGCTCGGCGGAGCCATGCTGTCGGCTTGACGCCGAAAGACGCTCAAGCCGCCTTCGCGCCGCATCAACTCCATCGGGGCGTCGATCTGTTTCACGGCACCGATCCAGTTGTGGCGCTCGGCCTGCCAATCAGGCTCGGCCATCAGGGCCGGATGCCAGCGCGCGCTGAATGCAGTGTACCAGAGTTTCGGCGTCGAAAGGCTTGCTCAGGAATCCGATCGCGCCGAGGGCGCGGGCTCTCGTCTCGATCCGCTCGTCCGGGAACGCGGTGATGTAGATCACCGGCGGCGCACCACCTTCGGCGGTCAGACGGGCATGGAGGTCGACGCCGCTGACTTCGGTCATCTGTACGTCGGTGATCAGGCAAGAGGTGGTCGAGCGGGCGTCCGAGGCCAGGAATTGCTGTGCCGATGCAAAACCGCGCGCCGTGTGTCCGAGCGAGCGGATCAATCCTTCGATGGCGATCCGGACATTTTCGTCGTCGTCTATCACCGTAACGATCTTGCCGATGGTCATTTCTGCCATCCTCAAGAGTGATGCAGCACGAGCCGACGTCGAGGGACTCTGGGGCACCCGTTCCTGCAATATAAGTCATACGATGGTTTTACGTTGCTTCCCCAGCGTGCGGCGCGAGAACTTCGGCCATTCGCACCAGATCGGCGAGTGATCGGGCGCCCATCTTCTTCATCACGCGGCCGCGATGAATCTTCACGGTGATTTCGCTCAGTCCGAGATCGGCGGCGACGTTCTTGTTCATCGATCCTGCTGAAACCATTTCGAAGATCTGTTTCTCGCGGGGGGTTAGAGCGTCGAAGCGTTGGGCGATCTCGTTGCGCTTGCGTTCGGATTCTCGCCGACGCCGATCGAGCTCGATAGCGGCGGATACTGCGTCCAACATCTCCTGATCGCGGAACGGCTTGGTTAGGAAGTCAACGGCACCGGCCTTCATCCCGCGCACCGTCATCGGCACATCGCCGTAGCCGGTCATGAAGATGATTGGGATCCGGACTTCCAGACGGGACAGCATGTCCTGCAGGTCCAGCCCGCTGGTGCCGGGCAGGCGGACATCGAGGATCAGGCAGTTGGCATCGGACGGAACACCGGTCGTCAGCAGATCCTGCGCCGATCCGAACAGCGCCACCCGATGCCCCACAGACCTGAACAGGCCTTCCAGCGCTTCTCTGATGCCGGCGTCGTCATCGACGACCACGATCAGGGGACTGGGGAGGGAAGCCATGAAAGGGGTCTGCGTCCTCTGCGATTCCGCACCGCCGAAATCTAATCAAGCTTCGGCGGACAATCCAGTTTTCAGCGTCGACGACGGCTTGGGCGGCGGCTGAAGGCGGCCGGCTACTCGGTTTCGTGCCGAAAGCGCAATGTAAACCTTGGTTTGCTCTCGGCGAAACCAATGCAGCACCGCAGCGCACCTTGGTCCGACTTCAGCGTGTCGCCGAATTGTCCTTCAATCAGCGGCAATGACAGCGAGCACCGCACCCAGAGCCGAAGCCATGTCCCGGTTAGCCAGCCCAAGCGAGGCCTTTGCGTGTCTGGCGGAGATGCTGCAGGAGGCATCCGACGCTGTCGAGGACGATCCGTTCGCCGCTCGGACATGCCTGGCCCGGGCCACGATGCTGCTGCGCGAGGTCCAGGCCCGTCATGCGCCCGAGGCGTCCGTGGAACGTCCCGATCAGGCGCAGGCACTGGGGCTGGCGCGCTGGCAGCTCAATCGGGTGCTGCTGCATGTCGATCAGCATCTCGGAGAGAGCCTGCTGATCCGCGATCTGGCGCAACTGATCGGTCTTAGCCCCGGCCATTTTGCCCGCGCGTTTCGCCGCAGCACCGGTGTGGCGCCGCGCGGTTTCGTGCTCGAGCGCCGGGTCGCACGCGCCAAGCAACTGATGCGGACGACGGATCTCCCGCTTTCGGAGATCGCGCTTGCCTGCGGATTGAGCGATCAGGCACATCTATCGCGCATCTTCCGCCGCTACACCGGGAATACGCCGAACGCCTGGCGCCGCGAATGGCACGACCGGCCCAGCTCCGCCGGGCGGCGCGACAACGAGCCTCGGGTGGCGTCGCTGTAGTCGATGCTGTCACGCCTGGGCGCGCGGCGAGGCGATGCCCAGCGCTTTGATCCGCGACGCCAGCGTGGTTGGCTTCATGTCGAGCATGGCCGCCGCGCCGTCGTCGCCGAACACCTTGCCTTTGCAGGCGCGCAGCGCCGCGATGATGTTGTCGCGCTCCAAACTGCGGAGATCGGCCGCGGTCATCACCGCGGGGCGGGCGTCCAGCTTCTGACGGCCGCTGGCGGCCGAGGCATGGCCGCTGGCCGTTTCCGGCAGGTCGAGCCGCAGCCTGCCGTTCTGCGCCAGAATGGTAGCTCGTTCGATCACGTTTTGCAGTTCGCGGACGTTGCCGGGCCAGTCGTAGCGCATCAGGCGGCGGACATCGCCTTGCGACAGCCGCAGCTCGGCTTTCAGTTCGCGTGCTTCATTGGCGAGGAAGTGCTGCGCCAGCAGCGGAATGTCCTCGCGGCGATTGCGCAGCGGCACCGACTCGATCGGAAACACGCTGAGCCGGAAATACAGGTCCTCGCGGAAGTGGCCGCGCTGCACCTCCCGCTTCAGGTCGCGATTGGTCGCGGCGATCAGGCGGACGTCGACGTTGCGGGTGCGCTCCTCGCCGACGCGCTCGAAATTCCCTTCCTGCAGCACGCGCAGCAGTTTGCTCTGCAGCTCCAGCGGAATCTCGCCGACCTCGTCGAGGAACAGGGTGCCGCCGTCGGCCAGCTCGAACCGGCCGATGCGATCGCGCACCGCGCCGGTGAAGGCGCCGCGGGCGTGCCCGAAGAACTCGCTCTCGAAGAGTTCACGCGGGATTGCGGCGCAGTTGACCCTGATCAGCGGCCGATCACGGCGCGTGCTGGCTTCGTGGATCGCGCGCGCGATCAGTTCCTTGCCGGTGCCGGATTCGCCGGTGATCAGCACGGTGGCGGCAGTGGGTGCGACCAGCTTGACCTGGCGCAGCGTTGTCTGAATCGCCTCGCTCTGCCCGATGATGCCGCGCGGATTGGTCTCGATCCGGATTTCTTCTTGCAGATAATCATTTTCGAGCTGCAGCCGCTCGCGCAGGCGGTCGACTTCGGCCAGCGCGGCGTGCAGCTTTTCGTCGGCCTCGTGGCGCTGGCTGACGTCGCGAAACACCACCACCGCGCCGACCACGCCGCCGCTGCGGTCGTGGATCGGCGTCGAAGTGTACTCCACCCAGACCGGCGTTCCGTCCTTGTGCCAGAACACCTCGCCGTCGACGGTGTGCACCGCGCCGTCACGAAACGCCGCATAAATCGGGCATTGCTGGCCGGGATAGTGCCGTCCGTCATGATGGCTGTGATGAACCATGGCGTGCATCTCTTTGCCGACCAGCTCTTCGGCCGACCAGCCCAGCATCCGCTCCGCGGCCGGATTGACGAAGGTGGTCTTTCCCTCGGCGTTGACGCCGTAGATGCCTTCGCCCGCCGCCCGCAGGATGAGCTGGTTCTCGCGCTCGATGTCCTGAAACACCCGCTCGACCCGCTGCCACGCCGGCAATCCATCGCGCATGTAGTCGTCGGCGACGGCGTCGACATAGCGTCGCCGGCGCTGCTCAAGATCGCTCATCGTCAAGAGCAGCAGCGAGCGGCCGCGATACGGCAGCAGCTTGCCGGCGTATTCCAATCGAAGCTGCGTGCCGTCAGCATGCACCGGCGTCAGCGCGTGAGTCCAATAGGTGCCCTTCGCGAACACGGCCTGGGTAAACACCACGAGCGCCGGGAGCTGCGCACCGTGCAGCGCGCTGAATCGGGTCTGCAGCAGAACGTCACGGTCGTGGCCGAGCAGGGCACTGGCGGCGCCGTTGGCATCGACGATCTGGTCGAGCGTCGGGTCGACCAGCAGCACGGCCTCGACCGCGCTGTCGAACACGGCGGCGCGCAGCGGCAAATCGATCGTGGCGGCGAGCGAAGAGGGCGACGAGAGGTCCATTGGACACTCCGAATTTTCGTAACTCGACTACGAGATCCCGTATATTACGAGATTTCGTATTCAGCAATCTGCGGAAACCGCCCATATCGTCGCATCTGGCGGCCATCCGGTGTTTGGCACACTCCTTGCGATCAGGACCTCGACGTCACGCAGGAGGTCCCATGTCTACGTTCGACAATCCGTTCGATCCCAATCGCTGGCTGCACACCACGGGTTGTAGTTGTGGTCGTCATGCTACCGAAGCCGAGCATGCTGCCGAGCAGGCCGCTGCGCTACAGAGCGCCGTGACGCAGGGCGAGGAGAAACGGTTCGAAGGCGTTGTCGCGTCCGCGGTGATGCGCGCAATGTTTCCGCAGGATGCCTCGCGGCGCGCCTTTCTGAAGTCGGTCGGTGCCGCTACCGCGCTCGCCGCGGTGTCGCAGTTCTTCCCGCTGCAGACCGCGACCGACGTGTTCGCCTCGGGCGGCCCGCTAGAAAAGACCGACCTCAAGGTCGGCTTCATTCCGATCACCTGCGCCACGCCGATCATCATGGCGCATCCGATGGGCTTCTATGCGAAGTACGGCCTCAACGTCGAAGTCATCAAGACCGCCGGCTGGGCCGTGATCCGCGACAAGACGCTGAACAAGGAATACGACGCGGCCCACATGCTGTCGCCGATGCCGCTGGCGATCACGATGGGCGTCGGCTCAAATCCGATCCCGTACACCATGCCGGCGGTCGAGAACATCAACGGCCAGGCGATCACCCTGGCGATGAAGCACAAGGATCGCCGTAATCCGAAGGATTGGAAGGGCTTCAAATTCGCCGTTCCGTTCGACTATTCGATGCACAATTACCTGCTGCGCTACTATCTGGCCGAACATGGTCTCGACCCCGACGTCGACGTCCAGATCCGCGCCGTGCCGCCGCCGGAGATGGTCGCCAACCTGCGCGCCGACAATATCGACGGCTATCTCGCTCCCGATCCCATGAACCAGCGCGCGGTCTATGACGGCGTCGGCTTCATCCACATCCTGACCAAGGAAATCTGGGACGGCCACCCGTGCTGCGCCTTCGCCGCATCGAAAGAATTCGTCACCACGATGCCGAACACCTACGGCGCGCTCCTCAAGTCGATCATCGAGGCGACCGCCTTCGCGCATAAGCCGGAGAACCGCAAGGAAATCGCGCAGGCGATCTCGCCGGCCAACTATCTGAACCAGCCGGCGATCGTGCTGGAGCAGATCCTCACCGGCACTTATGCGGATGGCCTCGGCAACGTCGTCAAGCAGCCGAACCGGATCGATTTCGATCCGTTCCCGTGGCAGTCGTTTGCGATCTGGATCATGACCCAGATGAAGCGCTGGGGGCAGATCAAGGGCGACGTCGACTACAAGACGATTGCCGAGCAGGTCTATCTCGCGACCGACACGGCGAAGCTGATGAAGGAGGCCGGTCTCGCGGCGCCCGACACCACCTCGCGGTCGTTCTCGGTGATGGGCAAGCCGTTCGACGGCTCCAACCCGGATCAGTATCTCGCCAGCTTCAAGATCAAGAAGGCCTCGTAAGGGACGGGGCTGGCGGCGGCGTGTTTGGATCTCCACCGCTGCCGGACCGCGGCTCCCAAGCGACGAGCGTCGCAACAGCGCCGCCGGTGGCTCCCGCAAGCCGCAGCCACCGGCCTCCAGGTCCCGCACTGACACGACGGGTGATGTCATGACCAAATCACTACGCCTCCGCGCAGCGGTGGTCTCGCTGCTGCTGTTTGGCGGCTTCATCGCCGCCTGGCATCTGGCAACGCGCGGCAGCGGCGAGGTCGCCAAGATGAGTCCGGAATATGCGGCGCTGATGGGCGCCACGGCGACGCAGGGCAAATCGGCGATGCCAGGGCCGTTCGAGGTCGGCGCCAAGCTGTGGGAGCACATCAAGCGTCCGTTCTACGACAACGGCCCGAACGACAAGGGGCTCGGCATTCAGCTCGGCTATTCGATTGCGCGGGTGATGACCGGCTATCTGTTGGCCGTGGCTGTCGCAATCCCGCTCGGCTTTCTGATCGGCATGTCACCGCTGATGAACAAGGCACTCGATCCGTTCATCCAGGTGCTGAAGCCGATTTCGCCGCTCGCCTGGATGCCGCTGGCGCTCTACACCATTAAGGACTCCAGCCTGTCGGCGATTTTCGTGATCTTCATCTGCTCGGTGTGGCCGATGCTGCTGAACACGGCGTTCGGTGTCGCCTCAGTCCGCAAGGAGTGGATCAACGTCGCCCGCACGCTCGAAGTCGGCACCGTTCGCCGGGCTTTCACGGTGATCCTGCCGGCCGCGGCGCCGACCATTCTCACCGGCATGCGGATTTCGATCGGCATCGCCTGGCTGGTGATCGTCGCCGCCGAGATGCTCGTCGGCGGAACCGGTATCGGTTATTTCGTCTGGAACGAATGGAATAACCTGTCGATCGTCAACGTCATCATCGCGATCCTGCTGATCGGCGTGGTCGGGATGCTGCTCGACCAGGTGCTGGCGCGGTTCACCCGCATGGTCACGTTTCCGGAGTGAGCCCCATGACCGACAAGTTCATTTCCGTCGAAGCGATCGCCAAGCGCTATCCGGCCACGGGCGGGGGACAGACCACGATCTTCGAGAACCTTTGGCTGGCGCTGCCGCGCGGCGAATTTGGCTGCGTAATCGGCCACTCCGGCTGCGGCAAGACCACCGTGCTCAACATCCTCGCCGGCCTCGACCAGCCGACCGAAGGCGCGGTGATCGTCGACGGCCAGGCGATCGAAGGCACCAGCCTCGACCGCGCGGTGATCTTCCAGAGCCACGCGCTGCTGCCGTGGCGCACCGTGATGGGCAACGTCGCCTATGCGGTGTCGTCGAAGTGGCGGGACTGGGACAAGGCGAAGGTCCGCGCCCATGCGCAGCGCTTCATCGATCTCGTAGGTCTCACCGGTTCCGAGCACAAGCGTCCGTCCGAACTGTCCGGCGGCATGAAGCAGCGCGTCGGTATCGCCCGGGCGCTGTCGATCACGCCGAAAATCATGCTGATGGACGAGCCGTTCTCGGCGCTCGACGCGCTGACCCGCGGCTCGCTGCAGGACGAGGTACGCCGTATTTGCCTCGAGACCGGGCAGACCACCTTCATGATCACCCACGATGTCGACGAGGCGATGTATCTCGCCGACAAGATCTATCTCATGACCAACGGCCCCGGCGCGGTGATCGCCGAGATCGTCGAGAACCCGTTGCCGAAGGATCGCGCCAGGATCGATCTGCACCGGCATCCTTACTACTACGGGCTGCGCAACCACATCGTCGACTTCCTGGTGACGCGTAGCAAGACCTTCACCAGCACCAATCCGCACCACGATCCGCTGCACGTGCCAGTCGTCCGGCCCGGCGTCGAGGACGCTGCGCTCGTGCCGCTGCAGGCCAACGCCCGCTGATCCCGATCACCCAACCGATTCCCCACCTCACTCAAGGAGACCGACCATGAAGCGAGCCGAACTGACCGAGAAGCTGCTCGATATCAAGCGCGAGAAGGGCTGGACCTGGAAGTACATCTGCGAATCCATCGGCGGCCATTCCGAGGTGCTGGTGGTCGGTGCGATCCTCGGCCAGATGAAGCTGACCAAGCCGCAGGCGGCGAAGGCCGCCGAGCTGTTCGGGCTGTCGGCGGTCGAGACCGCGATGCTCAACGAGGTGCCGATGCGCGGCGAGGGCATCACCATGCCGCCGCGCGATCCCTTGATCTATCGCTTTTACGAGCTGGTGATGATCAACGGTCCGGCCTGGAAGGCGCTGATCGAGGAGGAATTCGGCGACGGCATCATGTCGGCGATCGACTTCGACATGGTGATGGAACGGCTGCCGAACCCGAAGGGCGACCGCGTCAAGATCACGATGTCGGGCAAATTCCTGCCGTACAAATACTACGGCGCCACCGGTAATAACGCCGAATACGGCTTCAAGGAGGAGTGAAGCGCGAACCTCCCGAATTGCACCTGGCGCCAATCTTCGTCGTCCCCCGCGCAGGCGGGGGACCCAGTGTTGTAGAGAGTTGTTCGTGAGCGCACGATGGATCAACCAGCGCGCTGGGATACTGGATCACCCGCCGTCGCGGGCGATGACGTGAGGGGTGAGGGGACACGTCCCCTCACGGATAGCGCTTGACGACCATGGGCCGTGCAGCAATGGCCGAGTGGCGATCCGGAGCCGCGGACCGTCAGTGGATCAGCACCGGCTCGCTCGGCGCCACGGTGTGGGTCGGTTCGGCGACCGCCTCGACGGTGTTGCCGCCGGCACGCGACAGAAAACGGTGGCACTGCATTTCGCGGTCGTAGCCGAGCAGGATGCCGAGCATGAAGTCGTGCTCGGCTGACAGGTTGCACAGCGGGCCGGTCATGAAGCCTTGCACCGTGCGGACCGCGGAGGCGACGCCGAACACCACGTTGATGCGATGCTGGCACGCTTCGTGGACGTGGTGGGCGATACCGGCGGTGCGCAGCCGCGCCACGATCGAGGTGGCCTCGACCGACGGAAGCGTCATCATCGCGAGCGGGCGGAGCCCCTTCGACAGCTCGTAGAGGTGGTGCTGGAAGATCTGCAAGGTCGCTGCGCTCATGTGAGACGACTGATCCATTCGGTGATCCTCTTTTCGGTCTTGGATGATTGGCCGTCCTCGTCGAGCGCGAGCCCGACGAAGCGGCCGTCGCGTTCGGCTTTGGAGGCGGTGTAGTCGTAGCCCGCAGTTTCGGTGAAGCCGACCACATTGGCGCCGCGCTCGACGACGTGGTCGTACAGCAGCCCCATCGCGTCGACGAAGCTGTCAGGATAGTTGGTCTGGTCTCCGGTGCCGAACAGCGCCACCTTCTTGCCTGCCAGATTGGCGGAGGTGAGCTTGTCGATGTTGGCTTCCCAATCGGTCTGCAGATCGCCGAAGCCGTAAGTTGGCGCGCCGAGAATCAGCAGACTGCAGCCCTCGAAATCTGCGGCTGACGCGGACTTGATATCGACGGCGCGGCCCTGCAGCCGCTTGGCGATCCGCGAGGCAACCGCGCGGGTCGCGCCGGCATCGGAGCCGAAAATCACATTGACGCTCATTGACGATAGGTCTTTCGCTGCAAACGATGAAACTGATAATTGTCAGGTGTCGGCCGTGCGACGCAGATGCGGTCGCGTCACCGGGCAAGACTAAGCGCTCGGTTGCCGACCAACAAATTGAACCGGTCCAAAACCGTCCGCGTCGAGGCGGCTATTACTTAGAATGTCTGTGATGTGGTACGCAGAGGCGGCGCGCGCTCAGGCGCGGGCGGCGGCGCGGCGATCGTCGGCCAGCTCCGGTAGTACGAAGGGCTGGCCCGCGAGGTCGGTGTTGACAGTGAGTGCGACATCGAACACGTCGGCGATCAGCTCGTGCCGCAAGACGGCGGCAGGCGCTCCATCGGCGGCGATCCGGCCGCCGCTGAGCACGATGATGCGATCGGCGAACCGGGCGGCGAGGTTCAGATCGTGCAGGATCGCGATCACGGTGGTGCCGCGGCGGGCGCAGCGCCGCGCGGTCTCGGCGAGATCGAGCTGGTGGCGGATGTCGAGGCTGGAGGTCGGTTCATCGAGCAGCAGCAGCCCGGGGCCGGCGTCCGCTTCGCCGCTCCACAATTGCACCAGGATCCGGGCGAAATGGGCGCGCTGCTGTTCGCCGCCCGACAGCGTGGTGATATCGCGGTGGCGGAAATGGTCGAGGCCGACGTCACGGAGCGCGGCGTCGAACAGCGGCGCCGCCTTGCGGGGATCGATGTCCGCGCCCATCGCCACGATCTCCTCGACCGAGAACGGGAACGACACTGTAGTGTGCTGCGCCAGCATCGCGCGTCGGGCGGCAAGCGCGCGGGGCGGATAGTCGGAGAGCGTGCGCCCGTCGAGCGAGACGGTGCCGGAGGTCGGCGGCAGATCTCCGGACAGCATCCGCAGCAGGGTGGACTTGCCGGCGCCGTTGGGACCGACGATCGCGACCAGCTCTCCCTGGGAGATGGAGAGATCGACGCGATCGACCAGCGTGGCGCCGGGGAGGGCGAAGGAGGCCGCTTCGGCTTTCAGCACGCCGCTCATGGCCCGACCAGCTTGCGCTGCCGTAGCAGGATGGCCAGGAAGAACGGCGCGCCGATCGCTGCGGTGAGAATGCCGATCGGCATCTCGGCCGGCGCGACGACGGTGCGCGCCACCGTGTCGGCGACGACCAGCATCACCGCGCCGAGGACGGCGGAGGCGGGCAGCAGCAGCCGATGCGATGGGCCGATCACCAGCCGCAACAAATGCGGCACAACGATGCCGACGAAGCCGACCACGCCGGTGACCGCGACCGCAACCCCGGCCATTGCCGACACCAGCAGGATCGAGATCCGCTTCAGCCGCTCGACGTCGACGCCGCTGTGGAACGCCTCGGTCTCGCCGAGGACAAGCAGATCCAGCCGTCCCGCAATCCGCAACAGCACCAACAGCGCGATCAGCAGGACAGAACCGGTGGATGCGGCCTTGGCCCAGTTGGCGCCGCTGAGCGAGCCGAGCATCCAGAAGGTGATATCGCGGAGCTGGCGATCGTCGGCCACGAACACCAGAACGCCGAGGCCGGCGTTAGCGATCGCCGCGATCGCGAGACCGGCGAGCAGGAACAACGCGATCGAGGTGCGGCCCGATCGGCTGGCAATCCGGTACAGCACGATGGTGGTGATCAGCGAGCCACCGAAAGCGGCGAACGCCAGCAGATACTCTTGCAGGCCGCGCAAATGCGGGCCGAGCAGATGCTCGAGCAGGACGATCGAGGCCGCCGCACCAAAGGCGCCGCCGCTCGCGACGCCGACCAGCGCCGGGTCGGCGAGCGGATTGCGGAACAGGCCCTGCATCAGCGCGCCGGCTGCCGCGAGCAGGCTGCCGACCATCGCGGCGGTGAGAATCCGCGGCATCCGGATCGACCACAGCACCAGCTGATCGCGCGTCGTCGCTGTATCGCCCGCGGTGCCGGTCAGTCCGAGCGCTGCGGGAAGGCGGGACAGCGGAATGCCGGCGGCGCCCACCGTCATCGCCAGAGCCATTGCGGCGATCAGCAATCCGCCGAGCACGGCGAGCGTGATCGCGGCGCCGGGGCGCGGCGCGCCGGCGCGGCTGCGACGGGGAAGCGCCAACACGCTCATGAGCGGCAATCGACCGTGGTGGCCTTCGGTTTGAAGCCAGCGGCCTCGGCTGCGAGCTGCGGATACAGCTTCGATGCGACCTCGACTGCCGCCGCCGGCGTGCGCGGCCCGAAGCCGAGCAGATACAGTCCGTCCATCGCCAGGAAGGCGCGGTGCTGGCCGGCCGGAGTCAGCGCAAACGCCGGATGGGCGTAGAATGCGTCGGCCTCGAAGGAATCGCGGCTGCGCTTGATCGTCAGCACCACATCGGGACGCGCCGCGACGATCGCCTCGTCGTTGATCGCCTTGTAGCCGTCGTAACCGTCGATCGCGTTGACGCCGCCGGCCAGAGCAATGATCGAATCCGCAGCGGTGTTCCGTCCGGCCGCCATCGCCTGGCCGTTGACCAGCGACATCACGAACATCACGCGAACCGGCTTGGTGATCGCGGCGCGCAGTTTGCGCAGCGTAGTGAAGTCGTCGCCGACCGCGGAGGCAAGGCAGGTCGCGGCCTTGTCGGCGCCCATGGCGTGGCCGATCAACGCGATCTTACCGAGCAAGCCCTGTTCGGAATATGCCTCCGGCACCGACACCAGCGGAATGCCGGCCGAAGTGATCGCATCGATCGTCTGCTTCGGACCGGCCGAATCCATCGCCAGGATCAGGGTCGGGTTCAGTCCGATCACGCCTTCCGAGGACAATTGGCGCAAGTAGCCGACGTTAGGTTTTCCGGCGACCGCTTCGGGCGGATACACGCTGGTGGAATCGACGCCCGCAATCCGCTGCGCCAGGCCGAGATCGGCCAATACCTCGGTGATCGCGCCGCCGATCGACAGCGTGCGCGAGGAATCAGCAATAGTGACATCACGGCCGTGCGCATCGCGCACCTTGATCTCGGCTGCGGTCGCCTGAAGCGAGAAGGAGCCTGCGAGCAACGTCGCGGCGAACACAGTGGCGCGATGGCGTTTGATGTGAGTGTTCGCGATCATTTGGTCAGGATCAGCTTGTTCTGCGAGGTGAGGCGGAGGCGGTAGCGATCGTCGCCATGCGCGATCACGATTTCCCGATCCATCGTGAATAGGTCGCGGCTGTCGATCTGATTGCCGACGATGCTGACGGCGCGCACGCCACTCGGGCTCGCCCCGGCTTGCGTAGGATCTGCGCCCAATCGATCGGATGCTGTCATCATTCCGCTTCTGGTGTTGTTGCTGACATCGACGTGAGCGCTTGGTTATAAGCGGTGATCCGAAAATGTGTCTTATAATTACTATAAACGGCGCGATCGGCGCTTGAGCTTGCGCCGCGGTGCGTCGTAATTTCACGATACGCGAGGTCGAATTGTGCCTTGCGCTGTGCCAGCCAGCTCCCTGCGTTTTGCAGCGCCCGCCAGCTCCTGTTTGCAAATAACGAGTGTGATCGGATGGTCGGGCTGGCCAGCTATTCGCACGCGCATGTGTCGGCTGACCGTGCGTCGCGCGCGGTTGGCATTGCTGCCCGTTTGATGATGGAGCGCGGGCGGTGAGAATGGCTGAGGTGAAGCAGGGCGATCGGGTCGCCGCACCGGTGCATGGCGGGCACGGGACTATTCACGGGCACGGTGGTCATCGGGGGCATGGCGCCGGTCACCCGATCTCGGTCAAGCCGGCATCGATCGGCGATTACCTGGTGCGCGTCGGCTGCGATCCGCTCACCGAGGCATTCGGCAAGCGTGCGTTTTCGCCGCCGTGGCGCGGCAGCCGGCCGGTCGATGAAGACAATGCCCAGGCAGTAATGGAGCGGGTGTTCGCCACGCCGCGCAGCGAGACGGCGGTGGCTTACTTGCACGTGCCGTACTGTCAAAACCATTGCCTGTTCTGCGGTTTCTTTGAGAACGTCTGGCGGCCGGAAGCCGGCCCGGCCTATGTCGACGACCTGATCGCGGAACTCGCCGCCAAGTCGCATACGCCGCTGATCGCGAGCGCGCCGATCGACGCAATCTATATTGGCGGTGGCACGCCGTCGGCGCTCGATGCGAAAGATCTGGCGCGGCTGATCGCGGCGCTGCACCGCCATCTGCCGCTCAGCGCCGACTGTGAGATCACCCTGGAGGGGCGGTCGTACGGCTTCGATATCGCCAAGGCCAAGAGGCTGGCCGATGCCGGAGTCAATCGGCTGTCGATCGGCGTGCAGAGCTTTTCCACCGAAGTGCGGCGGCGGCTCGGTCGCAAGCGCACCGGTGAAGAGGTTGCGGAATTTCTCTCCGAACTGATGGCGCAGGGCCGGACCTCTGTGGTGTGCGATCTGATCTATGGGCTGCCGGGGCAGAGCGACGCCGATTGGCGGCGTGATATCGACACGGTCGGGCGCATCGGTCTCGATGGCGTCACGCTGTATGCACTCAACATGTTTCCCGGCGGGCCGATGGCCCGCGCGGTAGAGAATGGCAAATTGCCGCAGCCGGCGACTCCGGCCGCGCAGGCGCGCCTCTATGCCGAAGGGGTGGAGCGGCTGACGGAGAACGGCTGGCTGCAGGTGTCGCAGTCGCATCTGGTCCGGTCGCTGCGCGAACGCAACCGCTACAATGCGTCGATCAAGCGCGGCGTGGCCTGCCTGCCGTTCGGCGCCGGGGCCGGCGGCCAGGCGCATGGCCACCGCTGGCGCAACGTCATCGACATCGCGCGCCGCCGCGAGATGGTCGCGCAGAATTTAGCGCCGATCGAAGGGCTGGCGCTGGTGCCGTCCGATCACGCCGCGCACGCGATGATCGCGTCGGGGCTGGAAACCGGGCGGCTCGATCTGGCCGCGGTCGAAGCGTTGCGGCCGGGCTTTCGCGTCGCGGTCACGCCGTTGCTCGCCAACTGGACTGCTGCGGGATTGGGAGAACTGCGCGGCGATGGATTTTCCCCGAGCCTTGCCGGATCGTTCTGGATCAGCAATCTGACAAGCGGTCTGACGGCGGGACTGACGGCCGCGGCGACAGCGGGAGAGGCAGGATGCGGGTTCTGATTTTCGGCGCTACCGGCCGTACGGGGCGCCATCTGGTGACGCAAGGCATTGCGCGTGGCTGGACGGTGTTCGTCGCCGGGCGCGATCTGGCGCGGTTGAACGAACTTGCCGGCATCGCAGGCGTCGCGAGCGTCGATGTGGCGGACACCACGTCGGTCGCCGGGGCACTGAACGGATTGAGGCCGCAGGCGATCATCTCGACAATCGGTGGCGCCGGACCTGACGCACTGCTGATCGACGAAGTCGGCAACAACGCCATCACCGATGCTGCGGTGGCTTGTGGCGTACGGCGGGTGCTGCAGGTCTCGTCGCTCGCCTGCGGCGATAGTCGCGCCTATGCGTCGGAGCGAATCATCGCCGCGATCGGGCCGGTGCTCGACGCCAAGACTCGTGCGGAAGGCCACCTGCGCAACGCCGCGCTCGACTGGACGATCGTGCGGCCGGGCGGACTGACCGACGGCGAGCCAACCGGGCAGGGGGCGCTGTACGACGATCCACGGGTCCACGGCCGGATCGCGCGGGCGGACCTTGCCACGCTTCTGCTCGACGCGCTGGCGACGCCTGCCAGTATCGGCCGCGTGCTATCGGCGGTCGATCGTACCACGCTGCCGGCTGAGCCTGCCGATATCGCCGAATTCGAGCTCGTCGAAGCGGTATGAGCGCGCGTAGCGTTACTACACGCAGATGACGTTTGAATTAGCTGTGCGCACGGACAAGTTATAATTGCTTTAATCAATGGCCAAGTCCGGTTGACCCGGAACTTTGGCTCGGTTACCAAAATTGCAAGCCGTTAGCAGTTGTGCTGACGGCGGATTGCCAGCCAGCCGCCTCGTGCGAGCCCGCCAGCCTGCGTCAACTCACAACACTTGGGGCTGTCATGGTGGGGCTTAACTCGCGCGCTTATGCGCTACTGCTTTCCGTATCCGTCGTCGCGCTGACGAACGCGCCGGCTTCGGCGCAAACCGCGACCAGTAGCTCATCATCCTCGGCCCAGACTCAGGTGAAGCGCGACCGTGCGGCACGCACGGCGCAGCCGGCGGCGCCCGCTGCCGATCTGCGCAACGCCAACGCACAGGCGGCTGCTTCGACCCAATCGCTCGACGCCATCACTGTGGTGGCGACCAAGAACGAGGAGAAGGCGATCGACGCGCTGGCGCCGGCCAGCGCGATCACGCTGCAGCAGATTCAGCAGTTTCCGCCGAGCCGGCTGCAGGATGTGTTCGTCGCCACACCCGGCGTGTCGTTCCAAGACCGCGGCGACGAACCGTCGACCTCGATCAACATTCGCGGTCTGCAGGACTTCGGCCGCGTCGCCGTGGTGGTCGATGGCGCGCGGCAGAACTATCAGCGTTCCGGCCACGGCGCGCAGGGCTCGTTCTTTCTCGATCCGGAACTGATCGGTGGCATCGACGTGGTGCGCGGGCCGAGCGCCAATATCTACGGCTCCGGCGCCATCGGCGGTGTGGTGTCGTTCCGTACCAAGGATATCGATGACGTGGTGCGCGCCGGCGAGCGTTGGGGCGTCGACCTTAGCGGCTCCTACGGCAGCAACAATGCGCGCGGGCTCGGTTCGGTGTTCGGTGGCGTGCGGGTCGATCCCAGCGTCGATGTGTTCGGCGGTGCGGTGTACCGCACGCAAGGCAACTACAAGGACGGCTCCGGCACCGAAGTCGGCAACACCGGCAACGATCTCGCCGCCGGCTTGATGAAGTTCACGGTGCGCCCTGCCGATGGCCACGAGGTCAAGATCGGCGGCATCTTCCAGGACTTCAATTACGACGTCGGGCAGTTCAACCGCGGTCCCTCTCAGCAGGCCCTGTATCAGGGCTCGTCAGTGTACAGTACCAGCCTGCAGAATTACACGGGCACCCTGAGCTGGAAATATTCGCAGCCGGACGACACCTGGTTCGATTGGAGCGTAAACCTGTACGGCAATCGAACCAATAGCGACCAGACCAAGACCTATCACTATTCGACGAGTGGTTCGGGCTATTGCGGTGCCGGCAATTACGGCAACAACATCTCCGGCTGCATCGGCGACAAGCGCGGCTATAACCTCGACACCATCGGCATCGATGCCAACAACACCTCGCGGTTCGAATATGGCAACTGGCGAACCGCGGTGACCTACGGCGTTGACGCCTTCAACGACAAGGTGACGACCTGGGATTCGCGCGGCAATTCCAACATCACCACCCCTGGCGGCGAGCGCACAGTGTCGGGTGGCTTCATCCAGGTGAAGAACAATTACGCGCACTGGCTCGAGGTGATCGGCGCGGCACGCTACGACCATTATGAGCTGAATTCGAACTCGTCGACCACCAGCGGCAGCCGGCTGTCGCCGAAGGTGACGCTCGGCCTGACGCCGATCGCCGGCTTCACGCCCTATGTTGCCTATGCCGAAGGCTATCGCGCGCCCTCGATCACTGAAACGTTGATCGCCGGTGCCCACGCCACCGGCGGCGGGCCGGCACTGTTCACTTGCGGCGACGGCACCGCGGGCCTGTTCTGCCTGATCCCCAATACCGCACTGCGGCCGGAGGTCGGCAAGAACAAGGAAGTCGGCATCAACCTGAAATACGACGGCATCTTTAGCGCCAGTGACAGTTTCCGCGGCAAGATCAACGCATTCCGTAACGACGTCGATAACTATATCGAGTTGATCGGGTCGTCGCCCGAGGCGTATCGGATTTTGTTCATGGGCCGTCCAATGACTGGTGTGGCCAGCAAGTATTATCAGTACCAGAACATCCCGCGCGCCCGGATCGAGGGCGTCGAAGTCGAGACCAATTATGATGCTGGCATGTGGTTCGTCGGCGTCAATGCCGCGGTGATCCGTGGCACCAATCCGGACACCGGCTTGGGCCTGGTCTCGGTGCCGGCCCGCAAGGTGGTGACCACCGGTGGTCTGCGGCTGCTCGACCGCCAGCTGACGATCGCGGCGCAATGGGCGTCCTACGCCGCCAACACCAATCTGCCGACCGGCTATCTGCCGGGAACCTCATACGATCTCGTCAATCTCAACATCGCCTATCGCCCGACCGCGGACGTGACGCTGAATTTCTCGATCGATAACCTGCTCAACAACTACTACCGTCCGTATGCGATCCCTGGATCGTCGAGCGACGGCACCACGCAGAACGACATCTTGTGGACGAGTCCTGGCCCGGGCATCGTTTATAAGGGTGGGATCAAGGTGCACTTCGGAGGAGCGTGACGGGCGGGCTCCGATCGGGGCCTGAACCGCGCGCCAGAACAACAAGCCAGCGAACAACAAGCCAGCAAGGAGAGAAGATGTTCATCGCGATGAATCGGTTTCAAGTGAAACGCGGCGCCGAGCAGACGTTCGAGGAGATCTGGGCGACGCGGGAATCCTATCTCAGCGAGATGGACGGTTTCGTCGAGTTTCATCTGCTCAAGGGGCCGGTCGCCGACGACCACACGCTGTATGCGACCCACACCATGTGGGCCAGCAAGGTAGCGTTCGAGGCATGGACCACGTCCGACCAGTTCCGCCGTTCGCATGCGCGGGCCGGCAACGATACCGGGCAGAGTCTGTATCTCGGGCACCCCCGGTTCGAAGGGTTTGAAGTGATCCGTAGCGAGCGCAACGCCGCTGCGGCCTGAGACAAGGAGAGAAGTGATGGCGACTGCAGCGGCATCGGTGGTGTCCTCCGAGACCGGCGATCTTCGTGCCTACATGGCGGCCAACCCGGCCGCTGTGATCGAGGAGGTCGCCAAGCAGTGGAACGTGTCGCCGCATGCGGTGATCGCGGCGCTGCCGGGCGGTATGGCGCGGCTCGGTCCCGGTGACGGCTTCGTTGCCGCGATGAACGACATCGCGACCTGGGGCGAGGTGACGCTGATCGTTCACACCGAGGACGCGATCTTCGAATTCACCGGCGAGGTGCCGCGCGGTGAGATCAGCCGCGGCTATTTCAACCTGATGCAGCCGAAGGGGCTTCACGGCCACTTGCGTCACGATCGTTGCGGCGCGCTGGCGTTCGTCGAGCGCCCGTTCATGGGCAAAGCGAGTGCCTTCGTGGCGTTCCTCAACCAAGACGGCGGCATCATGTTCAAGGTGTTTGTCGGCCGTGACGCCAATCGCGAGCTGCGCGCCGATCAGCTCGCCCGGTTCCATGCGCTCGCCAAGCAGTTCAGCGAGGAGCAAAGTGCGTAAACCCCAAGGCGTCGCGGCAGGGCACGCTGGCGCTGCGATCGCGGCACTTGCCGTCATTGCCGCGGCGCTGCCGGGGGATGCGTGGGCGGCGGCCGATCTGGCGACGCTGCCGCGCGACCTGTCGCCGTGGGGGATGTTCCTCGGCGCCGACGCGGTGGTGAAGACCGTGATGGTCGGGTTGGCGCTGGCGTCGCTGGCTGCCTGGACGGTGTGGCTTGCCAAGTCGATCGAACTGCGCCGCAGCGTTGCGGTGGCGCAGCGTGGTCTCGACCGGCTTGAGAGCGAGATCTCGCTGCAGCAGGCCGCAGTGGAGACCGCCGACCAGCATGACGCCGTAGCGCAGATGATCCAGACCGTCGATCGCGAGGCCAGCCTGTCGGGCGGTACCCATGACGAAGGTTTTCGCGAGCGCGTGGCGCTGCGGCTCGAGCGGGTCGAGGCTGCGGAGGCGCGCCGCGCCGCGATCGGCACCGGCCTGCTCGCCAGCATCGGCGCGGTGGCTCCGTTCGTCGGGCTGTTCGGCACCGTGTGGGGAATTATGAACGCGTTCATCGGCATCTCGAAAGCCAACACCACCAATCTTGCGGTGGTGGCGCCGGGCATCGCCGAAGCGCTGCTCGCTACCGCGCTCGGGCTCGTCGCCGCGATCCCGGCCGTGGTGATCTACAATCATCTGACGCGTCGGGTGACAGCATATCGCGCGCTGCTCGGCGACGCGTCGACCCAATTGCTGCTGATGATCAGCCGCGAGGCGGCGCGTCCGCCGCAGCGCGCCCGCGTGGTGAGGTGAACCCGATGGCCGTCAAACTTGCGAGCCGCCGCGGCGGCGACGACGACATGGTCGAGGCGCACGAGATCAACGTCACGCCGTTCATCGATGTGATGCTGGTGCTGCTGATCGTGTTCATGGTGGCGGCGCCGCTGGCGACCGTCGATGTCGGCGTCGATCTGCCGGCCAGCACCGCCGCGCCGCAGCCGCGGCCGGAGAAACCGGTCTTCGTGTCGCTGAGGCCCGATCTGTCGCTGGCGCTGGGTGAGGAGATGGTGCCGCGTGAGGGACTGACCTCGGCACTCGACACCGCGACCGGCGGTAACAAGGACGAACGGATCTTCCTGCGCGCCGACAAGGCGGTGAGCTACGGCGATCTGATGGCGGCGATGAATCTGCTGCGCGATGCGGGCTATCTGAAGGTGGCGCTGGTCGGACTCGACGGCCGCGCCGTTCAGCCTTGAACGCCCGCGCGCTGCACGACAGCGCGGCGGCGCAGGGTGCGTCGCGGTGGCTGCTGTCGGCGGCGGTGATCGTCGGCGTGCACGCCGTGGCGGTGGCAGCCGCGCTGGCTTACTACACGCAGGTCCCGCCGCCGGGCGAACCGCTGGCTGCGATCATGATTGATCTTGCGCCGATGACGGCATCGCCGCAGCCGAGCCCGCTCGATCTGCCGCCCGGCCCGGAAATGCAGGAGGCCGAGGCGCCGCAGTCGGAACCCGAGCCGGTGCAGCACACCGCCGCAGTGCCCGAGATCGCGTCAACCCCGATCCAACAGAAGGCCGAGGTGCCGCTGCCGCCGGAGGCTAAGCCGTCGTCCCCGGATAAGCCCGAAGCGGTGAAGCTCGAAAAGCCCGAGCAGGTGAGGCCGAAACCGGAGCGGCCGAAGCCGATCAAGCGTGAGCGTGTCGCCAAGCAGAATCCGTCCGACCGTCCGCCGGCGCCGCGAACCAGCGCGCCGCAACGTGCCGAACGCCGCGCCGCCGATGCGATGGCGGCGCTGGCCGGAGCCCAGGCGGCAGCCGCGATGCTGCCCAGTTATCGCCAGCGCCTCGCGGCGCATCTGCAGCGCTTCAAGCGCTATCCCACCGAGGCCCGCGCCAGCGGCGTGCAGGGCACCGCGACCTTGAGCTTTACGGTCGGCCGCGGCGGGCAGGTGCTGAGTGCAAGGCTCGCGCGCTCCTCCGGCCACCCTGCGCTCGATGCCGAAACTCTGGCGATGGTCAGCCGTGCCCAGCCGCTGCCGCCATTCCCGCCGGAGATCACCCAGGCCTCGCTGAATTTCAGCGTGCCGGTGAATTTCTCCGTCAGGTAGTTTGTCGCGGGGCGATCACCGCTCGATGACTCGTCACAGGTTGAGTGAACAGCGCGGCCTTCTGCAAAGGTACTGCCGCTCATCTAAAAGAGCCCGATAGGAGCCGGGCGTCTCGAAGGATGAGAAGCCGCAGCGTCCTGCAGCACATGGCCGGGACGGTGCTTCGCGGCTCGGCATTATGAGCCTGTTGTGAGCACGGGCAATCGCCGTTCTGATTTCGATCAACAACAGAGCAATTCTAATGATTGCTTAAGCTGCTACACGCGGCAGATGACGGTTGTCAGAATTTGCGCCGGATGCTTGCAGATTGGAACTATTCAGGCTGCCTTGATGACAAAACTACCGCCGCGGATTGCGCGAACTATGCATGTAGTTGTGCGCACGGGGCTCGGCGGATCCGGGCTACCGGACATGTTACGAAGTCATGCGGAGCTGATGATGATGAATTTCGATCCGGAGCACGAATCCAAACAGATGGAAACGTCCGAAGCGGCAGGCGCTCAGCCCGAACCGTCAGCCGTGGCAATGCGGGTGTGGGCCCGGCATCGCCTGCGTGAACTGGCTGAAAGCGGCCGCCTCGGCATGGGTTCGGAGCGTGCGCGCCGTCGTGGCTGAACGCCGCGCCAACTAACCCCGCTGCGATCCGGTCCGTGTTGGATCGACGCGAATCTCTGAACCGCCATTGGCGCAGCGACTCGCGGCGGTCTGCGCGGCGATCAGAGAATCGAACGATTGACGCTCCAGCGGGTGGAAGTCGCGGTGCGCTGCGAAGAAGCAGTAGCTGTCTCCTTCGCGAACCAGGATCCCGGCGGTGCGGGCGCGGACTTCGATGACGCAGGCGTCGGACATTGCATCTCACCGGAGTTTCCGGTGCCTTCCTGTAGTCTCGATCGCGCGGCGGTGGCATGCGGCGCGATCGAACGCGTGGCTGTTCAATCGTGACGCTTCGCAACGCGATGCCTGCCCAAACGTTCCGCAATTTGCGAGGCGATGCGGCGCTTCAACGCGTCGGGCTCAGAACAACAGGCTTTTCAGTCCCGCAGCGAACAGAACGGCCGCCAGCGCGATCTGCAGTTTTCGTCCCGACAGCTTGCCGGCGGACAATCCGCCGACGATCACCGCGGGAATGGAACCGGCCAGCAGGCTGACGAGAATGTGCCAATCCACCATGCCGGCGACCAGGTAACCCGCGCCTGCGACCATCGCGAGCGGGATGGCGTGGGCGAGGTCGGTCGCCACCAGCCGATGCGGCAGCAGCCGTCGCGGGTAGAGATACAGCAGCAGCACGGTGCCAAGCGCGCCGGCACCGATCGAGGTCAGTGCTACCAGCGCGCCGAGCACTGCGCCGGCCAAGATCGTGAGCGACGTCCGATCCGGGCCCGGCTGCTCGACATCGGGTGTCGCCGGATTCAAGGCTGCGATCAGCCGTGGTGCGAATACGATGCCGAGTGCAGTGAGGATCACCACCACGCCGATGGTCTTGGTGAGCCACTGCGTGCGTCCGACTGGATCGGACAAGGCGACGATCGCAACGACGAGGCCGGCCGTAGGCAGGCTGCCGGCCCACAGCCGGGTGACGATGCCCCAGTCGATGTGGCCCCTGCGATTATGTACGGCCGCACCGATCAGCTTGGTGATCGCCGCGAACCACAGATCGGTGGCGATTGCGACATGCGGGGCGATGCCGAAGATCAGCAGCAACAGCGGCGTCATCAGCGCGCCGCCCCCAACCCCGGTGAGGCCGACGACGAAGCCGGTCACCGCTCCTGCAAGTGCGTAGTTCGGATCGATCGCGATCCCCTCGAAACCCGTCAGTTCCACGCCTCCTGCGCCCGGTGAATCGCGCGGTCTCAGTTCTACGCGGTGCGCCTGTGCAGCGGCAACGCGCGATCCCGGTTCCGTGCGTACGCCGAAGTACATGATGGTTATCGAAAGATGGCGGGCAGGGAGCGTCGGTACTTATACCTGGGTGTTGATTTCGGCCTAATTTGTTCGGTGCGATCTCGCACGATCGGTTAGTCAGCCTGGAACCACTTGAAGCGATGGCGCTTTCGCTCGCCGACCTGGGCATGCAAGGGATTTGTCAGACAGGACCCACCACGTCGGCCAGCCATCGGCCCGCGGATCCTGCCGTCACCGCCGAGACCTCCCCGGTTGGCGATGACTGGCCCCGGGGCTCCCCCGCCAGCCCTGGGGCCGACCTGTCTGTGCAAAACCACCGGGCCTGGAGCTGCCTCGCTCATTATTTGCAATTGATTTGCAATTGCAAATAGGTCAACCTGCTCATGCTGGGCAAGTTTCATCAGGCATTGGACCTTGCTGCAGCCTCGACCCGCTTTCGCCGAGACACATCAATGACGCAGGCTGCGGGGCGGGATCACTGAGCGAATGGATTCGGGCACCAGGGAGAAACGGCGATGACGAGCGGGCGGGCAGCGGTGAGCCGAGGGCGGAAGGCTGACAGCTTTGCGTCACGCCGAGGCCGCGGACATGCCGCGCGCTCGTTCGCAGCACTGCTAGCCGGGACCATGCCGGCCGCCGCCGAGGAGGCGCAAAGCTGGCGGGGCCACGCACCCTCGTGGTTGCCATCGCTCTCTCACGCAGTCACCGACACGCCGGAGACCGTGCCGGGCAGTCATCATGCCGAGGGTGTCGACACCGAACACATCTTCGGCTTCACCATGGGCTCGGATATCGGCCAGCCCGGCGAAATCGAGGTCGAGCTCGAGAATGTCGCTGGCTTCGGCAAGCGCGGCGGCAGCTACGCCACCTTGGCGACGCTCACCCAGGTCAAATACACAGTGAACGATCGTCTCCGCATCGCGCCCGGCTTGGCGCTCGGTGCCCAGCGCATCGATGCGGTTCCCGGCTATGACGACCGCCGCCATCTGTCGTTCAACGGCGCCGGTTTCGAAGTCCGCTATAAGCTGATCGACCGTGAGGTCGCGCCCTTCGGCCTGACGCTGCACGCGCAGCCCGGCTGGAGCCGGGTCGATGAAGCGAGCGGCATGCGGATCGAGCAATACGGCGCGGAATTTGCCGCGCTGTTCGACCGCGAACTGATCAAGGACCGGCTGTTTGCCGCCTTCAACGTCTGGTACGGCACTGGCGCCACACGTCAGCTTTCGACCGGCGTGTGGGGCCATGAGTCCGAACTGCAGCTTCACGGCGCGCTGTCTTATGCCTTCGCTCCTGGCTTCGTCGCCGGTGTCGGGCTGCGTTATCTGCGCGCCTATGATGGCGGCGGGCTCGATCGCTTCGCCGGCGACGCCGTCTTCCTCGGCCCGACCTTTTCCTATGCGATCACGCCGACGCTAGGTGTCTCTGGAACCTGGCAGGTGCAGGTCTCAGGCCAATCGCTCGGCGACGCGCGGCCTTTGAACCTCGATCACTTCGAACGTCACCAGGCGATGCTGCGGCTGAACGCGCACTTCTGAACACTTAGCTCGTGATCAGGCGCGCGCGGTCGGTCACCATAATCTGGTCCAACTCCATAACTAACAGTCGCAGGTGAAACGCGGGGGCGTTGGCCGTGCGCAGCATGCGCACATTGTGGATGTCCAGATGCCCGAAGCCGCTCCTCCGGCCGCAAGTTCCCCCTCGCTCTCGTCCTCTTCACCTGCATCATCTCTCGTCCCCGCATCGCTGTTGCTGTCGCGGGGCGTAGTCCGGCTCGAAGTGATGCTGAAGCTAACCACTGCGATCCTGGCTCTGGCCGCCGGCGTCTACACCTATCTCGGGGTGCGCGACCTGTTGAACGGCAGTGCCACCACGGTGTTCTTCGCCGCGCTGATCTATTCGGTCGCAGTGTCGGTCGGCATCTACGCCTTCTGGGTGTTCCTGATGCAGTTCATGCCGCACGTCGTCGATCGCGCCGGTCGCTGGCTGATGTTCGGCTGCATGCTGCTCGGCTCGCTGATGATCGTGGCGATGTCGTCTTGGCTGAATGCGTCGGCGCTGGCCGGCGCTGCGGCGATCCGGCAGCATCTGGCGATCACCGTGCAGGACTACACCCGCGATCTCGATGCCGCCAACACCAATGCCATCGCTGCGCAAGGGCTGCTGCCCGATATCCAGATCGCCGCATCGCGCTTCGCCAAGCTGGCGGAAGCCGAGCGCACCGGATCGCTCACCGGGACCTCCGGCTCCGGCACTGTGGTGCAGTTAATGACCCAGATGTCGAGCCAGCTCGACAGTCTCGGCAAGGAGGTTGAAGCTTCCGGCAAGCGCGTCTCGACGCTGTTCGAAGAGGGCGGCAAGCACCTCGCCAAGATGCGAGAGCTGGTGTCCGACCGCGGCCCGATTGGCGAGCGCAGCGATGGCTTCGCGACCGAGTCCCTGGCTTTGATGGGCGTGATCGCCAATCTGCAGCAGACCTCGGTGGCGCCGGCGGTGAAGCGCGCTGCGACCTCGCTGTCGTCATCGTTCATCGCCCCGGCCGCGAGCGGCCGTAGCCTCGATCTTGCCGATCGGCAGACGGCGGTGGTCGGCAAGGTGGAAGGCGCCGTGGCGGCGCAGGCCACGTCACTCGCGGCGGCAGCCGATGCGATCCTCGACCGACCCAAGATCGAGCCGGCACGATTCCAGGCGATGTCGCCGGCCGAGGCGGTGTTGCGCTATGCTGGCGACTTCATCCCGAGCTGGGCCGGCGCGATCTCGATCGACCTGATGCCGGCCGTGCTGGTGTTGATCCTCTGCGTCGTGCACAGCGCGATCCGCCGGGACGGGCTGCCCGCCTCGCACGCCTCCACCATGACAGCGGCCGAACTGATGGCAGCGCTGAGGATGGCGCGCGAAGTGGAGCAGGCGAGCCGTGCGGCTGCTGATCCGGCCACGCCGATCGTAACGGATCAGCCTGCGCCAGTCATCGAACCTGCGGCTGCGACCGACGAGAATGTCACCGCGCTGGCCTCGGCGCGTCACGTCAAGTAGCCGTATGGCCACGCTGTCACAGCGCGTTCACCTCTGGCTGTCCGGCAATCCGGAAGATGCGGTGCTGCGCCTGATCTTTCGGCTGCTGATCATCGCCACCATTGCGGCGCTCGGCTACGATCTCGCCGGCACGCAAGCCGGCCGAGACGGCGACACGAGCCAGGAGACCGCGCCGTTCAGCCTGCCGTCACTGCCTGCGGTGCTGTCGCCATGGCTGCCCGACGGCGACCGGTTGACGCCGTTGCCGCAACCTGGCGGCGTGCTTGGTCGGCCGATGACGTTCGAACTCGGCAGCGGTGGCCGCCTCCAGGCCAGCGGCACGATTACGCCTGGCAGCGCCGAGGCGTTCGGCAAAGAGCTCGCCCGCTACGGCGAGTACATCAAGACCGTGGTGCTGAATTCGCCCGGCGGCTCGGTGTCCGATGCGCTGGCGATGGGCCGTCTGATCCGCGACCGCAAGCTCGCCACCGAGGTCGAAGCCGGCAAGACGTGCGCTTCCTCCTGTCCGCTGGTGCTGTTCGGCGGCACCGAGCGCCGCGTTGGCGCCAAGGCGGCGGTCGGCGTTCATCAGGTGTTCGCGGTGAAAAGCACCGAGGTTGCTGCGCCGCGCGACCAGATGAGTGACGCACAGCGCATCTCGGCGCGCTGCCTGCGCTATCTGCGCGACATGGGCATCGACCTCGAAGTCTGGACCCGTGCGATGGAAACGCCGAAGGATCGGTTGTTCGTGTTCAAGCCGGACGAACTGGCCAAATACGGCATCGTCACGGCCGCCGCAGCGCCCACCAAGTCATAGCCTCGGACCTTAGCCACTGCGACTTTTCGTCGGGTTCCGGTCTCCGCTTCCTGGCGTACATAGATTCTGCGTGTGCTGGGGCTTCGGAGGGCAGGGTTCCCGCAACTTTTGCAAAACGCTGCGGTTATCCGCCACGTCAACGGCTCAGAGGATGTGCTCCATGACAAAGACTGCGTTGGTTCTAGGTACCGTCGCCACCCTTGCCGCCGCGACCGTCGCGGCGCCGGCTCCGGCTGAAGCGCGTGGCGGCATCGGTCCGTTCATCGGTGGTCTCGCCGCCGGCGCGCTGATCGCAGGCGTGGCGACCAATGCCTACGCTTATGGTCCGGGCTACGGCTACTATGGCGGCGGTCCGTACTACGGCGGCTATGGTTACGGCCCGCGTTATGTCGGCTACTACGGCGGTCCGGCCTATTACGGCGGCGGCTGGGGTTGGGGCGGCCCACGCTACTATTACCGGCCGCGTCCGGTGTATTACGGCTACCGCTCTTACTACCGGCCATATCGCGCCTATGGCGCCTACGGCGGGCCCGTGATCCGCGCCGGTTTCGGTCCCGGCTGGGGCGGCCATCGCCACTGGCATCACCACCGTCATTGGTGAGCGTGCATTTTGAGCTGCGCGGGGTGATTGGCTCCGCGCAGCGGCGGGTTCACACAGGTGCCGTGCCCGGGATGCCTTGCAGCGCCTGGGCCAGCGCCGCTCGCATGTCCTTTAGCGTGTAAGGCTTTTGCAGCAGGGCAAAACCTTCGCTCAGAGCCGATGCCGAACGGTCGCTGTAGCCCGACGCCAGCACGACCGGCGTCTCGGGATGATGCTCACGGATCAGCCGCGCGAGCTCGAGCCCGCTCATGCCGGGCATCACGATATCGCTGAACACCAGATCGATGTCGCGTCGGCGATTGAGCACCTCGATCGCGGCCTCGGCACAGTTCGCCGGCACCACCGTAAAGCCGCATTGCGCGGCGTAGTCCGCTGCCACCGACGCCACGTCGGGGTGATCTTCCACCAGCAATAAAGTCTTAGGCTTGCCGGATCGCGGCACGGCCAGCGTCGGCAGCGGCTCGTCGCTACCGACGGCCTCCGTCGAGAGCGGCAGGAATAGATCGAACCGCGTGCCGCGACCGAGTTCGCTGTCGACCGTGATCGCGCCGCTCGATTGCTGCACGAAGCCGTAGATCTGGCTGAGGCCGAGACCGGTGCCGCGGTCGACCGGCTTGGTGGTGAAGAATGGCTCGAAGATCCGCTCGCGAATGTCGTCCGGGATGCCGACGCCGGTGTCGGCAAACGACAGGATGGCGTAGTTGCCGCTGAGCCGGCGTGGACCGAAGTTCTTTAGCGTCTCGGTACGGATCGAGATGGTAATCCGGCCGCCGTCGGGCATCGCGTCGCGCGCGTTCAGCGCGAGATTGAGCAGCGCGATCTCGAACTCGTTGGGGTCGATCATCACCACCACCGGCTCGTGCGGAGGATCGATCACGATGCCGATGTCGCTGCGCACCGATTGCCGCAGCACATCGGCGAACTTGGTCACCGCGTCGCCGAGGTCGACCGCTTTGGCGGCGACGTTGTGGCGGCGCGAGAACGACAGCAATTGCCGGGTCAGGGCGGTGCCTTTGGCGACCGCCGAGTCGATCATGTCGAAGCTGCGGATGTCCTGCAGATCGCTATGCCGTCGCCGCAGCTTCTGTACCGAGCCGCCGACCACCATCAGCAGGTTGTTGAAGTCGTGCGCGACGCCGCCGGTGAGGCGGCCGAGCGACTCCAGCCGCTGCGACTGCTTCAGTGCATTCTCGGCGATATGGCGACGATCCGCCTCTTCGTACAGCTTCTGCGTTCGCCGCATCGCCAGGAGCACGATCGCGATCAGCGCTGCGGTGGCCGGCAGGCCGACCAGCAGATAGGCGCCCATCTGTGCCTGCCACGCCGCGCGGATCGCGCTCGTCTCCAGGCCGGCGAACACATAGACCGGCAGATTGGGCAGCTTGCGGAATGCGACGCGTCGCTCGACGCCGTCGAGCGCCGACACCGTGGTCATCCGGCCCTCGCTGTGGCCTTCGCGGATCGCCTGGCCGACGATGCCGTCCGGCTTCACGGCTGTGTCGGTGCCGTCGATTTCGGGCATCCGAGCGAGGATCGCGCCATCGTCGCGCACCAGCGACGCAAAGCTGCCTTCGTCGCGGCCGACCTTGGCGTAAAAGCCTTCGAAATAATCCGGCAGCACCGAGGTCTGAATCACGCCGGCGAAGCTGCCATCCGGCGCGTTGCGTCGGCGGCTGACGCTGAAGAACGGTGCGCCGTCGAAAGGAGGCCGCGGCTGCAGCACGCGTCCGACATAAAGGCCGATGTCTTTGTCGATATGCACCCGGAAATAATCGCGGTCGGACAGGTCCGACCTCGGCGACGGGAACTGCATGGTGTTGATCAGCGGCCGTCCGGTCTTGTCGAAGATCCACATGGATTTGATCTGCTCGGAACCGCCGATCAGACGATTCAAGCGGGCGTGCAGTGTGGCTTCGTTCGCACGGATCTCATCGTCCGACATGCCGCGCACGATCTCCGACGTCTCGGCGATCGAACGCTGCACCGACTCGAAGATCTTCAGCGCATGTTCGGTGATGATGTCGCGCGTCTTGTCGATCTGGCGATCGGCATTGGCTTCGTTGGTGCGATACGACAGCCAGGAGGCGTAGCTGAACAGCGCGATCGGCAGCACAACGGATGCGACCAGGATCGCGCGGAGCAACCGCAGCGAATCACGTTGTGCGGTCAGCATGGGCAGGGGAGGTCCGAAGCAGGGCCATGAGCGCTGGATTATGCACCTTTCGGGACCAAGGGATACTGCCGCAATGACCGGCGATGCGGGAACTTTCAGGATACCCGCCGATCGGCCATCTATCGCCCCACCGCCGCTTGAAGTAAACAGCGGAACTTTCTGATTTGCCTCGGCGGCGCCGCCGCCTGGCAGAACACAAGGGATTTCCGATGCGCGCTGTCACTTGGGGCCTGTCGTTGCTGCTGATCGCCGGCGCCGGACGCGCGCTTGCGGCCGATGCCGAAAATGGTGAGACGCTGGCCAAGCGCTGGTGCACCAGCTGCCACGTCGTCTCCGACCAGCAGCGGAAGGGCACCGACATGGCGCCGTCGTTTGCGGCGATCGCCTCGCAGGCCAACTTCAACGAAGAGAAGCTGGCGTTCTTCCTGCTCGAACCGCATCCGAAGATGTCCAACATGGCGCTGAGCCGCGACGAGACCAAGGATCTGGCGGCCTATATCGCGCAGCAAAAGCACCACCACTGATCCGCCGTTCGCCGCGCGCAGCGGTCAGCGCCTCGACGCAAGGCGGTTCCGGGCTTTCCCGGCATCCTCGCCGTCAGCATAGGCTGACCGCGGGTGCGAGGATTGACCAACTCACCATTCTACAATGCCGACCACATCGCGTTTCGCGACGTGATCCGGCGTTTCGTCCAGAATGAAATCGAACCGTTTGCGACCGAGTGGGACGAGGCCGGCGGCTTCCCTCGCGAACTGTACGAGAAGGCCGCGGCGATCGGGCTGCTCGGTCTCGGCTTTCCGGAAGAATACGGCGGCACGCCGTGCGATCAGTTCATGTGGATCGTTGCCACCCAGGAATTAGCGCGGGCGGCGGCCGGCGGCGTCAGCGCCAGCCTCAACAGCCATTCGATCGGCGCGCCGCCGATCGCGCGCGCAGGTTCTGCTGAATTGAAGGAGCGGGTGCTGCCGGAGATTCTCTCCGGCAAGAAGATCTCGGCGCTGGCGATCACCGAACCCTCCGGCGGCTCCGACGTCGCCAACCTGCGGACCCGCGCGGTGCGTGACGGCGATCATTACGTCGTCAATGGCGAGAAGACCTTCATCACCTCCGGCATGCGTGCCGACTACATCACCACCGCGGTGCGCACCGGCGGCGACGGGCCGGGCGGAGTCAGTCTGCTGCTGATCCCCGGCGATACGCCCGGGCTGACGCGGACGCCGCTGAAGAAGATGGGGTGGTGGGCGTCCGACACCGCGACGCTGCACTTCGACAATTGCCGCGTGCCGGCCGCCAATCTGCTCGGTACCGAGGGCGCCGGCTTCATGATCATCATGATGAACTTCAACAGTGAGCGGCTGACGATGGCGGCGGGCTGCATCGCCGCCTCAAAGGTCTGCCTCGACGAGGCGACGGAATACGCCAAGCAACGCGTCACCTTCGGCAAGCCGCTGGTGAAGCATCAGGTGATCCGCCACAAGCTGGTCGATATGGCCCAGAAGATCGCCGCCTCGCAGGCGATGCTCGAACTGCTCACCTGGCGCGTCGATCAGGGCGAGAGCCCGATCGCCGAAATCTGCATGCTGAAGAACCAGGCGACGCAGACGATGGCGTTCTGTGCCTCGGAAGCGGTGCAGATCTTCGGCGGCGCCGGCTACATGCGCGGCGTCAAGGTCGAACGGATCTATCGCGACGTCAAAGTCAACGCCATCGGCGGCGGCACCGAGGAAATCATGAAGGACCTCGCCAGCCGGCAGATGGGGCTTTAGCCTCACATCGTCGTTCCGGGGCGCGCGCAGCGCGAACCCGGAATCCCGAGGTGACAACGATAAACGAAAATAACGAGCGAGATTCCGGGTTCGCCCGCCTGCGGCGTGCGCCCCGGAATGACCAGGGAAGAAACCAGATGCTGTTCACTGCCGACCACGACGAACCGCGCCGCATTCTGCAGAAGTTTATTCAGAGCGATATCAATCCGCACGTCGACGAGTGGGAAAACGCCGGCATCTTCCCGGCGCACGAGTTGTTCAAGAAGCTCGGCGATCTCGGCTTCCTCGGGCTCAACAAGCCGGTGGAATATGGCGGGCAGGGGCTCGATTACTCTTACGCACTGATGATGGCGGAGGAGCTCGGCGCAATCAATTGCGGCGGCGTTCCGATGGCGATCGGCGTGCAGACCGACATGGCGACGCCGGCGCTGGCGCGGTTCGGCTCCGACGAACTGCGCAAGGAATTTCTGGCGCCGTCGATCGCCGGCGACTACGTCGCCTGCATCGGCGTGTCGGAGCCGGGCGCGGGGTCGGACGTCGCCTCGATCAAGACCACGGCGAAATCCGACGGCGACGACTACGTGATTTCCGGCGGCAAGATGTGGATTACCAACGGCACCCAGGCCGACTGGATTTGCCTCTTGTGCAACACCGGCGAGGGCCCGGTGCATCGCAACAAGTCGCTGATCTGCGTGCCGATGAAGACCAAGGGCGTCACGATCGCGCGCAAGCTTGACAAGCTCGGCATGCGCTCGTCCGACACCGCGCAGATTTACTTCGACGAGGTGCGGGTGCCAAAGCGCAACCGGATCGGCGAAGAGGGCAAGGGCTTTACCTATCAGATGGTACAGTTCCAGGAGGAGCGGCTGTGGGGCGCGGCGGCGTGCCTCAAGGCGCACGAGAAGACGATCCAGAACACCATCGAATACACTCGCGGCCGCAAGGCGTTCGGCAAGCCGCTGCTGGACAACCAGGTGATCCACTTCCGTCTCGCCGAGCTGCAGACCGAGGTCGAGCTGCTGCGCTCGCTGGTGTATCGCGCCGCCGAAGCGCTGGTCGCCGGCGAAGACGTCACCCAGCTCGCCACGATGGCCAAGCTCAAGGCCGGCCGTTTGGGCCGCGAAGTGCCCGACGCCTGCCTGCAGTTCTGGGGCGGCATGGGCTTCATGAACGAAACCCTGGTAAGCCGCTCATATCGCGACAGCCGCCTCACCGCGATCGGCGGAGGCGCCGATGAGGTGATGCTCGGCATTCTGTGCAAGATGAACGGGACGCTGCCGGGGAAGGCTTAGACTAGGTCGAGATCAGACCGTCGTCATTGCGAGCGAAGCGAAGCAATCCAGCCTCGTGCACTGAAGTGGATTGCTTCGTCGCTTTGCTCCTCGCAATGACGCTGAAAAGGGAGCGAACACCATGATCACGCTGTATCACTGCCATGGCGCGCGGTCGTTTCGGCCGTTGTGGATGCTGGAGGAGATGGGGCTCGCATACGAGCTGAAGATGCTGCCGTTTCCGCCGCGGGTGTTCGCCAAGGAATATCTGGCGATCAATCCGCTCGGCACCATCCCGTTCATGATCGACGGCGACACCAAGATGACGGAGTCCTCCGGCATCTGTCAGTATCTCGGCACGCGCCACGGCCCAACGCCACTGGTCGTCGGAGTCGATGATCCGGCCTATGGCGCGTACCTCAATTGGATGTTCTTCTCCGACGCGACGTTGACCTTCCCGCAGACGCTGGTGCTGCGCTACGGCACGCTGGAGCCGAACGAGCGGCGTCAGCCGCAGGTGGTCGAGGACTACGCCAAATGGTTCTTGGGCCGGCTGCGGGCGGTCGAGGCTGCGGCGGGGCAGGGCGATTATCTCTGCGCCGGCCGTTTTACCGCCGCCGACGTGGTCAACGGCTATGCCCTGCGTCTCGCCAGCAATCTCGGCTTGGCCAAGGATTTCGGCCCGAACGTCACCGCCTATTGGGCCCGGCTGCAGCAGCGCGATGGCTATCAGCGGGCTTTGGAGGCCGAAACCCGCGCCGGCGAGGCCCAGCAGGTGCCGAAACGGGCCTGAAATCATTCACTTAAGCTCCGGCGCAGTTTCCCGCCGGAGCTGGAACTCCGCGTCATCTCGCCCGGTGACAACGTCCCGGGTTGCTGTATTGTCTGGGTGCTCCGCGAAGAGGGCACCCGCAGAACCATGCGGCAACGGGCGACAACCCGCCCCGGGAGGAACGATGACGAACGACGCCTGTCCGGAATCCGGGCATCTGATGCTGATCAGCCCGGAACGGGTGTTTTATGCCGGCCTGCTGGGCCGCCCGCGACGCCGCACCAGCGGCGGTTACGCGATCTATGTTTCGATGCAGGGCACCTTGCGGGTGACGATCGAAGGCCGCCCCGAACAGGTCGGCGCGGTGGCGTTCGTGCCGCCTTATCTGCCGCACAATGTCGAATCGGATTCGCGCTGCATCATCAGCCTGATCATCGAGCCCGAGACGGTGCTGCCGGGGCCGATGGCGGCGCTCGGCGTGCGGATCGGCGGAGCGGGCGCGATGGCACTGGCGAGCCGGATCAGGCAGGCCTACGGAGCGCTGATTGCGGTCGGGCGCCGCGACGGCTTCACCACCACCGAATTCGACAATCTGTTCTTCGGCGAGCCGCTGCCGGCCCGCGCGATTGATCGCCGCGTTGCTCGCGCGATTGCCCGCCTCAACGACGTCGGCACCGACACGGTCACGGCTGAGGATTGCGCCAGCGCTGCCAACCTGTCGCAGTCGCGCTTCCTGCATCTGTTCAAGGACGAGACCGGGGTGTCGTTCCGCGCTTTCCGGGCCTGGAAGAGGGCGCGGCATCTGCTGCACTTCGTCAACTCCGACATCAACCTGGCGCATCTGGCGCAGGACATCGGCTATCCGGACTCGACGCACTTCAGCCATTCGATCCGGCGGTTCTATGGTTTGCAGCCGCGCGCGATCTTCTCCGGCTCGCGCGATCTGGCGATCTGGCGCAGCGATCCGCAGAGCATGCGCGTCGCCGAACTGCGGCACGGCCGCACCTGATCACCGCACTCAGCGCGTCGGCGCAAGATACGCCGACGCGCGCTCAGCATCATTCTGCCCAACATGGTTCGCGTCGCAATCGCAGGCGGCGCTACAGCAACCTGAAAGGGCTGGAAACGAATGAGCGACAAGGCGGTGATCACCTGCTCGCTGAACGGCGTGCTGACCGATCCGAAGCAGCACCATGTGCCGGTGACGCCGGAACAGATGGCCCGCGAGGCCAAGGCGGCTTACGACGCCGGCGCCGCGATCGTGCACATCCATCTGCGCGATCAGCGCCCCGACAAGGGCCATCTGCCGAGCTGGGACGTCAACGTCTCGCGCGAGATCCAACAGGCAATCCGCGAGGCCTGCCCGGGTATCATCATCAACCACACCTCCGGCACCTCGGGCCCGAACTACCAGGGCCCGCTCGCCTGTATCCGCGAGACCAAGCCGGAGATCGCCGCCTGCAACGCCGGTTCGCTGAACTATCTCAAGGTCAAGGCCGACAACAGCTGGGCCTGGCCGCCGATGATGTTCGATAACGCGGTCGAGAAGGTGCAGGACTTCCTCGATGCGATGAAGGACGCCGGCACCATCCCGGAATTCGAGTGCTTCGACGTCGGCATCGTGCGCTGCGTCGGCATGTATGTGCAGACCGGGATGTATTCCGGCCCGCTCGAATACAACTTCGTGATGGGCGTTGCCTCGGGCATGCCGGCCGATCCCGAATTGCTGCCGATCCTCTTGAAGCTCAAGCGCCCCGAAGCGCATTGGCAGGTCACCGCGATCGGCCGTGCCGAAATCTGGCCGCTGCATCAGGCCTGCGCCGATCTCGGCGGCCATTTGCGCACCGGACTCGAAGACACGTTCTATCTGGCCAACGGCGAGAAGGTGACTTCGAACGGCCAGCTGATCGAAGAGATCGCCGGCTGCGCCCGCCGCGCCGGGCGTGAGATTGCCTCGCCCGAAGAGGCGCGCAAGATTTTCGGCGTACTGCACTAACAACGCTGCCGTCATTGTGAGCGAAGCGAAGCAATCCAGAAGGTCACGCAGCAAGCCTGGATTGCTTCGTCGCTTCGCTCCTCGCAATGACGAGACGGACCTTAAGACCAAGCAGCCGGAAGAGCTGCCTCACCTCGAGGGAGTGAACCATGACCAGTCTTGAAGCGACCGGCGGCGTGCCGGGACCGGGGCGGATCGGCCGCGTGGCGATCGGCGACATCTTGCGTAAATCGGCGAAGCGGTTTCCGAACCGCATCGCACTGACCGACGGCGCCCGTCAGGTCAGCTATGGCGAACTCGAACGCGACGCCAACCGCTTCGCCAATGCTCTGGTCGCGCGCGGGCTGCAGCCGGGCGCCAAGATCTCGACGATCTGCAACAACTCGGTCGAGTTCGTCAAAGCGCTGTTCGGCATTCATCGTGCTGGCCTCGTCTGGGTGCCGATCAACACCATGCTCGGCCCCGACGACATGAGCTACATCCTCGACCACGCCGGCGTGAAGGTCGCGGTGATCGACGACAATCTGTTCGGCCAGCCGGAGCGCCGCGCCGCGCTGGAAGAGCGCGGCATCGACCTCGTCACGATCGATTTGGCCGGCAAGGCCGCCGAAACCGGACTGCCGACCTTCGATCAATTGCTAGACGGCCAGTCCGAGATAGAGCCTGAAGTGGCGTTCGACGATCGCGATCTGGCGATGATCATCTACACCTCGGGCACCACCTCGCGGCCGAAGGGGGCGATGCACGGCCACCTTGCGGTGACGATGGCGGCGATGAGCAATGCGATCGAGATGCAGCTCTCGCGCACTGACGGCATCACCGGACAATTTCCGCTGTTCCACTGCGCCGCTCACGTCGTGCTGCTGAGCTATCTGATCGTCGGCGGCAAGATGGCGCTGATGCGCGGCTTCGATCCGGTCGCCTGCATGGAGGCGATCCAGCGCGACAAGCTCACCGTCTTCATCGGCCTGCCGCTGATGTATCAGGTGATCCTCGACCATCCGCGGCGCAAGGAGTTCGATCTCTCGACCCTGCGTTGCTGCATCTACACCATGGCGCCGATGCCGCGGCCGCTGCTGGAGCGCGCGATCGCCGAGCTCTGCCCGACCTTTGTCCAGCCGTCGGGGCAGACCGAGATGTATCCGGCGACGACGATGTCGCAGCCGGACCGCCAGCTCGCTCGCTTCGGCAATTACTGGGGCGAGTCGACGCTGGTCAACGAGACCGCGATCATGGATGACGCCGGCAACCTTCTCGGCGTCGGTCAGGTGGGGGAGATCGTGCATCGGGGCCCCAACGTGATGCTCGGTTATTACAAGGATCCCGAAGCCACCGAGGCCGCGCGAAAATTCGGCTGGCACCACACCGGCGACCTGGCGCTGATCGACGAGCACGGCGAGGTGCTGTTCCTCGACCGCAAGAAGGACATGATCAAGTCCGGCGGTGAGAACGTCGCCTCGGTCAAGATCGAGGAGACGCTGCTGGCGCATCCGGCGGTGATGAATGCCGCGGTTGTCGGCCTGCCGCATCCGCAATGGGGCGAGGCGGTGTCCGGCTTCGTCAAGCTCAAGCCCGGCGCGGCTGCGACCGAGGCCGAGATCATCGAGCACTGCAAGAAGCATCTCGGCGGCTTCCAGGTGCCGAAGCTGCTGCGCATCGTCGACGACATGCCGATGACCGCCACCGGCAAGCTGCGCAAGGTCGAGCTGCGCAGCGCCTTCACCGATCACTTCATGCTCGGGCAGACGGGGTGATTCACCGTCATTCCGGGGCACGCCGCGACGCGGCGTGAACCCGGAATCCCGAGGTTCAGAACACATCGAGATTCCGGGCTCGCGACCTGCGGTCGCGCCCCGGAATGACGGAAACGACTAAGGGAAGCGTGAATGGCAATCATCGAATCCACCGTAGCGCCGGGGAGTGAGGGCTTCAGGGCCAATCGCGACGGCATGCTGGCGCTGATCGAGCGGATGCGGATGCTGGAGGCGAGGGCGCGGACGCTGTCCTCCGCCTCCGCCGAGCGCTTCCACAAGCGCGGGCAATTGCTGCCACGCGAGCGCGTCGCGCTGGTACTCGATCCCGGTACACCGTTCCTCGAACTGTCGACGCTCGCCGGCTACATGTTCGACACCGCCAACGCCGACAAGAGCGTGCCGGGCGGCGGTGTGATCGGCGGCATCGGCTATGTGGCCGGCATCCGCTGCATGATCAGCGCCAACGATTCCGGCATCGACGCCGGTGCGCTGCAGCCGTTCGGTCTCGACAAGACGCTGCGGATTCAGGAGCTGGCGCTGGAGAACAGGCTGCCGTTCGTGCAGCTGGTCGAGAGCGCGGGCGCCAATCTGCTGCGCTACCGCGTCGAGGACTTCGTCCGCGGCGGCAACATCTTCCGTAACCTGGCGCGAATGTCCGCCGCCGGACTGCCGGTGGTGACGGTGACGCACGGCTCATCCACCGCGGGCGGCGCGTATCAGACCGGCCTGTCCGACTACATCGTGATGGTGCGCGGCCGGACCCGGGCGTTTCTCGCAGGGCCGCCATTGCTCAAGGCTGCGACAGGTGAGATCGCCACCGAGGAAGAACTCGGCGGCGCCGAGATGCACACCTCGATTTCCGGTCTCGGCGATTACCTCGCCGAAGACGACCGCGACGCGCTGCGGATCGCGCGCGACATCATGGCCGGGCTGCCATGGGACCGCTCCGGTCCGGGGCCGGATCCCGCGACCTATCACCCGCCGCTGTACGATCCGGAAGAACTGCTCGGCATCATGCCGATGGATCACAAGCGTCCGGTCGACATGCGCCAGGTAATCGCGCGGATCGTCGACGACTCCGACTTCACCGAGATGTCGCCGAACTACGGCCCGGCCACGGTGGTCGGTCAGGCGCGGATCGCCGGCATGGCGATCGGCATCATCACCAATAACGGCCCGCTCGATCCGGCCGGCGCCAACAAGGCGACGCACTTCATCCAGGCCTGCTGCCAGTCGCGCACCCCGATCCTGTATCTCAACAACACCACCGGCTACATCGTCGGCCGCGCCTACGAAGAAGCCGGCATGATCAAGCACGGCTCCAAGATGATCCAGGCGGTGACCTCGGCCACCGTGCCGCAGATCACGATCTATTGCGGCGCTTCGTTCGGCGCCGGCAATTACGGCATGTGCGGCCGCGGCTTCCATCCGCGGTTCTGCTTCTCCTGGCCCAACGCCAAGACCGCCGTAATGGGCGGCGAGCAGGCCGCCGAGACCATGGCGATCGTCGCCGAAGCCGGCGCGGCGCGGAAGGGCGTGCCGGTCGACCGCGACAAGCTCGATCAGATGAAGGCCGGCATCACCGCGGTGTTCAACGGCCAGATGGACGTGTTCGCGACCTCGGCGCGGATGCTCGACGACGGCGTGATCGACCCCCGCGACACTCGCGCCATGCTCTCCGAAGTATTGGCGATCTGTCGTGAGAGCGAAGCGCGCGAGCCGCAGCGCATGCAGTTCGCGGTGTCCCGGCCATGAGTGTGACCCGTATGTTGAAGCTGACGCCGTTCTCCAAGATCCTGATCGCCAACCGCGGCGAGATCGCGCTGCGGGTGATGCGCAGTGCCCGCCGGCTCGGTTATGGTGTGGTCGCGGTGTATTCCGACGCGGATCGCGACGCCGCCCACGTTCGCGCCGCCGATGAGGCCGTGGCGATCGGCGGTGCGCAGCCGTCGCAGTCGTACCTGAACATCCCGGCGATCATCCAGGCAGCGAAGACTGCCGGCGCCGACGCGGTGCATCCCGGCTACGGATTCCTCGCCGAGAACGAAGACTTCGCCGCTGCCTGCCGCGATGCGGGGCTGGTCTTTATCGGACCGTCGCCCGAGTCGATCGCCGCGATGGGCAACAAGGCCGGCGCCAAAGAGATCATGCTGAAGGCCGGCGTGCCGTGCGTGCCGGGCTATCAGGGCGAAGATCAAAGCGACGCTGCGATGATCCGCGAAGCCGAGCGGATAGGCTTTCCGATCATGATCAAGGCGGTGGCCGGTGGTGGTGGCCGCGGCATGCGGCTGGTGCAGGACGCTGCGGCGCTGCCCGACGCGCTGCGCAGCGCCCGCTCGGAAGCGCAAAGCGCGTTCGGCGATCCGACCGTCATCCTGGAGCGCGCGATCCTCGAGCCGCGGCACATCGAGATCCAGGTGTTCGGCGATCGCTATGGCGCCGCCATCCATCTCGGCGAACGCGACTGCTCGGTGCAGCGCCGGCACCAGAAGCTGATCGAGGAGGCACCGTCGCCCGCGGTGTCGGAAGCCCTGCGTGAGCAGATGGGCACCGTGGCGGTGAATGCCGTCAGGGCGATCGGCTACGAAGGCGCCGGCACGCTGGAGTTCCTGCTCGACGCCGAAGGCAACTTCTACTTCATGGAGATGAACACCCGGCTGCAGGTCGAGCATCCGGTGACCGAAGCGATCACCGGACTCGATCTGGTCGAGCTGCAGCTTCGGATCGCCGCCGGCGAACCGCTGCCGCTGCGCCAGGACGATGTGACCTTCAAGGGCCACGCCATTGAAGTGCGGCTGTGCTCGGAGGATGCCGACCACGACTTCATGCCGCAGTCGGGCCGGATGGCGCTGTGGCGGATGCCGGGCGAACTGCGTGTCGAGCACGCGCTGCAATCGGGTGCGGAGATTCCACCGTATTACGACTCGATGATCGCCAAGGTGATCGCGGTCGGCGCCAGCCGGGATGAGGCGCGGCGCAAGCTGATCCATGGCCTCGACGGCACCATCGCCTTCGGCGTCACGACCAATCGCGGCTTCCTCGCCGCCTGTCTGCGCCACCAAGTGTTCGCGGCCGGGGAGGCGACCACGGCCTTCATCGCGCAGCATCGCGACGAGTTAGTACGGTCGCTGCCGGACGATGCGGTGCCGGCACCCGCGGTCGCGGCGCTGCTGCTCTACGTCACCGACCGCCACGCGCCGCCGCATCGGCCCGGCCGGTCGCTCGCGGCGGTGTTTCCGACCCGGCTCAAGTTCGAACTCGACGGCGCGGAGCAGGCTTGCGAGGTGGTGCGTGAGCGCGACGGCAGCTACGTCGTGAGCCAGGAGGGGCAATCGATCAGCTTTGTGATCGAGGAGCTGTCCGCTGGCGGCATCCGCTTCCAGGCCAAGGGCCTCGGCGAGTCTGCGGTGTTCCACCGCGATGGCGACCGGCTGTTCGTGCAGCGACTCGGCGTTCAGAACAGCATCGTCGACCTGACCCGCGCGGCGCCGCAAAGTGCCGCGCGTGGCGGCGGCGACGGCAAGTTGCGCGCGGCGCTCAACGGCCGCGTCGTCGCGGTGCTGGTCAAAGCCGGCGACCGTGTCGAGGCCGGCCAACCGGTGCTGACGCTGGAAGCGATGAAGATGGAGCACGTGCACACGGCGCCTGGCTCTGGCATCATCACCATCGATGTCGCTGAAGGCGAGCAGGTCACCGCCGGCCGCATCGTCGCCGAGATCGAAGCGGCGACGTAGAGTTCTGGAGCACTAACTATCCCCGTCATTGCGAGCGAAGCGAAGCAATCCAGAGCGCAGTGCACGGAGCTGGATTGTTTCGTCGCTCCGCTCCTCGCAATGACGAAGACGAAGGGCATTTGACATGAGCAACGACGCCGTGATCATCGAGAAGCGCGAAAGCGCGCTGTGGATCACCATCAACCGTCCCGACAAGCGCAACGCCATCAACGCCGGCGTGGTCGAGGGCATCACAAGCGGCTGGAAGCAGGCGCATGACGACGCCGAGGTGCGGGTGATCGTGCTCACCGGCGCCGGTGACAAGGCGTTCTGCGCCGGCGCAGATCTGCAATCGACCGGGGCGGCGTTCTCGTTCGATTTTTCCAAGCCGAATGTCGACTATGCCGATCTGTTGCGATTGGCGCAGAACGCGACCAAGCCCTCGATCGCCCGCGTCAACGGCACCTGCATGGCGGGCGGCATGGGCCTGCTGTGCATGACCGACATGGCGGTGGCGGCCGACAACGTCGTGTTCGGGCTGCCGGAGGTGAAGGTCGGCGTGTTCCCGATGCAGGTCATGAGCCTGCTGCAGGACATCGCGCCGCGGCGCCTGATTGCCGAATGGTCGCTGACCGGCGAGCCGTTCGATGCGGCGACGGCGCGAGAGGCCGGATTGCTGAACTACGTGGTGCCGGCCGCCGAACTCGACGCCAAGGTTGAGTGGCTGGCGAAGCGGCTGACCGACAAGTCGCCGACCGCGATCCGCCGCGGCAAATATGCGATGCGCGCGATCGCCTCGATGTCATTCGACGAGAGCATCGCCTACACCGAAAGCCAGATCGCGCTGCTGGCGATGACCGAAGATGCCAAGGAAGGCCTGAAGGCGTTTGCCGAGAAGCGCAAGCCGGTGTGGCCGGGGAAGTGACCGCCGCAGGCGGTCATTCCGGGGCGCGCGGAGCGCGAACCCGGAATCCCGAGGTTGTGGCGGCGAGATTCCGGGTTCGCTCACTTCGTGAGCGCCCCGGAATGACTCGTTGAGAGGACGAAGACCTAACAGCCACGCCGCAGCAAGCGGCGGGCACAGACAGGGAGGGACCACGATGCTGGCATCCGAGATGATCCGGCGCGGCGCGGTGTATCACGGGCCGAAGACGGCGGTGATGTTCGGCGATCAGCGCATGACCTTCACCGAGGTCGATCTGCTGTCGAACCGCATCGCCAACGTCTTCATCGACACCTTCAAGCTCGATGTCGGCAGCCGGGTCGGGATGCTGCTGAACAATTCGATCTACACGCTGCCGATCGATTTCGGCTTCGTCAAATCGCGGCTGTCGCGGGTGCCGCTGAATTCCCGCCTGTCGCTCGTCGAACAGCAACAGATGCTCGAAGGCGCCGGCGTCGATATCCTGATCCACGGCACCGACCTGACCGACCGCGCCCGCGAGTTGGCGCAGGCAATGCAGGGCCTCAAGCTGATCAGCATCGGCAGCGCGGATGCGGACGATCTGCTGCAGCTCGCCAAGGCGCAGTCCGATGCCCCGCTGGCGCGGCGCTGCGAGCCGGACGACATCGTCATCACCATCTTCACCTCGGGCACGACAGGCAAGCTCAAGGCGGTGGAGCACACCCAGGCGAGCTGGGCGGCGATGGCCACCAATGTGCTGATCAATATGGAGGTCGGCGAGGGCGACGTGATGCTGCACGCCGCCTCGATGATCCACGCCTCGGGCTGCTTCATCGTGCCGTATTGGCTGCGCGGCGGCGTCGCCGCGGTGCTGCCCGGCTTCACGCCCGCAAGCTATCTGGAGGCGGTCGAGCGCTGGAAGCCGACTGCGCTCAATCTGGTGCCGACCATGATCGGCATGCTGCTGGATCATCCGGGCATCGAGCAGGCCGACTTTTCGAGCGTCAAACGCATCATCTACGGCGCCTCGCCGATGCCGCGGCCGGTGATGCAGCGGGCGCTGAAGCTGTGGGGCCCGCGGTTCGCGCAGTATTACGGCCAATCCGAAGCGCCGATCTTCATCACCCATCTGACCCAGCAGGATCACGTCGGCCCGAAGGCCGAGCAGCGGCTCGCCTCCTGCGGCCGGCCGTCGATCGATTGCGAGGTCAAACTGGTCGATGAAGCCGGCGAGGAGGTCGCGCCGGGCGAGGCCGGTGAGATTGCGCTGCGCACGCCGTTTGCGATGAAGGGCTATTACAACGCGCCCGAATTGAACGCGCAGATGTTCCTGCCCGATGGTTGGCTGCGCACCCGCGACGTCGGCCGGTTCGACGAGGACGGCTATCTGTATCTGGTCGACCGCACCTCCGACATGATCGTGTCGGGCGGCTACAACGTGTATCCGCGCGAGGTCGAAGACGCGCTTGCGGCGCATCCGGCGGTGCGCGAGGTGGTGGTGGTCGGGTTGCCCGACGATAAATGGGGCGAGAGCGTCGCGGCCTTCGTGGCACTGCGCGCCGGCGCTAGCGCCGAGGAAGCCGAGCTGATCGCTTTCGCGCGCGAGCGAGTGGCGAGCTACAAAGTGCCGAAGCAGGTGCGGTTCATCGACGAGGTACCGAAGAGCCCGGTCGGCAAGCTGCTGCGCCGCGCGGTGCGCGATCCGTTCTGGCAGGGCCGCGACCGCAAGATCTGAGGGTTAACAAGATCTGAACGCCGGGGCCTGTAGCTTTACCGGATATTATCGGCGGGTGTGGTTCGATTTCCGGAACGTTGCTTCCGATCGGAAAGAGCCGCTCCTTGACCGTTCCGGCGATCCATTTGACCGAGACCGCCGGCGCGCGCAGCTTCGTGTTGCCGCTGCTGGTCGGCACCGGCGTGCTCGTCTTCCTGCTGCTGTTCGGCGACAGCCTGCTGCAGGATTCCGACAGCTACTGGCAGATCGAAACCGGCCGCTGGATTCTGGCGCACGGCACGGTGCCGACGGTCGACAGCTTCTCGTTCAGCAAGGCCGGCGAGCCCTGGCAGTCGAGCTCGTGGCTGGCGCAGGTGATATTGGCGCTGGCGATGCAGGCCGGTTGGGCCGGGCCGGTGATCGTCACCGCGGTCGCGGTCGCGGTGGCGCTGGCGATGTTCACCGCTTACCTCGAGCGCTACGCCTCCGCGCTGGTGACGTCGGCGCTGGCGCTCGCCGTGATGGTGCTGATCATGCCGCACGTGCTGGCACGGCCGCACATGTTGACGCTTCCCGTCATGGTGGCCTGGTTCATCGGCCTGATCGATGCAGCCGATCGGAAAGCTGCGCCGCCCTGGGCGCTGCTGCTGGTGATGGTGCTGTGGGCCAATCTGCACGGCGGCTTCGTGTTCGGGCTGATGCTGATCGGCCCGTTGGGAGTGGAGGCGCTGCGCCAGGCCGAGCCGCAGCGCCGAGCGGCGCTGGCGCTGCGCTGGGCCGCGTTCGGCCTCGCCGCCGTCGCCGCCTGTTGCGCCACGCCTTACGGCTGGGGCACGCTGCTGGCAGCCACCAGGATCCTCAGCCTCGGCGAAGTGTTGTCGACGCTCGGCGAATGGGCGTCGTCGGACTTTTCCAAATTCGGCACCTTCGAAGCCAGCCTGCTGGCGCTGCTCGGCATTGTCCTGGCGCGCGGGCTGACGTTGCCGTGGCCGCGGCTGCTGTTGGTGCTCGGGCTGGTGCATATGGCGCTTGCCCATGTCCGCAGCATCGAACACTACGCGCTCCTGGTCCCGATGATCGCGGCGCGGCCGTGGGCGCTGCAGCTCGGGCTTGGGCGCAAGTCGCCCGAGGCGAAGCCTGATCTCACCCCGCCGGCTTGGGCCGGCGTCGTCGCCGTGATCGCAATCATCGCGGCCACGATCGCTGCGGCGCCGCGGCTGCATTATCGCTTCGACGAGCCCCAGGTGCCGGAGCGGGCACTGGCCGCCGTGCAGGCACACGGCGCCAAGCGGATCTTCAACGCGTACATCTTCGGCGGCTATCTGATCTCGCGCCACGTGCCGGTGTTCATCGACGGCCGTGCCGAGCTGTACGGCGAGGCGCGGGTGATGGACATGATCCGCGCCACCGCAGGGCGTGATTCCGCCGCGCTCGACCGCATGCTGACCGACAACGACATCGATGCGACGATGCTGCCGCCAAGCGCGCCTGCCGTCCGGCAGATGGACGAACGGCCGGGCTGGCGCCGGCTCTACGCCGACGACATCGCCGTCGTGCATGTGCGCGATTAGCTCGGTCATTCCGAGCGAAGCAATCCAGTTTCGAGCAGAGCGGGATTGCTTCGTCGCTTCGCTTCTCTGAATGACGAGAGGACAGGCTGCGATCTAAAGATTGCTCTCGGTGATCGCGCTGTACACCAGAGTGCGCAACTCGCGGCGGACCGGGTAGGCGCTGGAGGGGATGAGCTGGGTCATGAAGATGGTGATCAGCTCTTCGGCCGGGTCGACCCAGAACGCCGTCGAGGCGGCGCCGCCCCAATAGAATTCGCCGGCCGACCCCGGCAGCAGCGTCAGCGCCGGGTTCATGTTGACGGCGAAGCCGAGGCCGAAGCCGATGCCGGCATTGGTCGCCTCGGAGAACATCGACAGCGACATCTGGGTGAGGTCGCGGTTGCCGGGCAAATGATTGCTGGTCATCAGCTTCAGCGTCTTCGGCCCGAGCAGCCGGACGCCGCCGAGTTCACCGCCGTTGAGCAGCGCGCGGCAGAAGGTGAGATAGTCGGCGGTGGTCGAGACCAGCCCGCCGCCGCCGGAGATCAGCGCGGGCGGCGCGAGGAAGCTCGAGGCTGCCGGATCGTCCGACAGCGTCATGCCGCCCTTGCCGTCGGCGGTGTAGCAGGCGGCGAGCCGCTGCGCTTTGGCAGCCGGCACGTAGAAGTCAGTGTCGGTCATGCCGAGCGGATCAAGGATGCGCTGCTTGACGAACTGCTCGAACGGCATGCCGCTGATCTTCTGCACGATGTAGCCGACGATGTCGGTCGACACCGAGTAATTCCAGGCGTCCCCAGGCGAGAACTCCAGCGGGATCTGCGCCAGATCGGCGATCCAGGAATCCAACGTGCCGGCCTTCTCGAAGGCGCCGATGCCTTTGTCGCGATAGGCGGCGTCGATATTGGTGCGATTCTGGAAGCCATAGGTCAGGCCGGAGGTGTGGCGCAGCAGGTCGACCACCTGCATCGGCCGCGCCGGCGGTTTGGTCAGGAAATACGGCGCGATGCCGGCCTGGAACACGCCGAGATTGGCCCATTGCGGAATGTACTTCACCACCGGATCGTCGAGCTGCACCCGGCCTTCCTCGAACAGCATCATCAATGCCACCGAGGTGATCGGCTTGGTCATCGAATAGATGCGGAAGATGGTGTCGTCGCGCACCGCGACTTTGCGTTCGACGTCGGCGTAGCCGAGCGAGGACTGGTACACAATCTGGCCGCGACGATACACCAGTGTCTGGGTGCCGGGCAGCTTGCCGGAATCGAGATACAGTCGCCGCAGATGATCGTCGATCCGGCGCAGCGCGGCCTCGGACATGCCGGCGCTGGCGGCCGATCCGATTGTCGGCGTCGAGGATTGGGCTACGGCGGCTTGGCTCGGCATCGCTTCACTCCTTAAAGATCGTGGATCGTCCGGTTGACGGTCCCGGATTCTGAGATGGTTCGCGCGGGCGCCCTTGATATCGGAAAACCGCGACGCGTTCTATCGGCGCCATGCGGCGCGCGATGCGCCGACGTCTGTGCTTCCATGCATGCCCGCCTTCCGTGGCGGCGCTTACCACGGCCGGAAGCATGGTGTACCGTCGCCGCCTCTCCAACGACCATTGAGCGGGACATGCCTCAATTCGACGAGACCGACCTCACCGAGGCGGTCGTCAAGAGCTTCGACGAAACCCCCGATCCGCGCATGAAGCTGCTGATGCGCGAGCTGGTGCGCTCGCTGCACGACTACGTCCGCCGCACCGGCCTGACCTTCGAGGAATGGGAGAAGGCAATCGATTTCCTCACCCGCACGGGGCAGAAATGCACGCCGAGCCGGCAGGAGTTCATCCTGCTGTCGGACGTGCTCGGGGTCTCGATGCTGGTCGATGCCGTCAATCACCGCGATCGCGCCGGCGCGACGCAGACGACGGTGCTCGGCCCGTTCTATGTCGGCGAGCACAAGCCGATGCCGCGCGGCGCCGACATTGCCGAAGGCGTTGACGGCGAACCGATGTATGTGGCGGCCCGCGTCACCGATCTCGACGGCGCGCCGATCGTCAATGCGGCGGTCGATGTCTGGCACGCCGACGATGACGGCTTTTATGACTCCCAGAAACCTGGATATGCCGAGCAGGGCGCGTCGCTGCGGGCGCGGTTCGCGACCGATGTGGACGGCCGGGTGGCCTTCCGCACCATCCTGCCGTGCAGCTATCCGATCCCGATCGACGGCCCGGTCGGTGACCTGATCCTGGCGGCTCGCCGGCACCCGATGCGGCCGGCCCATGTGCATTTTCTGGTCAGCGCCCCTGGCTTCGAGCCGCTGGTCACCCATGTTTTCATCGAAGGTGATAAATATCTGGAGTCCGACGTCGTCTTCGGGGTCAAGGACGAGCTGATTTCGAACGTTGAATTGCGCAACGATGCGGTGATGCCCGACGGTCGCGAAGCCTCGGGGCCGTGGCATTTGATGACCTACGAGTTCCGGCTGAAGCCGGGCCAAGGCGCCGCGCCGCGGCCGATGATGGCCAGCACGGCGTGATCGTGATGGGAGTGGATGGTGACTGGGGACATGCGCAGATTCGGCCGGATGGGGCCGAAGCTTGCGCCGATCGGGCAGGGCACCTGGTATATCGACCAGGGTGACCGCGCGTCGGCGCTCGCCGCGCTGCGGCGCGGCCTCGATCTCGGCCTGACGCACATCGACACTGCCGAGATGTATGGTGACGCCGAGCCTCTGGTCGCCGAGGCGATCGCCGGCCGGCGTGACGAGGTGTTCTTGGTTTCGAAAGTGTTACCGAGCAACGCCTCCCGCCGCGGCACCGTCGCGGCCTGCGAGCGCTCGCTGGCGCGGCTCCGGACTGACCGGCTCGACTGCTACCTGCTGCATTGGCGTGGGCATTATCAGCTCAGCGAGACGGTAGCCGCGTTCGAGGAGCTGGTCGCCGCCGGCAAGATCCTGTCCTGGGGCGTCAGCAATTTCGACGCCGGCGACCTGCGCGAGCTGCACAGGCTCGCCGGAGACGGCAAGATCGCCTGCAATCAGGTGCTGTATCATCTGCTAGAACGGGTGATCGAGCACACCATTATTCCGTGGTGCGAGGCTCATGGCGTCGCAGTGACGGCCTATTCGCCGTTCGGTCACGACGAATTTCCGGCGCCGCGTAGCGCGGCGGGCCGGCTGCTGCAGAGCATCGCCGACGCCCATGGCGCGACGCCGCGGCAAGTGGCGCTGGCGTTTCTGACGCGCAGGCCGTCGGTGTTTGCGATCCCGAAGGCCGGCAATCCGGCCCACGCCGCGGACAATGCGGCGGCCCTCGCGCTGCGGCTCAGCGACGAGGAGATCGATGCGATCGATCAGGCCTGTCCGCTCGGCCCGGAGCCCGCCAGCCTGCCGATGCTGTAAGCGAAAAAGCGCGGGCAGGGCGACACAAGCCCGCCACGCAAGCGCTTTTCCGGACCTGTCGCATGACCGAGTCCCGATTTCGGCACTTGTGCCGGCGCGGCGAACATCGTTTTGTCGGATTATTAGTTGATGGGGACCTCCGCCCGTGGACGGGTCCCGCCTCCTGCCATCTCCAAAGCGTTATCGAGCCTTGACTGTCACCTCGCCAAGCAACGACGCCGTGCGCCGGCTCACTCACCGCCATGCCGACCATCCGCTGCGCGGCATCGCGCTGATCGTCGGCTCGACGGTGTTTCTCGCCTGCTCGGATACGCTGGCGAAGTATCTCGGCCGCACGCTGCCGCCGATCGAGATCGGCTGGATTCGGTTTCTGGTGTTCCTGCTGATCATGATCCCGGTGGCGCTTGCCTCCAAGGAATCGCCCCTGCGCTCGGTGCGGCCGAAGCTGCAGGTGCTGCGGGCGCTGGCGCTGGTGTCATCCTCGGTGCTGTTCATCACCAGCCTGCAGTTCCTGCCGATCGCGGAAGCCTCGGCGACGTCGTTCGTGGCGCCGCTGTTCGTCACCGCGCTGTCGATCCCGCTGCTCGCCGAGCACGTCGGCATCCGGCGCTGGATCGCGACGCTGGTCGGCCTCGTCGGCGTGCTCATCGTGATCAGGCCCGGCTCGGCGGCGTTCGATCCTGCGGTGTTGCTGCCGATCCTGTCGGCATTCGGTTGGGCGCTGACGCTTACCTTGACGCGGATGATCAGCGGTGCCGATCGCGCCGTGGTCACGATGTCGTTCTCGGCGTTGGTCGGCTTCATCACGCTCAGCGCGGTGGTGCCGTTCGTCTGGGTGACGCCGACCTGGCAGGACATCGGCATCGGCCTGCTGGTCGGGCTCGCCTCGACCATGGGGCAGTGGGTGGTGGTGCTGGCCTATCGCTATGCGGATGCCTCGGTGCTGGCGCCGTTCACCTACAGCCAGCTTGTCTGGGTCGCGTTTCTCGGCTTCGGCGTGTTCGGCGAGGTGCCCGACGTCTGGACCTTTGTCGGCGCCGCGGTGATCATCGGCAGCGGCATCTACACCGCACAGCGCGAGCGGCTACGCCGCAAGCAGCAGGAACTGCCCTCGGAGCCGTATCCGAGCCCGTGAGCTAACCACGCTCGAATGACGGTGTGTACGACCTGTCGTTGTTGCTGCCTCCTATCTACACGTGAAAATATTCCAACGATGATGAGTAGCGTGCGTGGCGCGGCGTTCGGCCGCGACGGCTGCGGTCAATTCAGCGATCGCTTTAAGCTTTAGGCAAAACCACGATGCCAGAGTGCGAAGCGAAAGCAGGTTCCGATTGCAGATGGCCGAACTTCCTTCCGCACCCGATGCCCACACCTGGGGGATGATCACCCTGGCCGTCGTGCTGTGCGCGCTGGGCGCCGTCGCTGCATATGGCGGGCTGCGCAGCATCCGGGTTAGCGAGGGCAAGGGACGCCGATACTGGATCGTCGCCACCGGCTTTGCCTCGATCAGTTCAGTTATGGCTGTTGCGGCGCTGGCGCTGCTTGCGGCGTCGGATGCCCCGCTCGCGCCGACCATCGCGCTGGCGCTAATGATCGGCTCGGTGATCGCGACCACTGGTTTTGCCAGCCTGGCGGTGTGGCTGAGTTCGATCGCAGGCCGCCGCACCCAACTGACCTTGGCCGAACGCGACATGGTGCTGGACGCGATCCTCAATGATGCGGCGCGCGGCTTCTGCCTGTTCGACGCCGATGGGCGGCTGCAGCTCTGGAACGAGGCCTTTCTCGACATCTATGCGATCCCGCCGGGCCGAGAGATCGCTGGTCACTGCCTGCGCCGCACGCTGGCGGTGATGCGGAATTCCGGCAACTTCGTCAGCGACAAGCGGCAACTGATTGAACTCGGCGCCGCGCTCGCCTCGGGCGGGCCAGCCAGCCTGGTGGCCGAGCTCCGCGACGGCCGGCATATCCGGATCGATCTGAGGCGGCTGCCGAATGGCGGCTGGATCGCCAAGCACAGCGACGTCACCGATCACAAGCAGGCCGAGCAGCGCTTCGCGTATCTGGCGCTACACGACGTCGCCACCGGTCTGCCGAACCGCGCCGCGTTCAACGATCGCATCGTGCAGAGCGTCGAACAGGCGCGCCGCTTCGACGGCAGCTTCGCGGTGATCCGGCTCGGCATCGACCGCTTCAAGGAGATCAACGACGTATTCGGCCAGGCGGTCGGAGACGCGGTGCTGGCCGAAATGGCGCGCCGCCTCGCAGATACCTGCCATTGGGGCTTCCTGGCGCGGCCGGGTGGCGATGAGTTTTCGATCGTCACTCCGCCCGATGCCGCGGCCGATTCGATCCAGGATATCTGTCGGCAGCTCGCCGAGCTGTGCGACACCGAGTTCGAAGTCGATGGCCATCACATCCGCGTCGGCGCAACCGCCGGCGTCAGCGTCTATCCGCGCGACGGCGATGACGCCGATACGTTGATCGCTCACGCCGACGTCGCACTGTATCGCGCCAAGACCGAGCAGCGCGGCACGGTATGCCTGTTCGAACCGGCGATGGACCTGCAGATCCGTGAAAAGCGCGCACTGCAGCGTGAGCTTGCGGTGGCGCTGGAGCAACGGCAGTTCGAAATCCACTATCAGCCGCAGGCCAGTACTTCCGGCGAGATCGTCGGCTTCGAAGCGCTGCTGCGCTGGCGCCATCCGGTGCGCGGCATGGTGTCGCCGGCGCTGTTTGTGCCGCTTGCGGAAGAGACCGGCCAGATCGGCCCGATCGACGAATGGGTGCTGCGCAGCGTCTGCGCCGAGGCAGCGTCATGGGCCAAGCCGCTGGCGATCGCCGTCAACTTCTCGCCGCTCGACTTCCGCCGCTTCGATGTGCCGGCGCTGATCCTGCAGATTTTGCTGGAGACGGGACTCGAGGCGTCGCGCCTCGAGATTGAAATCACCGAAGGCGTGCTGATCGATGATTTCGCCGGCGCGATCGCGATCCTGCGCAAGATCAAAAATCTCGGCGTGCGCGTCGCCATGGATGATTTCGGCGCCGGCTACTCGTCGCTGTCGTATCTGCAGTCGTTTCCGTTCGACAAGATCAAGATCGATCAGGCTTTCACCCGGAAGCTCGAGACCAATCCGGAATCGGCCGCGATTGTCGAGGCGATCCTCAGCCTGGCACGGACGCTGAAACTGCCGGTGATCGCCGAGGGCGTCGAGACCGAGAAACAGCTCGCGTTCCTGGCTCAGGCCGGCTGCGACGAGGTACAGGGCTATCTGATCGGCAGGCCGCAACCGATCGCGCATTACCGCGATCTGACCACCGGCGAAGCGGTCGCCGCGACACCGTTGGCGCAAGCCGTTTGATGCTGCGCCGCAGCAGGATGCTCGTAATTTCCGTGCAGTGGTAGAAGATCTTTCTCGATCACGCCACACACGCGCAATTGTGCGAGGATGCCTTGCTCCGCTCGTGTCGGTGATTTTATATGCCGTTCCCGCATATGGCGGTGGTCGATTTTTCGGACCGTTCGTACCGAGGCGAGGGCCTCGCGCGACGGCGCCGATCCTGATCACACTCACCACCAACCACCCGCGATTAAGCAAGAGGTTCCGATGGTCAACCGCATGCAGTTCTATATCGATGGCGCCTGGGTCGATCCCGTCGTCAAGAAGTCGACGCCGGTCGTCAATCCCGCCACCGAAGAGGCGATGTATGAGGTTGCGCTCGGCTCCAAGGCCGACGTCGACAAGGCGGTCGCCGCTGCCAAGCGCGCGTTCGAAACGTTCTCGGTGACCAGCCGCGAAGAGCGCATCGCGCTGCTGGAGAAGGTGGTCGCGATCTACAAGAGCCGGATGAAGGAAATCGGCGCCGCGATCTCCGACGAGATGGGCGCGCCGTTGCCGATGGCCGAGAAGATGCAGGCCGGCGCCGGCCTCGGTCACATCATGTCGACGCTCGACGTACTGAAGAACTATCAGTTCGAAGAGCCGCTCGGCTCGGCGATGATCGTGCGTGAGCCGATCGGCGTCGTCGGCATGATCACGCCGTGGAACTGGCCGCTCAATCAGATCGCCTGCAAGGTCGCGCCGGCGATCGCGGCCGGCTGCACCATGGTGCTGAAGCCGAGCGAATTCACCCCGACCTCGGCGCTGCTGTTCGCCGAAATCCTGCACGAAGCCGGCGTGCCGAAGGGTGTGTTCAACCTCGTCAACGGCCTCGGTCCGGAGGTCGGCGCGGCGATGAGCGAACATCCCGACATCGACATGATCTCGTTCACCGGTTCGACCCGCGCCGGCATCGACGTCGCCCAGCGTGCGGCGCCGACAGTGAAGCGCGTCAGCCAGGAGCTCGGTGGCAAGTCGCCGAACGTCATCCTCGAGGATGCCGATCTGACCAAGGCGGTGACCGGCGGCGTGATGCACATGTTCAACAACTCCGGCCAGTCGTGCAACGCGCCGAGCCGGATGATCGTGCCGCTGTCGAAGATGAAGGAGGTCGCGGCGATCGCCAAGGGCGTCGCCGAGAAGACCAAGGCGGGGGATCCGCGCGGCGAAGGCACCACCATCGGTCCGGTCGTCAACCGCATCCAGTGGGACAAGATCCAGACGCTGATCAACAAGGGCATCGAGGAGGGCGCCACCCTGGTCGCCGGCGGTCCCGGCCTGCCGGAAGGCGTCAACAAGGGCTTCTATGTGCGCCCGACGGTGTTCGCCGACGTCACCAAGGACATGACCATCGCGCGCGAAGAAATCTTTGGGCCGGTGTTGGTGATCATGGGCGCCAAGGACGAGAACGAGGCGGTCGAGCTCGCCAATGACACGCCGTACGGTCTGGCCGGTTACGTCTCGGCCGGCTCGGTTGATCGCGCCCGCGCGGTCGGCCGCAAGATCCGCGCCGGCAACGTCAACCTGCAGGGTGTGCCGAACGAACGCACCGCGCCGTTCGGTGGCTACAAGCAGTCGGGCAACGGCCGCGAGTGGGGCAAGTTCGGTCTCGAAGAATATCTCGAGGTCAAGGCAATCGCCGGCTTCAACGCCGCATAACTGCGACCGCGCGATGCCGGGACCGTGTGGTTCCGGCATCGCCGCGGGGTTAATGATTAATACGCTCGCGCATTGATCCAGGTTCGAGCACCTGCCATTGCTTCTCAATGGCAGCGACGCTACGAACCGACACCATTCATTTCGGCGCGCTCGACAGTTGGCGTGGCCTGTGCGCGATCCTGGTCGCGCTGTTTCATCTCAGTGTGCTCGGCCACATCCACGACGTTCCGCTGATCAGAAACGCATTTCTGTTCGTCGACTTCTTCTTCGTGCTCAGCGGCTTTGTGATCACCCACGCGTATCTCGGGCGCCTCAACACGGGCTCTGAGTTCACCGCCTTCGCGATCAAGCGGCTTGGGCGGATCTGGCCTTTGCACGTCGTCGTGCTGGCGGCGTTTGTGCTGGCCGAAGCCGTCAATTTCGCGCTGGCAATGGCGATCGGCTTCAAGACCGGACACGCGCCGTTCGCCGCAGAAGGCTATCGGCCGCTGGTCGCGATCCCGGCGCAGTTGCTGCTGCTGCAGGCGGTGAATGTCTCGGACAAGCTCACCTGGAATTTCCCAAGCTGGAGCATCGGGGCCGAATACTGGACCTACCTCGTCTTCGGCCTGATCGCGCTCACCATGCCGCGGTGGCGGACGTTTGTGCTGGCTGCGGTCGGGTTGCTTGCGGCTGCGGTCGTGGCGTCGTTTTCAAAACACGGTATCGAAACCACCTACGACTTCGGATTGTTTCGCTGTCTGTACGGCTTCACGGTGGGCCATCTGACCTACCTGATCTACCGGACCGCGAAGGCTGCACCCAGCCGGCGTTTCGGCACAGCGATCGAGGTCGGCATCGTCGCATTGATCTGCGGTTTCGTCATTGCCGCCGGAAGAGGGCCGCTGTCGCTGGCTGCGCCTTTGCTATTCGGCTTGACCGTGCTGATCTTCGCTTACGAGCGCGGACTGGTCTCGCGGATGTTGAACTGGCCGGTGTTCGTCAAGCTTGGCGAGCTGTCGTATTCGATCTACATGGTGCATGCCTTCGTGGCTTTGATGATCATGACCGCTGCGACGATCGGGCAGAAATTGATCGGGCGCCCTTTGCTCGTGGAACAGATCCACGACGGCGAACCGGTAAAGGTGATCGCCAACCTGAACGTCTACGTGCTGGACGCGATCTTCGTAGCCTACATCGGGATCGTCATCGGCCTCTCGGCGCTGACCAGACGCCTGGTCGAAATTCCCGGCCAACGTTTGTTCGGCCGTTGGGCCCAGAAGGCGGCTTCGGCACCTCGTCCGGCCGCAGCTCCACTGGGACCGGTGTCGCAGCAACCTTAGGGACGGCCGCGCCGTCTTTGCTGCCGAGGGACCGCCGCACCGCCGAGGGCGCGGTCCGGTAGTCGTCCGAGTAGTTGGTTCATCTTACCGTCGTTAAAAGGAGCTTAAGTGCCGCGGCTCCGGGGCGATCGACTCGCCCGAACGAGGGCGAAGGATCCGATGAACCCGCTGCTTTCCGTCTCCCATCGACGCCAGTTCCTGACCATTGCCCTCAGCGGCGTCGCGATTCTGATCGCGTTGGTTGTGGCCAAGGTGATCACCTGACCCTCCGCGATTGACATCGGCGTCCGCCGTCCCTCAAGTGCAGCGAAACTGCTGCGGGACGGAACATGGCCGACGGATTGCGCAAGGGACTGACAGCTTACGGCGATTCAGGATTCTCGCTGTTCCTGCGCAAAGCCTTCATCAAGGCGATGGGCTATTCGGACGACGCGCTCGACCGGCCGATCGTCGGCATCACCAACACCCACAGCGACTACAATCCCTGCCACGGCAACGCGCCTCAGATCATCGAGGCAGTGAAGCGCGGTGTGATGCTGGCCGGCGCGATGCCGATGGTGTTTCCGACCATCTCGATCGCCGAAAGTTTTGCGCATCCGACATCGATGTACTTGCGCAACCTGATGGCGATGGACACCGAAGAGATGATCCGCGCCCAGCCGATGGACGCGGTGGTGGTGATCGGCGGCTGCGACAAGACGCTGCCGGCGCAAGTGATGGCCGCGGTGTCGGCCGATCTGCCGACGGTGGTGATCCCGGTGGGGCCGATGGTGGTCGGACATCACAAAGGCGAGGTGCTTGGCGCCTGCACCGACTGCCGGCGGCTGTGGGCGAAGTATCGCGCCGGCGAGATCGACGATGCCGAGATCGAGGCGGTCAACGGCCGGCTGGCGCCGTCGGTTGGCACCTGCATGGTGATGGGCACCGCGTCGACGATGGCCTGCATGATCGAGGCAATGGGGCTGTCGCTGCCGATGAGCGCGACGATCCCGGCGCCGCATGCCGAGCGCTTCCGCTCGGCGGAGGCCAGCGGCCGTGTCGCTGCCGCGATGGCCAAGGCCAAGGGACCGCGCCCGAGCGAGATCCTGACGCCGGCGGCGTTCCGCAACGCGCAGGTGGTGCTGCAGGCGATCGGCGGGTCGACCAACGGACTGATCCATCTCACCGCGATCGCCGGCCGTGTGCCACACCGGATCGACCTCGACGCGTTCGATGCGATCGGCCGCCAGGTGCCGGTGCTGGTCGATCTCAAGCCGTCCGGCGCGCACTACATGGAGCACTTCCACCACGCCGGCGGTGTGCCGAAGCTGATGGCGCAGCTCGGTGATTTGATCGAACTCGACGCCAGCACCGTGACCGGCGCGGCGCTGCGTGAGGTGGTGGCGCAGGCAGAGGACGTGCCGGGGCAGGACGTGATCCGCTCGCGCGACAATCCGATCCGCCGTGAAGGCGGGCTTGCGGTGCTTCACGGCAATCTGGCGCCGCGCGGCGCCCTGATCAAACATGCGGCGGCGTCGCCCGGCTTGCTGCAGCACACCGGCCGCGCGGTGGTGTTCGAAACGCTGGAGGACATGGCGCGGCGGATCGACGATCCCGATCTCGACGTTGCCGCCGATGACGTGCTGGTGCTGCGCAATGCCGGACCGAAGGGCGCGCCCGGGATGCCGGAGGCGGGCTATCTGCCGATCCCGCTGAAGCTGGCGCGGGCAGGGGTGAAGGACATGGTCCGGATCTCAGACGCACGGATGAGCGGCACTGCGTTCGGCACCATCGTGTTGCACATCACGCCGGAGAGCGCCGAGGGCGGACCGCTGGCGCTGGTGCAGACCGGCGACCGGATCGCCCTCGACGTCGCCGCGCGCCGGATCGACCTGCTGGTCGACGACGCCGAGCTGATCCGCCGCCGCGCCGCGCTGCCGGTGACTGCTGCAACCCGCCCGGGACGCGGCTACGCGCAGTTGTTCCACGACGCGGTGTTGCAGGCCGACGAGGGCTGCGACTTCGATTTCCTCACGGCGTCCGGTCGCTCGACCTAGCCGGTTCCCGACCGGCGGTTGTTTGGCAGCTGTCGGATCGGCGGGCGCTCGTTCGTCCCATGGAGACACCATGGACCGAAGGAGCCGTCATGACCCTGAAGCCTGCGATCGAACTCGCCCGTGCCAGCGGCGTGCGCTATCCGAATGAGAGCGCCGAGTATCGCCGCGCGCGCGAGGCGCTGCTCGCCGAAGAGATCGAACTGCGCCGTCACATCGAGCGCGTTGCCGCGCAGCGCCGGCAGCTGCCGCCGGGCGGCGAGGTCACAAAGCCCTACGCTTTCGAAGGCGAGGGCGGGCGGACCGACTTCGCCGGCCTGTTCGGCGGCAAGCAGAGCCTCGTGGTTTACAACTTCATGTATGGCCCGCAGCGCGCCGAGCCGTGCCCGATGTGCACCTCGCTGCTGAGCGCCTGGGACGGCGAGGTGCCGGACATCACGCAGCGGGTGGCGCTGGCAGTCGTCGCGCGGTCGCCGATCGATCGTTTGGTGGCGTTCAAGCGGCGGCGCGGTTGGCATCATCTGCCGTTGTTCACCGACCTGACTGATGCGTTCAGCAACGACTATCATGCCATCACGCCCAGCGGCGACGAGGTGCCGGCGTTCAACGTCTTCACGCGCCGCGACGGCACGATCCGGCACTTCTGGGGAGGCGAGATGACCGGTGCTACGTCCGATCCGGGCCAGGACCCGCGCGGGGCCCCGGACCTGATGCCACTGTGGACTATCTTCGACTCCACCCCGGAGGGGCGGGGCGCCGATTGGTATCCACGCTTGCGTTACACCTGAGTCGCGACCTGAGCCGTTGCGGCGGTGCTTACCGGCTCACATCAGGTTGGCCTCGAGATCTTCCAGCATCTCGAGAGTTTCGAGGTCGCCATTGTCTTCGAGCAGCTCGCGCAGCGTCGGCAGATAATTGTGGAGGATGCGCAGGTCGTCGAGACCCTGCTTGTCGCGCAGCTCGACGCGCTTCTGGGCGAAGTACGCCCAGAACGGGTTCTCCCCGGCATCGACATGGCGCTGGAGCCGCTGCATCACCCGCTCGGAGCGACCCTCCCAGTCGCAGTGTTTGAAGCTGACATAACGATCGAAGGAAGCTGACATTCTGGGCCTCAAAACGTAAGAACGCGGCTCAGATGCAACCGGTATGCCATGGCTGGCGAGTCGTGCCGTCCTGCGCCGAAGCGCCGCGGAAGCGGGGGAAGTCCGGTCGGGGTCGGCTCCGCGTAATACTACGAGGATTGGACTTCGCGGACTTAGCGGGCAGGAGCTGCGGCCTCCAGCACTGCAAGCTTTCAATCAAGTTATTGATATTAAATCAAAAATGAGTCCGGAAGGGTCGTAACCATCCGTTAACCATAACGGAGCATGGTTCCCTTTCGAGGCCGCTTAAACTGCATTTAACTAAAACCCGCCTTAATCGCGCTCCTCTGTTCTGCCACATCTGTATGCGGTATCTTGGTTCGCCGCTGACCGATGGGGAAAGTCGGGAAGTGAGCGAATGACAGTCGGCACGGGGCGGCGATCGCTGTCCAACCAACGTGGGGCCCGCTACATGGGGTTTCGGAAATCGCTCGGCGCGATCGGAATCGCGCTGCCGGTGATCGGTTGCGTCTGGACGGTTTATGCCAACACCGTCGGCGCCAGCATCTATCCGACCGTCGGTTCGTTGCGTGACGATCAGAGCACGCGCTCCTCGATCGAACGCACCTCGTTCTCGGCACGGTTCGAACCGCTCGCCGCCGCCGCCGAGGCCGCGCCGCAACTGATGGCCTCTCTGGCGCTGAAATCCGCCTTCAAGAGCCAAGAGAGCAAGGGCGTCCAGGTCGCGTCCGCCGATCCGACCGACGTTCCGGTCACCGCCAGCGTCCAGGCCTCCGAGCCCGCCAAGACCGGCCATCGCTATTACGCTCTGCTCGATCCTTCCTATTCGTTCGGCTTCCAGCCCGATCGGTTCAAACAGCCCGGACAAAATCGTCCCGCGGCGGCCGAGACCGAGGACGACGCCAAGGTCGGCGTCGCGCCGCCGCCGTCGCCGGTGAAGGAAGCGATGAACGTGCCGCTGCCGCCGCAGCGCACCAAGTCGGTCGCCGCCGTCACCCCGCGTAATCCGTCGCGCAACCCCTTCAGCCACGAAGCCCTGGTCGCCCGCGCCAAGTCGGCGATCCTGATGTCCGCGCAAAACCACAAGTCGAGCTTCTTCGAGAAGCTGTTCGGCAAGGTCGACAGCCCGGCGCTCGCTTACGCTTCGGCCGACACCAGCGACATGGACGTCGGTCAGGTTCGCGACAGTGCCTTCAATCCCTCCGACGAAGATCGCTACACCGCCGTCTACGACATCACCGCCAAGATGGTGTACATGCCGGACGGCTCGAAGCTCGAGGCGCATTCCGGCCTCGGCGCCCGGATGGACGACCCGCGCCACGTCAGCGTGAAGATGCAGGGCGCCACCCCGCCGCACATCTACGACCTGAAGATGCGCGAGAAGCTGTTCCACGGCGTTGCCGCGATCCGTCTCACGCCGGTCGGCGGTGAGGACGTGATCTACGGCCGCACCGGTCTGCTGGCTCACACCTACATGCTTGGGCCGCGCGGCGACTCCAACGGCTGCGTCTCGTTCAAGGACTACAACGCGTTCCTGCAGGCGTTCAAACGCGGCGAGGTCAAGCGCCTGGTGGTGGTCGGCAGCCTGACCTGATCAGGCTGACCCACCACGCAGCCCGGGTCGCCGCCGCGAGCGGCGCGCCCAAACTGCCGTCTCTCCACAATCCGTGAACGCTCCGGCCGGAACCAGTTGGCTGGGCTGGCACTTGGTCGATCAAAGGGAGATCGACCATGACCCTACGCCTGTCTGCCGCCGTGTTTGCGCTCACCGTCGTCGCCGGCGGCTCCGCCGTCGCGCAGGATCAAGGCACGGCCGCGCAGCGCGAAGCCTGCACGCCCGACGCTTTCCGACTCTGCGGCCAGTTCATTCCCGACGCGTCTCGAATCGAAAGCTGCCTGCGTGAGGCGGGGCCGCGGCTGAGCCCGGCCTGCTACGTGGTGTTCAATCCGCCGAAGGCCAACAACCAGCGGCCGCTTCGCACGGTGCGCCGTCAAGCTCCCCAGGACTTCCAGCAGGTCGACGACGACAGCCGCGTCGGCCGCAACTTCGATCGCTGGTGAAGAAGGCTTAGGTCAGCGTCTGAAATGCGAAGAGGGCGGATCGAGATCCGCCCTCTTGTTTTGCTGCGGAGCTTTAACGCCGTCGCCGTTTCGCCGATCAGCGGCAGACGCGGGTGGTGCGAACCACGCGATGGCCGTGCGGACCGCGGGTGACGACCTTTCGTACGGTGCAGTGCGGGCCACGGCGGATCACCCGCCGCCGCTCGACATAGCGCTGCGCCGAAACGTCGGTCATCGGAGCGGCGACCAGCGGCTGCGAGGCCCGGGCGGGCGTGGCGGCAGAGGCGGGAGCACTGAGCGCTCCAACACCCAGAAACAGCGCAGCGGCGGCAGCAAAGGCAGTTGTGTTCACACGCGTTCTCCTCTTCGGCCTCGATGTCCAAGATGGCCGGTAGGCTGCAACGACGAGCAACGCGTTTGGTTCGCGGGGAGCGGCGCCGCGTCGCAGATTGGTGCGGCAGCTGACGCAACTCGCAGCGAGAAAGCTCCGGCATGCCGCCGAAGCTTTCAGTGTATTTGCCCGCGCTTACTTGAGGCCGCCGGTGACGTGCAGCGTCTCGCCCGTCACGTAAGAAGCGCCGTCGGAAGCGAGGAAAGCCACGACCGAGGCGATCTCGGCGGCTTCGCCGACACGGCCGAGCGGGGTGATCGCTTCGACCTGCTTTCGCATCTCGCCGTCGTGGAAGCCCGCAGCTTTGACGCCCTCGGTGACGACCATGCCTGGGTTAACCGCATTGACGCGGATCTTTCGTGGCGCCAATTCCTTCGCCAGCACCGCCGTGATCAGATCGACCGACGCCTTGGTGGCGCCGTACACCGCGGTGTTCGGCATCGCGATCGTCGAGACCCCGGATGAGATGTTGACGACGCTGCCGCCGTCCTTGAACTGCCGCGCCGCCGCCTGCGTCACCAGCAGCAGGCCAAGCACGTTGACGTCGAACTGGCGGTGGAAGTGCTCCGGCGTGATCGCGTCGAGTGCGCCGAATTCATAGACGCCGGCATTGTTGACCAGCACGTCGATCGGGCCGAACGCTGCCACGGTCGCGTCAACGATCGCCTGCGCAGCCTTGGGATCGGCGACGCTGCCGCCGACCGCGATCGCCTTGCCGCCCTGCGCAGTGATCTTGTGCACGACGTCGTCTGCGCCCTGTTTGCTGGACGCGTAGTTGACAGCGACCGCCGCGCCTTCGGCTGCGAGCTTCAGCGCAATCTCCGCGCCGATGCCCTTCGATGCGCCGGTCACCAGCGCCACTTTGCCTTGCAGTGTCTTGGTCATGATCGTTCGGTTCCTGATCGGAGCTGCGGCCACCGCTGACGGGTGCCATCGGTTCAATAGTTCGGAAATATGGGACTATTGAACCAGATCAAGGGGCCGCCTATATCTTTTTTCATGGTGCAGTTCGTTCATCCCGCACGCGAGGACATCTCGCTCGCCGGCGTGCTCGCCGCGCTGGCGGATCCAATGCGGCTGCGCATCGTCAAGGCGCTGCTTCAGGAAGGCGACTGCATGTCCTGCGTTGCGGCGGCGCCGTGTCCCGACATTCCGAAGTCGACATTGTCGAACCACTTCCGCGTGCTGCGTGAAGCCGGTTTGATCCGCACCACCAAGAAGGGCGTCGAGCACCGCAACGTCGTGCGCGAAGCCGACATCAACGCGCGCTTTCCCGGGCTGCTCAAGGCGATCCTGAAACACGCGGAGGAGTAAAGGCAAGCGGACGGAGGTCTTCCCGATCTCAATCAATTAGCCCGAGGTAGCGCAGCCGAAATCCGGATCGTCATCTAAAGAGTTTGAGTTGCTCTCTGCTGCATCAGCGGTTGGCTGGCTTATTCCATCAGCCGAAACCAATCACGAACCGTTAGCTGAAGTCGCAGAACTTCATCTTCGGCAAGTGATGTGCAGTGAGCTATCGGAGCCCTGAGCATGTTTAGATTCGCCATGACCTTTTCGACTGCTTTCCTGCTGTCGAACAAGCCGCCAAATACATCCCAATTAGATGTAATAATGACGGACAGCTCACCGAAGGTTGTGTAATCAAGATGATCAAGCGATCGTCTTGTAATTCCGGCGTCCATTTCTTTCTGAATTCGATTGGCAACTTCTGTCTTGATGCCCTGAGATACACGCGTTGATTGCCACCAATCTTCGCTCTTCTCGGCCGCTTCTAGTGTGTCAGCTACTAAAGCCCGTATCGTCTTTTCTAAGCAGTAGAAGGTTTCATAATGGCCACTCATTGAGGCGGCTTCGTTGCGAACGGCCGCGCTAAATTGAGGATAGTAAATTGCTTCCACACTTTCCTTTGCTTTCGCCACATGACCAATATCAATTGAATAACGTGCGCCGATCGATTGAATTTCTTCGGTTACGATCTGGTTGGTCATTCCGAAGGCTTTGATTGTGTCCAAAATTTCCTTCTTATTCATCGCTAAGCAAGTGCTCCTTCAAGCTTTTGAAAATGGCGTTGAACACTGCTTGATCCGTTGTCGCGGGTAGATTTAGATTAATCGTGTACGATAAATTCAAACCCAATCTTTGACCGGACTCTTTGCCGTCGAAGTCGATGTTTGACGACGGCTTATACGAAACAGGGGCTGTCTTTTCTGGGCCTTCATCTTCCGAAGCGCCACTGAAGTCTGCAAATCCTTTTAATGTCTTTAGCGTGGAGAATACGAGTTTGGCGACTGAGTTGTCGTGATGGAGGCCTGTTACTTGTAAAATCAGGTTCAATAGGTCTTGCTCTGGGAGGTCATAAAAGTATTCATTCACCTGCTGAAGTGGCGAGTAGCCGATCTTTATTGCATCAGCGACCGCCGTTCCCCCGGTAGAGGGATTTCTGAAGCGTCGGTATATGTCTGTCGGAGATCCGTCGGCTGCAACGAATCCGATTTTTTTAAGAAGGGAATTATCGCTGCGCCCGTCCCTCCCTTGATTTGAAGTTTGGTCGTTATGAAATCGCCCGTGACCCTCTCAGGGGTAGCGGCGGCTCGAATCTTCTCAAGTGCGGTTTTAGCCGAGCCTGGCGATGCAAGATAAGGAAGTGGTACTGCCACAGCGCTCTCCACAATCAATGATGGTGGAAAGTTTAAATATTGCAGAATGGTTGTGTAAAGAGGGGAGAGGGCCGCCAGTCGAATGCACACAAAAATAGCTTGGCCGTTTCACTGATGTCTTGGAAATCGCCGCTTTGCCGTTTCGACTTATAATAAGAACCCGGCGTTCCGCCGGGGTTATGCCTTCGTAGCTCGCGTGCAAGGGAGAGAGTGACTGGACCTTAGTTCATGCCGCCCGTAACCGCTTGCCCCAGAGCATCGCGTCCGGGACGGTTCTCGGCAGTCGGACGACCATTACTTCAACGGGACAGGCAATGTGGTGACCGCCGCTCAGGTCATCCCGCAGCAGCGTTTGTACTTCTTGCCCGAGCCGCAGGGGCAGGGGTCGTTGCGGCCGACTTTGCGTGCCGCTGAGGGCGGTCCCCATTCGATCTCGCGCGGCGCCGGGTCATGGGCGATGCGCCAGCGGTTCAGCGTCAGGATCCAGCCGGCGATCTGGTCGGAGTTCGGCGCGGTGATTGCGGGGCGATCGCTGGGCGGATTATCCGCTTCGGCGTTCGCCTCCGCGTCGGCAATCTCGATCAGATCGAGCAGCCCGTCGAACGCGGCCGTCGTCGCTTCGTCGGCATCGTCCAGGCGGCTCCACGCCTCGGGCCGCAGGTCGGTCGCTGCCGCGAATCCGTCGATCCAGACCTGCCACACCAATTCGCCGCTGTCTGGATCGACCGGCAGCAGCGGCTGGTAGCGCTCGGGGTGGTCCGACAGGGTTTTGGCGACGGAGTTGTAGTACTGCACGATCAGCGCGAACACCCGGTTGGCATGCGCCAGATTGGTGAACGGCGACGCCTCGTCATCGCCGGCATCGTAGACGACCGGCAGCCAGTCGCCGGGCTTGATCGGCTCGGGACACAGCAGCAGGCCGGCAACGAAGCCGTCGAGTTCCTCGACCAGCATGGCGTCGGGGCCGAGCGCCTCGAGCGCGTCGTCGAGCCTGTCGAGATAATTTGCTGATTTGGCCATGGATGGGTTCGCTCGGGCGGTGGTGAGAGTGAGCGCCCTCTGTAGCGCGGATTTCGCGATGGTGCGCGCTCTTGGAAGTAAATGCGCCAATCTTCGGGATCGTCATTCCCGGACGCGAGCGAAAGCTCGCAGGCCCGAAATCCATAACCAACGGAGTTCAAGCTGGATCAAGAACGCATCGACGGCTGTGCTTGACCGCTAGCATAGCGAGTATGGATTCCGGGCTCGCGCTTCGCGCGCCCCGGAATGACGAACGAGAGATTGGAATTTGATAGCCGAACAAAAAAGCCCGGCGTTTCCGCCGGGCTTCATTGTCTTTGCGAAGGTCGCTGGACTTAGAAGTCCATGCCGCCCATGCCGCCGCCCGGGGGCATCGCGGGGCCGCCGGCGTTCTTCTTCGGCAGTTCGGCGATCATCGCTTCGGTGGTGATCAGCAGCGCGGCCACCGAGGCGGCGTTCTGGATCGCGGTGCGGACCACCTTGGTCGGATCGATGATGCCCTTCTTGACCAAGTCGCCGTATTCGCCCGACTGCGAGTCGAAGCCGAACGCGTACTGCTCCTTCTCGAGCACCTTGCCGACGATCACCGAGCCGTCTTCGCCGGCATTGATGGCGATCTGACGGGCCGGGGCGGAGAGGGCGCGACGCACGATCTCGACGCCGGTCTTCTGGTCGTCGTTCTTGGTCTTGAGACCCTTGAGCTGCTCGGAGGCGCGGAGCAGAGCGACGCCGCCGCCCGGAACGATGCCTTCCTCGACCGCAGCGCGGGTGGCGTGCATCGCGTCATCAACACGATCCTTGCGCTCCTTCACCTCGACCTCGGTCGCGCCGCCGACGCGGATCACCGCGACGCCGCCGGCGAGCTTGGCCAGACGCTCCTGCAGCTTCTCGCGGTCGTAGTCCGAGGTGGTCTCCTCGATCTGCGCCTTGATCTGCGCGACGCGGGCTTCGATGTCGGCCTTCTTGCCGGCGCCGTTGACGATCGTGGTGTTCTCCTTGTCGATCATCACCTTCTTGGCGCGACCCAGCATCTGCAGGGTGACGTTCTCCATCTTGATGCCGAGGTCTTCCGAGATCGCCTGGCCGCCGGTCAGGATCGCGATGTCCTGCAGCATGGCCTTGCGGCGGTCACCGAAGCCCGGCGCCTTGACGGCCGCGACCTTGAGGCCGCCGCGCAGACGGTTGACGACGAGGGTGGCGAGGGCTTCGCCTTCGACGTCTTCCGCGACGATCACCAGCGGCTTGCCGGTCTGCACCACCGCTTCCAGCAGCGGCAACAGCTCGTTGAGGTTGGAGAGCTTCTTCTCGTTGATCAGGATGTAGGCGTCGTCGAATTCAACGCGCATCTTGTCGGCGTTGGTGACGAAGTAGGGCGAGATGTAGCCGCGGTCGAACTGCATGCCCTCGACGACGTCGAGTTCGGTCTCGAGCGACTTGGCTTCCTCGACGGTGATGACGCCCTCGTTGCCGACCTTCTTCATCGCGTCGGCGAGGAACTTGCCGATCTCCGAGTCGCCGTTGGCCGAGATGGTGCCGACCTGAGCGATCTCGTCGTTCGAGGTGACCTTCTTGGAGTTCTTGACGAGGTCGGCGACGACGGCTTCGACCGCGAGGTCGATACCGCGCTTCAGATCCATCGGGTTCATGCCGGCGGCAACCGCCTTGGCGCCTTCGCGGACGATCGCCTGGGCCAGCACGGTCGCGGTGGTGGTGCCGTCACCGGCGGCGTCGGCCGACTTCGAGGCGACTTCGCGCACCATCTGGGCGCCCATGTTCTCGAACTTGTCGTCGAGCTCGATGTCCTTGGCGACGGTGACGCCGTCCTTGGTGATGCGCGGCGCGCCGAACGATTTGTCGAGGACGACGTTGCGGCCCTTCGGACCCAGCGTGACCTTCACGGCGTTGGCGAGAATGTCCACGCCGCGCAGCATGCGGTCGCGGGCGTCGACGCCGAATTTGACTTCTTTAGCGGACATAAGAGGTTTCCCTTGGGTTGGATCGTTGTCTCCTCATCCTGAGGAGCGGACCGCAGGTCCGCATCTCGAAGGATGAGCGGTCTCAGCGTGTGGAGCTCACCCTTCGAGACGCGCCTTGCAGGCGCTCCTCAGGGTGAGGGACCTCCAGAGGCTCAGGCTGCCTTCTTCTTGGCGCCGGCGTCGGTGATGACGCCCATGATGTCGCTTTCCTTCATGATCAGCAGCTCTTTGCCGTCGATCTTGACCTCGGTGCCGCTCCACTTGCCGAACAGCACGCGGTCACCGACCTTGAGGTCGATCGGGATCAACTTGCCGGCTTCGTCGCGGCCACCCGGGCCGACGGCGACGACTTCGCCCTGCGAGGGCTTTTCCTTGGCCGTGTCAGGAATGATGATACCGCCGGCGGTCTTCTCTTCGGCGTCGATGCGCTTGACCACGACGCGGTCGTGAAGCGGACGGAAGTTCATGCAAGTCCTCCTAAGTTTCTGAACTTGTTTCAGAAATCGAAATATTGGCAGTCGCGGACATTGAGTGCCAGCGCGACACGGACGAGATAGTCGAGGGTTTTTCGGGAGACAAGGGCTGCGCGCGAAATTTTTAGCACTCGCGCGGAACATCTGCCAAACACCGTGAACGACGATGCGGCGACAATCAAGCCCCGACTATCCCGTGGCCCTTGATGTCCCTGTTAGCACTTGTATTAAGTCGCTGCTAAGGCTGCATTTTTCCGCATCTGCCGTCGATTTTTGACTTGAGATGCCCAGTCCAGATGCGTCACATTTTCAGGTGCGCGGGATGGGCAAGTGAAGACCGGAGCCCAGCACCGCGGGGACAGCAGACGGAAGGACGGCATTCCCAGGCAATCCCGGTCGCGAACTGTTGCGGAATGCTGGTTCGGGAAGGAGGATTTATGGTCGAACGAGGTGCAGTTTCTGAAGACTTCAGGAAGCAGGTGCTCGGCTACGGTCTGACGACGGCCGAGATTCTCTATCGCCGCCCCGACCGGCAGTGGCTGCTGCAGAGCTACACGTGGCAGGACTACGACCTGGCGCCCGATTTCCCCGCCCTGAACGACTTTCTCAGTTTCTGGAAGGCGAAGCTCGAGGGGCCGCTGTTCGCCGTCACCGTCGCGCATTCCAAGCTGATCAAGCCGGCCGAGCTGCGCGCCATCGACGGTGTCTTCAGATTGCACTGACTTCGTTATTGCCGGTCGGCGATCCCTTCGTCGGCCGGCAGCGGATAGGGCGACCATTGCCGCGCGCCGCGGTCGTAGCGGCAGAGCGGCACGTTGAGGTTTGTCGTGGTGATCCAGAGCTGCACGGCGTCGTTGTAGCCGATCGTCGGGTCATTGAGCCGCCAACCTGGAGGGGCCCAGCCAGAGTCGCCGTTCAGCGTCGGCAGCCGTAGCTTGGCGGAGATCCACATCGCATCCAATTGCTTGCCGTCGAACGCCGTGCCGCCATCGACCAGGAATGCGCCGCACTGCGACGGGGCGGCCGGTACAGCGGCGAGTTGGGCCAGCTCATCGCGACGTGCCAGCCCGGCAGGCTGAAGATTGATCTGTTCGATCAGGCACAGTGCCACGATGATGGCGGCGATCAGCTTGCGCTGGATTCCGCGGTCCGGTGACGCAGCGTCCAGCCAATACTGCAGCAGCACCATCAGGCCGGCCACCACCCAGAGATTGACCACTAACTGGATGCGATCGCCGGCACGGATCGCGACCGCTCCCGGCAACAGGTGATAGGGCAGCCAGAAGGCGCTGAACGTGCCGATCCGCAGCGTTGTAATCCAGGACAATCCCCACACCGCGACGCAACTGGTCGCGAACAGGAGTTGCCAAGGCAGCGGGCCGGCAGATGCCGTGCGGCGCAACCGCAACAACAGAAGGATGAGGGCCGCAGTCATCAGCGGCGTGACCGCCAATGCGCGTTCGTGCTGGGCATCGCCGATCAGTCGCTCGACGACGGGCCCCCAGACCATATTGCGAATGCCGACATTGATCAGGTCGGTCGGAAACGGCGCGAAGCTGACATAGTCGCGGAACGATCGGCCAGCCTGCTGTTGCAGGGCCGGCAAATAGATCGTCAGCACCGGTATCGCCCCGATCGCGAAGCCGGTGAGTGCTGCGCCGACGAGCATTACGCAGGAGCGAGGATGTTGTCGCAGCAGCGCGAGAGTCTCCGGACCGCGGAAGACCGCAACCGTGCCGAGCCCGAACAGCACCGTGAGCGCGAACAGCCATGCGACATAAAACGAGGTTGCGAACAGCAGCCCGTAGGCAGCGCCGAACCCAGCGGCGCGTAGCAACGACCATCCGGTCGGACGCGGAAACTCCTCGATCGTCCACAGCGCCAGCAGCACCAGGCAGGGGACGTAGTAGAGTGCGAAGAAGTTCGGATGCGCCTCAGCCGTCTTGAACATCAGATTGCTGGGAAAGGTGACGAGCACCGCCGCACAGATCGCCAGCGCTGGGCTGAGTCGCAGATAACGGCGACCGATTACCAGGGTCGAAGCCAAGCAGCACAGCGATAAGATGATGGCGAGCATCTGCGAGGCGAGAAACGGATCGAGCCCGAGTCCGCGTAGCGCCGAATAGGGCAGCGCATCGAGCAGAAACGCATCAGTGTAGCCGAGGACGTTCTTCTGCGGAAAGTAGAAGGCCGGTGACAGCAGCTCGGCTCGGCCCTGCAGCGATGCAAACAGATGTTCGTGCAAATATGCGATCAGCCGGCCGTCACCGCCGTTGCCGAACACCATGGCGAATGATGTCAGAAGACTGGAGCGGAAGGCGATGGCGGCGGCGACGAGCCATGCCACCAAGGCAGCGATCAGGGTCGGCAGAGTCAGCGGAGCCGCACGATCGCGCAGGGATGGGGACGACAAAACGATCTCCGGCTCGAATTATGTGATTTCGCTGGTCGGCGATCTTGGTCGAACAGTGTTCGTCGGAGTGTTTCCGGAAGACGGCACCGCAAGATTGATCACGGTCATTTCCGCACTCAACTAGCAGATGCGGATGACCGATTGCAATTCGAAGGGGCAGATATGGTGTTTCCGAGTATTACCGATTGTCTCCCGCGGGGCCGGGAGCACGGTCATGTTCGCAGATTACGTCAATAGCCCCACCACTGCACCCATCAGGCAAGTGGTCAGTGTGCCGGACACGATCGAGCGCAGGCCGAGGGCTGCGATCTCTTCGCGGCGCTCGGGGGCCATTGCGGTGAGGCCGCCCAGCATGATGCCAAGGCTGCCGAAATTGGCGAAGCCGCACATCGCGTACAGCATGATCAGCTTCGAGCGCGGGTCGAGCGCATCGGGCGGCAGCTTTGCCAGCTCGACATAAGCGATCAGCTCGTTGAGGACGGTCTTGATCCCCATCAGCGAACCGGCGGTGACAGCTTGATCCCATGGCAGGCCGAGCAGCCAGCACACCGGCGCCATCAGATAGCCGAGCAGCCGCTGCAGCGTGATCGCTTCACCGCCGACATGCGGCAGCTGGCCGAGCACGGCGTTGCCGAGATACACCAGCGCCACCAGCACGATCAGCATCGCGACGATGTTGAGCAGCAGCTCGAGGCCGGCCGCGGTCCCCTTGACGATTGCGTCCATGCTGCTGACCGCGATCTGGCCGGGGTCGGCGAGTTCGCCACCGGTGGCGCGCGCTTCGGTCTCCGGCACCATGATCAGGCTGACCAGAATCGCGGCCGGCGCGCCGAGCACCGAGGCGATGACAAAGTGTGCGGCGGCATCGGGCAGCACCGGCGCCAGCAGCGTGGCGTATAGCACCAGCACGGTGCCGGCGATGCCGGCCATGCCGCCGGTCATCACCAGAAACAGTTCGCTGCGGGTGAGCTGCGCCAGATAGGGGCGGATGAACAGCGGCGCTTCGACCATGCCGAGAAACACATTGGCGGCAGTCGATAGCCCGACCGCGCCGCCGACGCCGAGCGTGCGCTTGAGCAGCCAGGCCATGCCCCGCACCACCGGCGGGAGGATCCGCCAGTAGAACAACAGCGTGGTCAGCACGCTCATCACCAGCACCACCGGCAGCGCCTGAAACGCGAGGATGAAATCGGCTCCCGGCGCCTTGATGTCGAATGGTGCCGGCGCGCCGCCGAGATAGCCGAACGCGAACGAGGTGCCGGCCCGGCTCGCCGCGGAGATGACGCCGACTGCATCGTTGATCGCCCCGAACGCCCGAGCGGCGCCGGGCAGCTTGAGCATCGCCGCCGCGGTCAAAAGCGTGATGCCGAGCCCGATGGCGACTTGCCGCACCGACACGCGGTCGCGATTCTCGCCAAATGCCCACGCGAGCATCAGCAGCGCGAATACGCCGAATCCGGATTGCAGTTGAAGCATGTCGTCCCCCGAGCCGAAGCCGATGGGTAGGCCACGGCAGGGCGCGCTGGCAAGTCGACTAAAGCGCGGGCCGCTGGGCCGCGGCCGTCATCGCGGCTTCGTCGAGGGCGGCGACAGTGCGGCCGAACGGGTTGTGCTAGACAAGGCCGACACCTCGGACTTCCCGATATCGGATTGAACATGAGCGAGCGGATTATCGTCACCTATCAGGTCGCCTCGGCGCCGGGGGAGATCGCTGCCCGGGCCGAAGCGCTGGCGATCGAGCAGAGCGTCGAGTGTCCGCTGGCGGCGGTGACCGAGCAGCAGATCCGCGACGAGATCGTCGGCCGGGTCGAGGCGATCAGGCCGATCGGCGAGGCTCGCTTTTCGGTGCAGGTCCGCCTGGCGAGCGCGACCGCGCCGGCCGAGCCCGGACAGCTCATCAACATGCTGTTCGGCAACAGTTCGATCCAGCCCGACGTGACGCTGGCCGATGTCGAATTGCCGCCGGCCTATCCGGCTGCCTTCGGCGGGCCGAAGCTCGGCATCGCCGGTCTTCGCGCCAAGCTCGGCGCTCCGCGGCGGGCGCTGACCGCGTCGGCGCTGAAGCCGCAGGGACTCGCGCCGGAGGCGCTGGCGGGGCTGGCACACCGGCTGGCGCTCGGCGGTGTCGATCTGATCAAGGACGACCACGGCATCGCCGATCAGGCGTTCAGTCCGTTCTCGGCACGGGTGCCGGCGGTGGCTCGCGCGGTGCGCGAGGCCTGCAATTCTCGTGGCGCCGCGACGCTGTACGCGCCGCATGTCTCCGGTTCGCTCGACGACATGCGGCGGCAACTCGACATCGTCCGCCGCGAAGGCCTGTCCGCGGTGATGCTGATGCCGATGATCGTTGGGCTGGCCAACTTCCACCTGATCGCCAAAGAGGCGGATGGGCTGACCGTGCTGGCGCATCCGTCGCTGGCCGGTGCGCAGCGGATCGCGCCCGATCTGCTGCTCGGCAAACTGTTCAGGCTTCTGGGGGCGGATGCGACGATCTTCCCGCATCACGGCGGCCGGTTCGCCTACACGCCAGAGACCTGTAGCGCCCTGGCGGACGCGGCGCGACGCGACTGGTACGATCTGAAGCCGTGCCTGCCGGTGCCGGCCGGCGGTATCGCGATTGATCGCATCCACGAACTGCTGGCATTCTACGGCTCCGACGTGATGCTGCTGATCGGCGGCAGCCTGCTGGCGGCGGGCGAGCAACTGACCGAGCAGGCGGCGCGGTTCACCGCGGAGGTGGCAAGCCATGGCCAATGACGATTCAGCAGCACCGCATCCGACCGCGGGCGAGTCCCCCGGTGTCCGCGCGCAGACAGCCCCGGGCCGCTGGGATGGTGTCGCGGTGATGCCGTACAAGCAGACCGCCGAGGCGCCGTTCCAGGACGTCTCGCGGCAGCTTCTATTCTCGGATCCGAATCTCGCCTGCGAGTGGCGCTACTTCGAGGTCGACGAGGGCGGTTATTCGACGCTGGAGCGTCACGCCCATGTGCATGCGGTGATGATCCATCGCGGGCGCGGGCAGTGCCTGGTCGGCGACAAGATCAGCGATGTCGGGCAGGGAGATCTGGTATTCATCCCGCCGATGACCTGGCATCAGTTCCGCGCCAACCGCGGCGACTGCCTTGGCTTTCTCTGCGTCGTCAACGTCGCGCGTGACCGGCCGCAATTGCCGACGGCGGACGATGTTGCGGAGCTGCGTAAGAACGAGCGTATCGCCGACTTCATTCGCACCGGCGGCGAGTAGCTGCGGTCAGCGTGGCGCGATCTCGACCGTGACGGTGTGGCGCTGCGCCGGAGCCTGGTTCTCCCAGTCGCGCAAGTAATCGAACACCGCGGTGGCGGTGCCATCGTTGCGGGCGATGATGCGGAACGACCGGGTGCCGGGGACGCCGACCATCGGCTGGTGCACGACATCGCCGCCACCCTGGCGGTAACCGGCATCGGAAATCTCGATCAGGTCGAGATTGCGGCTCGCTTTGGTGTCGAGATGCCAGCGATAGCCGGTCGACGGATTCTCTTTCAGGCTGAAGGTGGCTTCGCCGCCGACCGCGAGACGCAGTGTCTCGGCGGTGTCGTCGGCCCGCGGCGGCGCGACGCCTGCAACCAGCCCAATGCCGGCCAGCATGCCGAGCAGTCCCAGTCGTCGGAAGGTCGTGAACGATGTCCGCATGTTAGCCCTCGGAAGGACGCGGATCAGCCGCGTCCGACGAATGGCATCTTGGTCGCCATCACCGTCATGAACAGGACGTTGGCGTCGAGCGGCAGGCCTGCCATGTAAGCCACCGCATCGCCGACCGCCTTCGCATCCATCCGCGGCTCGGCGATGGTGCGGCCGTCGGGCTGCAGCACGCCTTGCACCATGCGATCCGTCATCGGCGTGGCGGCATTGCCGATGTCGATCTGGCCGACCGCGATGTCGTAGGCGCGGCCGTCGAGATTGCTGGCCTTGGTCAGACCGCTGATCGCGTGCTTGGTGGCGGTGTAGGCGGCCGAGAACGGCCGCGGCGCGTGCGCCGAGATCGAGCCGTTGTTGATGATCCGGCCGCCGCGAGGGGTCTGATCCTTCATGATCCGGAACGCGTGCTGGGTGCACAGGAACGGCGCGGTGAGGTTGGTCGTCACCACCGCCTGCCACTGCTCCAGCGGCAGATCCTCGAACGGCACCGGCGGGGCGCCGATGCCGGCGTTGTTGAACAGCACGTCGAGACGGCCGTAGCGCTGCACGATGGTGTCGAACAGCGCGGCGATCGATGCCGGATCGGCCATGTCGGCGATAACCGGCAGGCTGTCACCGAATTCGGCGCCGAGCTTTTGGGTCTCCTGCAGCAGTTGCAGCCGGCGCCCGGCCAGCACCACGGTGAATCCGGCCTGCATCAGCGCCAGCGCCGCGGCACGGCCGACGCCGGTGCCTGCGCCGGTGACGAGGGCGATCTTGGTGGTGGGCATTGGCGTCTTCCCGATGTTGTTTCTTGTTGATGTCGCCGCGATCGTAGACGTTGTCTGCTCGGGCAACAAGCAAATCGGATTATCGATCGGCAGCAGCTTGGCTCGCCGGCCTTTTATCCAAGAATCGTTTGGCCCTCGACAGCCCGCTCTGCATCCGCCGTCGATAGGTCTGCAGCGCGTGCCAAGCGCGGTCCGATCGCAGCGCTGCCTCGCCGAGAAGAGTTCGTCCGGCGACAAACGACGCCAAGGTCACCTGCTGATTGGCAAAGCGATATTTGTAATCCTCGTCGCCACAGAGAAAGTCGATCGTCGTGGCGCCGTGGTCGATCGACCAACGGATGTAGTCGAACAGCAGGATATAGCCGGGGGAGCTGCGATCGAAGGCGGCGTCGTACGTCGTGACGTAAGCCATCATCGTATCGTGCTGCATCAGATTGATCGTCATGGCGACGATCACGCCGTCTCGCTCCAGCACGAACACCCGAAGCAGTCCTTTGTCGGCGAGCACTTGCGCAAGCGTCTCCAGCATCGGCGAGCCCTCATCGAACAGCGGCGCCACCAGACCGTTCCGCTCGCACCAGGCACGCTTCAGGTCGGCACAGCGCCGCACCGCAGGGCCAATCGGCTCCTCGGGCGACAGCAGGCGGAATTCGACTTTTGCACCTTCCGACAGGCTTTTCAGCGAGCGGCGATAGTTTCGACGCGCATTTCCGGACTGCGCATCGAACCACGCCTGGCTGCTGGCCCATGGGCCGACGACGCGGAGACTGGTGGCTTGCCGATAGTGCGGGCGCAGCGCGCGGCGATATCCAGATTTAGCGTTGGCGAGTGTCCTCACCGTTGCTGTTGGCAGGAGATGGCCGAGGTACGCAGCATCGAAACCGCCGTGCGCGTGGCTGTAGTCCCACATCCGTTCGAGCAGCGACGGATCGGCGGTCGGTTGCAGCAGCGCATCGCAGTAGTCGGAATAGTCCTTGGCGGCCCATTCGAGGACGCGGACGCCATGCTGGCGACAGATCGCAAGCGGCAGGACGGCCTCTAGAGTGTCGCCGCGCCACGCAAGGACGATAAACAGGTTCCGCCGTTCCCGATCGGGAAGCGCACCCCACCAGGCTGCGATCCAAGCGTGGCTCTGAAACACGACGGCGCCGGTGTGGTCCCACAGCGCCTCCCAGGCGGGGCCGATTTCCTGCAGACGTTCGCTTGTCTGCACGATTTCCAGCCGTTCGCCGTTGGTCATTCTCACGTCTCTCAAGGTATTGTCGCAACCCAGTATGCTTGTGATGTCGGCCGACAACCTATCATTGAGGGAAGTCGAATTGAAAATGATCGCCAATACGAATGAAAAGGAGAGTTAATCAGGCTGGAATGCCTTTTCTGACTGTTCCAAAGATGCATTCGCGAGCTGTACGGAACGACCGCTGTGCTCGGTCCCGATCGACCTGCATCCCCCTTCGACCGCGGTTGCTCCTTAGTATCAAGAAGATCGCGATTCATCCGAGTTTGGCTGGACGACCCATGTAGCGTGCGTCGGCGCCGTAGCTTGCGAGCTTTTGGGAGAGCTCTTTGCTGTCGATTGGTTCGAAGCCCAGTCGCTGCCAAAACCGAGCGGTACCGCCAACGGCGACCAGCGAGATGTTGTCCGCAGTCTCGACGGCATGCTGTTCCAGCGTTGAGAGAATGGTCGCGGCCGCGCCGCCGCCACGCGCTTCGGGGAGCAGCGCGATATCGTGCAGATAATAGGTCGAGGCCGGCTCGGGAATGCGGCCGAGTAACGCGTTGAGCGCCGGCGGCTGTTTGAAATGCCACGGGTGGCTGATCAGATAGCCGCCGGGGCCATCAGCCGTTTCGATCACGAAGCAGCCGCCCGGATGCAGCGCCAGCCGCTCGGCGAACACCGCGGCGTCTTCAGGATAGGCCGCATGCACCACCGCGGCGATCGCGTTGACGGCGGGCAGATCGGCGGGCGTCATGCGGCGCCAGGTCGCAGTCTTGACGGTCATCATTTCGCGGCCGATGCCTCACGCTTGGTCCTTGTAGGGCGGGCGCGGGATGTTTTTGTGGGCGGCGCGAAGGGCGGCGGACCAGCGCGAGCGGAGGTCGTGGAAGTAGGGCTCGCCGGCCTCGATGCGGTGGTTGAGATCGGCATCGCAGACATCTGTGCGCACCACCAGCACGTCGATCGGCAGCCCGACGCCGAGATTGGAGCGCATCGTCGAATCCATCGAGATCAGGCTGGTCTTCAGCGCCTCGTACAGCTCGACGTCGTAGGTGATGGCGCGGTCGAGCACCGGCTTGCCGTATTTGTGCTCGCCGATTTGCAAATACGGCGTGTCGATGGTGCATTCGATGAAATTGCCGGCCGGATAGATCATGAACAGGCGCATCCGCTCGCCCTTGATCTGGCCGCCGAACAGGAACGACACTTCGTAGTTGATGTCTTCCGCCTTCAGTGCCTGGGCCTCGGTGGCGTTGACGTGGCGGATCGCGCGCCCGATCAGCTGCGCCGCCTGAAACATGCTGGAGGCGCTGATCAGCGTCTCGCGCTCGCCGGTCTCGGTGTTCTCCAGGCCCTCGGTGAGGGTCGACAGCACCGACTGGCTGATCGACAGATTGCCGGCGCTCGCCACCGCCAGGATGCGGTCGCCCGGTTTGCTGAAGACGTGCAGCTTGCGGAAGGTCGAGATGTTGTCGAGTCCGGCATTGGTGCGGGTGTCGGCGACCATCACCAGGCCTTCACGCACCAGAACTCCACAGCAATAGGTCATCTCGTCCTCGAACACCGGTCTGAAGGAAAGCGCGGCAGCGCAGAAGGCGGCCGGCTGCGGGACACTAGCCCATCCGCGCCGACGGTCCAGCCCCCGATGGGCGTAAGCTACTGCGACTGAAACTGCCGGCCGGCCTGATCGACCTTCACCGACACCGTCAGCGTCTCGAGGCCGCCGCCATAGCGGGTGCCGCGCACCGGGGCGGCGCCGAGATAGTCGAGGCCGATCGCGACGCGGGCATGGGCGTCGGTGGTGCAAATGCCGTTGGCCGGATCGAATCCGACCCAGCCGAGACCCGGCACATAGGCTTCGGCCCAGGCGTGGCCGGCGGGCTGGTGCACCACGCCGTCAGCGCGCAGGAAATGTCCGGAGACGAACCGGGCCGGCACGCCGCCGGCGCGTGCGCAGGCGATGAACACATGCGCGTAGTCCTGGCAGACGCCGCGGCGCAGCGTGAAGGCTTCGGACGCCGTGGTGCCGGAATGGGTCGGGTCGTCGTCGAAGGTGATGTGCTTGTTGATCGCCGTCATCAGCGCATGCAGGAAGCCGATCGTATCGCCGCTGCCGTCGCCGCGCAGCTCGCGCGCCAGCGCCTGCATCGGCGGTGCCAGATCGGTCAGCTCGGTCGGGCGCAGAAACAGCTGCGGCGGAAACCGCTCGTCGGCGCCCTTCAGCACGCCGCCGGTGTCGGAGGTCTCGATCAGCCCCTCGGCTGTGATGGTGAGGTCTTCAGTGGCGCCGACCGTCAGCACATGGGTGATGTTGCCGAACGCGTCGTAATGCATGTCCAGCCGGGTGTCGGACGAGATGTCGATCTGCCATTCGGCGACGTACTGCCCGTCGTGGCTGCTCGGCGTGATCCGCAGCACCTGGATCACGCCGGTGGCGGGCGGCTCATAGCGATAGTTGGTGGTGTGCGTGATGCGCAGGCGCATGGCGTCCAGAGTCCGGTTGCGGCGGCGGGCAGGGCGCGCCCTGTGCTCGATCAGATAAGATACTGCTTGGCGACGATTTCGCCGAGCCGGCTGTTGTCGGCGATGAATTCCTGGATGAATTCGTGGACGCCGCGCTGGAAGATGTCGTCCATGTTGGAGTGTTCCAGCCGGTTGCGGATGGCGCGGGCATGGCGCTGGGAGGGGCCCTGGCGGCCATAGGCGACGCCGATCTGGTCGAGGTTGCGCACCAGATTGCCGTAGCACGAGGCGAGTGACCGCGGCAGGCTGTCGTTGAGGATCAAGAGGTCGGCGATCAGCCACGGTTTCAACGTCTCGCGATACACCCAGTGATACGCCGTCAGTGCCGACACCGAGCGCAGGATCGACGACCACTGATAATAGTCGAGCGGGCCGCCGACGTGCTCCTCTTCGGGCAGCAGCAGGTGATATTTGACGTCGAGAATCCGCGCGGTGTTGTCGGCGCGCTCGAGATGCACGCCGAGCCGTGAGAACCAATAGGCATCGTTGCGCAGCATGGTGCGATAGGCCGAGCCGTCGAACCGCAGCGAGGTCTCCTGCACGAAGCGCAGGAACTGGGTCAGCTGCTCGCGGGTCTTGGCACCCTTGCTCCAGTTCTCCTGCAGCTCGATCCAGGCCGAGTTGATGGTGTCCCACATCGCGCCCGTCAGCGCGGTGCGCACCGAGCGCGCGTTCAGCCGCGCCGCCTCGATGCAATTGCGGATCGAGGACGGGTTCGAGGTCGACATCGACAGGAATTCGACGACGTTGGGCTCGTTGGCCTCGTCGTACTGCGCATAGAAGCTGGCGCTGACGCCGGCGGTCAGCAGCGCCGAATCCCATTCGTTGCCCTGGCCCGAATAGGTGTTCGGCAGCGCGGTGACGCGCAGCGTCGCCTCGATGGTCCGCGCCAGGTATTCGGCGCGCTCGACGTAACGGGACAGCCAGAACAGGTTTTCAGCGGTACGGGACAGCATGACTCATTCCGTCATTGCGAGGAGCGGAGCGACGAAGCAATCCAGCTTGCCGAGCGTGGCGCCATGGATTGCTTCGCTTCGCTCGCAATGACGCCTCCGATGTTGCGAACCTACTCATCCAGCACCCAGGTGTCCTTGGTGCCGCCGCCCTGGCTGGAATTCACCACCAGCGAGCCTTCCTTCAGCGCGACGCGGGTCAGGCCGCCGGGCACCACGGTGATGCGGTCGCGGCCGGTGAGCACGAACGGGCGCAGGTCGACGTGGCGCGGGGCGAGGCCGGCTTCGGTGCAGGTGGGGCAGGTGGAGAGCGCGAGCGTCGGTTGGGCGATGAAGCCCTCCGGCTCACGCTTCAGCTTCTCGCGGAACGCCTCGATCGTCGCCTTGGTGGCAGTGGGGCCGATCAGCATGCCGTAACCGCCGGAGCCGTGGACTTCCTTGACCACCAGCTCGGACAGATGGTCGAGCACGTAGGCCAGGTCGCTCGGCTCGCGGCAGCGCCAGGTCGGGACGTTCTTCAGGATCGGTTCTTCGTCCAGATAGAATTTCACGATGTCCGGCATATAGCTGTACACCGCCTTGTCGTCGGCGATGCCGGTGCCGACCGCGTTGGCGAGCGTGACGTTGCCGGCCCGGTAGGCCGACATCAGCCCGGGTACGCCGAGCACCGAATCCGGGCGGAACGTCAAAGGATCGATGAAGTCGTCGTCGACCCGGCGATAGATCACGTCGACCCGTTTCAGCCCTTCGGTGGTGCGCATGAACACCTCGTCGTTTTTGACGACGAGGTCGCGGCCTTCGACCAGTTCGATGCCGAGCTTGTCGGCGAGGAACGAGTGCTCGTAATAGGCGGAATTGAACACGCCCGGCGTCATCAGCGCCACGGTCGGTTCCGACGACGAATGTGCGGGAGCAACCGAGCGCAGCGCGGTCAGGAGTTCGTCCGGATAGCGCTCGACCGGCGCAATGCGGTGCCGCGCGAACAGATCCGGAAACAGCCGCATCATGATCTCGCGGTTTTCCAGCATGTAGGAGACGCCCGACGGCGTCCGCGCATTGTCCTCCAGCACGTAGAAATGTTCGTCGTCGACTCGGACGATGTCGATGCCGGCGATGTGGACGTAGACGTCGTGCGGCACCGCCTGGCCGTTCATCTCTGGGCGGAACACCGGGTTCTGGAAGATCAGGTCGTCGGGGATGACGCCGGCGCGCAGGATGTCGCGGCCGTGATAGATGTCGCGCAGGAACATGTTGAGCGCGCGGACGCGCTGCTTCAGCCCGAGCTCCATCCGCGCCCATTCCTGCGCCGACAGAATCCGCGGGATGACGTCGAACGGGATCAGCCGCTCTTGTGCTTCCGCGTCGCCATACACCGCGAAGGTGATGCCGATGCGGCGAAACAGCAGCTCGGCTTCCTGGCGTCGATGGGTGAGGGCTTCGGGCGGCGTTTCGCCGAGCCAGCGGGACAATTCCTGATAGGCCGCGCGAACATCGCCGCCGGGGCCGTTCATTTCATCAAACGCAACTGCCATGAAACCAGTCTGATTCCCCACAATGCTGCGTAGAGTGCAGCATGGAACACAGCAGTAGCAAGGGCCGGGCCAGCACGATATGGAAGGAGTGGACGGTTTTTGACCGCGGGTTCACAATGTTGCCCGCAATTCAGGCGGCGTGTTGCTCAATTCATTGGCAGGCGTCTTCGGAACGGGCAGAGCTTGTCGCCGGCAGGTAGCAGCGGGGAAACGGAAGCATTCATGAGCGAGATCGTTACGGCGGGTATCCTGGTGATCGGCGACGAGATTCTGTCGGGCCGGACCAAGGACAAGAATATCGGCTTCATCGCCGAGTACCTGACCAACATCGCGATCGATTTGCGCGAGGTGCGCGTGGTGGCCGACGACGAGGCCGCGATCATCGAGGCGCTGGACGCGTTACGCAGCCGCTACACCTACGTGTTCACCACCGGCGGCATCGGACCGACCCATGACGACATCACCGCCGACTGCGTCGCCAAGGCGTTCGGCGTCGAGATCGGCTATCACCCCGAGGTGGTGGCGCGGTTCCGCGAACGGTTCTCCGAAGCCGAGCTCAACGAGGCCCGGCTGCGGATGGCGCGGATCCCGGATGGCGCCGAGCTGATCCAGAGCGCGACCATCATCGCCCCCGGTTTCAAGATCGGCAACGTCATCGTCATGGCCGGCGTGCCGTCGATCATGCAGGCCATGATGGACATCGTGGCGCCGCGGCTGAAGTCCGGCGTACGGATGCTGTCGGAGACCGTGAAGGCCAACGCGCGCGAGGGCGACATCGGCGGCCCGCTGCGCGAGATCGCCGCCGCGCATCCGGATACGATGATCGGCAGCTATCCGTTCCTCGACGAGGAACGCAAGCCGAACACCAATCTGGTGGTGCGCTCGCGCGATCCGGAAAAGCTGCAGCAGGCGATGGCCGCCGTGAAGCAGATGCTGGCGGACCTGCAGGCCGCAAAGTGAACCAGGACAAATAGGTCCCGTCATCGCGAGGAGCGGCACGACAAAGCCATCCAGAACCGCGTGCACCGTGGCTCTGGATTGTTTCGCGGAGCCGGTGCTCAGGACGGCGCATGCGCCGATCCGGCTGGCCTGCAATGACGGAATAGTCGGAGTGAATGGATGACGCAAAGCGAACCGAGTGAACAGAAGCGGGCAGGGCGTCCGTTTCCGGTGTCATGGGATCAGTTTCATCGTGATTGCCGGGCGCTGAGCTGGCGGCTCAACGAACTCGGGCCGTTCCATGCGGTGATCGCCATCACCCGCGGCGGTCTGGTACCCGCCGCGATCGTCGCGCGTGAGCTCGGCCTGCGGGTGATCGACACGGTGTGCATCGCCAGCTACGAGCACGACAAGCAGGGCGAGCTGCAGGTGCTCAAGGGCGTCTCCGATCAGACCGCCGCGCTCGGCGGCGGCACCGGCAAGGGTCTGCTGATCATCGACGACCTTGTCGACACCGGCAAGACCGGTCGGATGGTGCGATCGATGCTGCCCGACGCGCATTTCGCCGCGGTCTATGCCAAGCCGAAGGGCCGTCCCTTGGTCGATACCTTCATCACCGAGGTGTCGCAGGACACCTGGATCTTCTTCCCCTGGGACACCGGGCTCAGCTTCCAGCCGCCGCTCAAGGACGGGGCGGGCTGAAGCAAACACACCGTCATTGCGAGCGAAGCGAAGCAATCCAGTTCCGAGCACGAACCGTCTGGATTGCTTCGTTGCTTCGCTCCTCGCAATGACGCGCGGAGGGACAATGCCGCTGCAGAACCGCGTGACGCCGTTCGGCGAGATCGTCGCGGTAGCCAGCCGCGGGATGTTCACCGGCAATCGCGGCATCATCCATGATCCGGCGACTAAGACGCTGCTCAAGCGGCGATGGCCGAGTCACGCTTGGATCACCTGCACCTGCGAGTTCCGCGGCCGCCGCCGCGACGTGATGGCGACACGGAGCTGGACCGAGCTGTTCTTTCTCGACGAGGCGACCGCGCTCGCGGCTGGGCATCGGCCTTGCTATTACTGCCGCCGCACCGACGCGAATGCCTTCGCCGCGGCCTGGGCGCGCGGCAACGGGCTCGAGCAAGTCAGCGCCAAACAGATCGACGCCACATTGCATCGCGAACGGCTCGACGGCCGCGCCAAGCGACTGCATCCGTTGCCGTGCCCGGTGAGCGAGTTGCCGGATGGGGCGATGGTGGCGGACGTAAAGCACGACGATGCCGGCGTCCGCGAGGGTGACTGCACCGACATTGCCTATCTGGTCACGCGGGGCCGGCTGCTACGGTGGTCGTTTGAGGGTTATCTTCCGGCCGAAGCGGCGATGCTCGAAGGCTTGCAAGATCGTCTCGTCCTCCTCACGCCACCATCGACGCTAAGGGCTCTTGAAGCCGGGTACCAACCCGCACTGCATCCGACCGCAGGCACAAACTAACCACGTCATTCCGGGGCGCTCGCGCAGCGAGCGAGCCCGGAATCCATACCCCCTGTGCATGTGATTGAGCACTGCGGCGCGGGCTTCGAGCCACATTTTCACTGGGGGTATGGATTCCGGGTTCGCGCTACGCGCGCCCCGGAATGACGAAAGAGCGGGCAATAATGCGTTGCGCTCGGCGAGTTAAGCTCACTACGCAAACCGCTGCCGTGCCAATTCCGCCCCCGCGCCGAGCGCAAATAGCTTCGCCTCCGCGATCTCCCGCCGCATCGGGGCCATGCCGCAATTGGTGGTGGCGATGATGTTGCTCTTCGGCACGTGCTGCATCACCGCTTCGATCGTGGCGCAGACGTCTTCGGCGGTCTCGACTTCGTCGCTGGCAACGTCGATGACGCCGGCCTGGACGATCTTGCCCTTCAGCAGCGACAACAGTTCCAGCGGCACTTTCGAATTGCGGCATTCGACCGCGACCTGCTGGATCGAGCTGGCGTCGATCGCCGGGAAGATGTCCTCGTATTGCCGCCACTCGGCGCCGAGCGTTTCCTTCCAATCGGTGTTGGCCTTGATGCCGTAGCCGTAGCAGATGTGGACGGCGGTGGCGCAGGTCAGGTCCTGCGCGGCGCGCTCCAGCGCCTTGACGCCCCAGTCGGCAGCCTCGCTCATGTAGACATTGAACGCCGGCTCGTCGAACTGGATCATGTCGATGCCGTCGGCCTGCAGCGCCTTGGCTTCCTCGTTGAGCTGCTCGGCGAAGGCGAATGCCATCTTGACGCGGTCGCCGTAGTAGCGATCGGCGATGGTGTCGATGATCGTCATCGGGCCGGGCAGGGTGAATTTGATCTTGTGCGTGCTATGCGCGCGTGCGATCTGGCCTTCGAAGCCGTGAACGCGGCCCTTCAGCCGCAGCGGCGCCACCACCTGCGGCACCATCGCTTTGTAGCGATCGTTGCGGATGCCCATCTCGACCTTGTGGGCGAAGTCGATGCCCTCGACGGCTTCGAGGAAACCGTGGACGAAATGCTGCCGCGCCTGTTCGCCTTCGGTGACGATGTCGATCCCTGAGTCTTCCTGCAGCTTCAGCGCCAGGATGGTGGCGTCGCGCTTGGCGCGGAGCAGCTCAGCGCCCGTCGACTTCCACGGCGCCCACAGCTTGTTGGGCTCGGCCAGCCATTCCGGTTTCGGCAACGAGCCGGCGATCGTGGTCGGAAACAGCATCGTGTTCTCTCCCTGCAGCCTGACATGGGCCTGATTGACGCCCTCTGTGCCACGTCCGCGGCGGGGCGTACAGAAGTGCGAGACCGAGGTGACAAGCCGGCCGAAGCCGGGCTAGGATCGACGCAAACCCGTCAAGAGGACCCTGCCGCCATGATCGATCTGTATTACGCGCCGACGCCGAACGGCTGGAAGATCTCGATCATGCTGGAAGAGTGCGGCCTGCCTTACAAGGTGGTGCCGATGCAGCTCGGCCGCGGCGATCAGCACCAGCCGGAATTCCTCAAGCTCAGCCCCAACGGACGCATGCCGGCGATCGTCGATCACGCGCCGACCGGCGGCGGCGTGCCGCTGTCGGTGTTCGAGAGCGGGGCGATCCTGATCTATCTGGCGGAGAAATCCGGGCAGCTGATGCCGACCGAGACGCGCGCCCGATTTGAGGTGATGCAGTGGCTGATGTGGCAGATGGCCGGGCTCGGGCCGATGCTCGGGCAGAACGGCCACTTCCTGCTGTATGCGCCGGAGAAGATTCCGTACGCGATCGACCGCTACAGCCGTGAAGCGAAGCGGTTGTACGGCGTGCTCGATCAGCGGCTGGCCGATCGCGACTATATCGCCGGCGACTACTCGATCGCGGACATCGCCTGCTTTCCCTGGATTATGACCCACAAGGCGCAGGGCTTGACGCTCGACGACTATCCCAACATCAAGCGCTGGTACGCGACGTTGCGCGCCCGGCCCAAGCTGCAGGCCGGTCTCGCCCTCGGCAAGGAGGACAAGAAGCCGATGGACGAGCAGGCCCGCAAGCTGCTGTTCGGCGTCGACAAGCCGGCGCATGCCGACGCCCAGGCGCAGAGCGCGCAGCAGCAGTGATGATGCGGCACAGCGCAAGGCGCGACACAGGGATGGGCGCACGATCAGCTTCTGGCGCATTCCCGATCATCGACGTCATCGCCCGGCTCGTCCGGGCGACCCAGTATTCCCGAGCGTCCGTTGCCGAACGTCTGCGCTCTGCAATACTTGATCCCCCGCATCCGCGGGGGATGACGGTGGTAGCGTAGCGATGTCGTGCACGAACTCAGCGTTCGTCATTCCGGGGCGCGCGGCGAAGCTGCGCGAGCCCGGAATCCATACGCCGCAGCGTTTGCGGTTGAGCAGGGCATCGGTTGCGCTGTGCTTCATCGAGAGGCCAGGGGTTATGGATTCCGGGTTCGCGCTGCGCGCGCCCCGGAATGACGAACGAGAGTTTGATCGCTTAGAACGGGACCAAATCACCATCAAAATCGACGATGACTACGAAGACAAATAACAACAACCAAGAAAAGGAAACGCCGATGCTCGAATTCTTCTTCGACTGTTCCAGTCCTTGGACGTATCTCGCCTTTCACAACATCCAGCCGCTGGCGAAAGAGTTGGGCGAGGAGATCACCTGGCGGCCGATCCTGGTCGGCGGCATCTTCAACTCGGTCAATCCGAGTGTGTACGAATCCCGCAAGACGCCGGTGCCGCTGAAGGCGCGCTACATGGTCAAGGACCTGTCGGATTGGGCGCGCTCGGCGGGCCTTCCGATCAAGATGCCGCCCAGCGTGTTTCCGGTGAACAGCGTCAAGGCGATGCGCGGCTGTCTCTGGTTGCTGCGCGACAAGCCCGACGCGATGGTGCCGTTTGCGACCGCGGTGTTCGAAGCGTATTGGGGTGACGATCAGGACATCTCCAAGGACGATGTGCTGACCGCAATCTGCGCCCGGTGCGGCCTCGACCCGCAGGCATTCTTCGCCGCGATCGCGGAGCAGAGCATCAAGGACCAGCTTAAGGACAACACCGACGAGGTGATGGCACGCGGCGGCTTCGGATCGCCGACCATCTTTGTGGACAAGACCGACATGTATTTTGGTAACGACCGGCTGCCACTGGTGCGCGAGGCGCTGGCGCGTCGCAAGGCGGGTGCCGCCTGATGCCGAAGGCTGTGGTGTGCCGCGAACTCGGACCTCCCGAGTCGCTGCGGCTGGAACAGATCGAACGCAAGGCGTTGAAGTCTGGTGCGGTGCGGGTCGCGATCCGCGCCGCCGGCATCAACTTCCCCGACATCCTGATGTGCGCCGGCGAGTATCAGCTCAAGCCGGAGCTGCCGTTCATTCCCGGCATGGAAGCGGCCGGCGAGATCATCGAACTCGGCGCTGATGTTGCAAACGTGAAGCTCGGCGATCGGGTGATCGTCAAGCTTCGGTTCGGCGCCTATGCCGAAGAGGTGGTGGCTGCGGCCTCGCAGCTGGCGCCGGCGCCGGCGAATTTCGATTTCGCCGAAGCTGCGACTTATCTGGCCGGCCATGGCACCGCCTGGCACGGCCTGGTCGAGCGTGGCCAGCTGCAGCCGGGCGAAGTGCTGCTGGTGCACGGCGCCGGTGGCGGCGTCGGGCTCGCGGCGGTCGAGGTCGGCAAGTATCTCGGCGCCACTGTGATCGCGGCGGCGTCGAGCGAAGAGAAGCTCGCGGTGGCGCGGCAGCGCGGCGCCGACCATGGCATCCTCTATGGCGCCGAACCGTTCAAGGATGCGGTGAAGCGCATCACCGAGGGCCGCGGTGCCGACGTGGTGTTCGATCCGGTCGGCGGCCAGATCTTCGAAGACAGCGTGCGCTGTATCAATTGGGGCGCGCGGTTGCTGGTGGTCGGCTTCACCGGCGGCATCGGGCTCGCTCGCACCAACCTGATCCTGATGAAGGGCGCAAGCGTGATCGGCGTCCGCGCCGGCGAGGCGGTGCGGCGCGATCCGGCGCGCGGCGAGCAGCGCACCGCCAAGCTGCTCGAACTCGCCGCCAAAGGCGTGCTTCGGCCCAACGTGTCGCATCGCTTGCCGCTCTCCGAGTGGGCACCGGCGATGCGTTTGCTGATCGACCGCAAGGCGATCGGCAGGGTGGCTTTGCTCCCGTAACACGGAATGTTCTGCACCCGCGCCGCGCGAAGATTTCGCTTGGCGCGGGTTTCGCGATGTGGAAAGTGCAGCGCGGAACAACGAGGTTGGAATGAGCACTGAACTGGAACTCGACGCCTATATGAAGCTGGTCGGCACCGAGATCGGCGTGTCGGAATGGCATGTGCTCGATCAGAAGCGGATCGATCAGTTCGCCGATTGCACCGAGGATTGGCAGTATATTCACGTCGATCCGGAGCGCGCCGCGCGCGAGACGCCGTTCGGCACCACGATCGCTCACGGCTTTCTGACGCTGTCGATGCTGAGCGTGTTTTCCTACGAGGCGATGCCGAAGATCAAGGGCGTCACCATGGGCGTCAATTACGGCTTCGACCGTCTGCGCTTCATCTCGCCCGTAAAGGCGGGGTCGCGTGTGCGTGGCCGTTTCATGCTGGCTGAAGCCACTATGCGCAAGCCGGGCGAATTGTTGTCGCGTACCAGCGTCAACGTCGAAATCGAGGGCGAGAAACGCTCCGCGCTCGTGGCCGATTGGCTCGGCCTGATCTACTTCGAACAATAATCCGGGGAAGCAACACACATGGCTATCAGGTTCGACGGACGCGTCGCCATCGTCACCGGCGCGGGCAACGGTCTCGGCCGCGCGCATGCGCTGGGTCTCGCGGCGCTCGGCGCCAAGGTGGTGGTGAACGATTTCGGCGGCGCGCGTGACGGCACCGGCGGTTCGATGACCGCGGCAGAGACGGTGGTCGAAGAAATCAAGAAGGCTGGCGGCACCGCGATGGCCGACGGCGCCGATGTGTCGAACTACGAACAGGTCCAGGCGATGGTTGCCAAGGCGACCAAGGAGTGGGGCAGCGTCGACCTGCTGGTCGCCAACGCCGGCATCCTGCGCGACAAGTCGTTCGGCAAGATGGAGCTGAGCGATTTCCAGAAGGTGATCGACGTGCATCTCGCCGGCACGTTCTACTGCTGCAAGGCGGTGTGGGATGGCATGAAGGAGCGCAACTACGGCCGCATCGTGCTGACCACCTCGTCGTCGGGCATGTTCGGCAATTTCGGCCAGGCCAACTACGGCGCCGCGAAGGCCGGCATCGTCGGCTTGATGAACGTGCTGGCGCAGGAAGGCCGCAAGACCGACATCCGCGTCAACACGGTTTCGCCGACCGCCGCGACCCGTATGACCGAGGAGCTGCTGCCGCCGCAGGCGCTGCAGCTGATGAAGCCGGAGGCGATCACGCCCGCGGTGCTGTTCCTGCTCAGCGAGAACGCGCCGACCCGCACCACGCTCGGCGCCGGTGCCGGCTCGTTCGCGCAGATCAAGATCGTCGAGACGGAAGGCATCAACCTGCCGGAATCCGAATGGACCGCCGACGCGATCGCGGCGCACTTCGCCGAGATCAGTGACGACTCCAAGGCCCAGGCGCTCGAAGGTGCGTTCCAGCAGACGCAGAAGTACGTGGCCCAGGCCGCAGCGAGGCTCGGCATCAAGATGTGAGGGGGCTGCGGCTCGGTTTGAGTCGCAGAACAGCTCCGGATTCCGGGTTCGCTCGCTGAGCGCGAGCGCCCCGGAATGACGCATTATCTCTCCACGAGTCATTCCGGGGCACGCCGAAGGCGTGAACCCGGAATCTCTACGCCGATCCCGGTTGGTGTATAAGCGCCGGATGATTTTCATCGCAGGCAGCCGTGGTGGCTGACATTCTCGACATCGACGCCGCTGTGATCGGCGCCGGGCCGGCCGGACTGATGGCGGCCGAGCAGCTCGCGCTTGGCGGCATGCGCGTCATCGTGTTCGACGGCATGGGGGCACCGGCGCGGAAATTTCTGTTGGCCGGGCGCGGCGGCCTCAATCTCACGCACAGCGAAGCGATGCCCGACTTCCTGTCGCGCTACAGCGCGGCGCAGGCGTGGCTGACTCCAGCGCTCGAGGCGTTCGGCCCCGAGCAACTGCGCGCCTGGGCCGATGATCTCGGGCAGCCGACCTTCGTCGGCTCCAGCGGGCGGGTGTTTCCGGTGGCGATGAAGGCCTCGCCGCTGCTGCGCGCCTGGCTGCGCCGGCTCGATGCGCTGGGCGTGCAGCTCCGCCTGAAGCATCGCTGGACCGGATGGGACGGCGAGGGGCGTCTGTCGTTCGACACAGCGGATGGTCCGCGCAGCATCGCGGCGCGGGCGACGGTGCTGGCGCTCGGCGGCGCCAGCTGGCCGCGGCTCGGTTCGGATGGAAGCTGGAGCGATCTGCTCGCCGCCAGAGGCGTCACGATTACGCCGCTGCGGCCGGCGAATTGCGGTTTCGTCGCGCAGTGGTCGGCGCTGTTCGCGGACAAGTATCAGGGCGCGCCGCTGAAGAACGTCGCGTTGTCGTTCGGCGCACGCACCGTACGCGGCGAGGCAGTGATCACCCGCGACGGCATCGAAGGCGGCGCGATCTATGCGATCTCGGCAGTGTTGCGCGATGCGATCCTGGCCGAGGGCCAAGCGCGGCTGTCGATCGCGCTGCGGCCGGATCTCAGCATAGCTGATCTCGCGGCGCGATTAGCGAAGCCGAGGGGCAAGCAGTCGCTGTCGACGTATTTGCGCAAAGCCGCGGGGCTGTCGCCGGCCGGCATCGGTCTGCTGCAGGAAGCCGCGCATGGAACGGGCGTTGCGCTCGCGACGCTGCCGGCCGATCAGCTCGCCGCACTAATCAATGCCGTGCCGGTGCGCTTAGTTGCCACCGCGCCGATCGCCAAGGCGATCTCGACCGCGGGCGGCATTGCACTCGGTGAGATCGACGCGGACTACATGCTGCGCAAACTGCCCGGCGTGTTCGCCGCCGGCGAGATGCTCGACTGGGAAGCGCCGACCGGCGGCTATCTGCTCACGGCCTGCTTTGCGACCGGCGTGATGGCCGGCCGCGGCGCGCTGCGCTGGCTGCAACGCGCCTGACGCCGCGTGGTTATTGCGTCACGACCGGACGGTTCGCCCGGCTATGCGTCGCGTCGCTGTGGCGGTTCGGGAACATCACCAGCGAGCAGGCCTGGCTGAGCTGGGTGCGCTTGGCGATCAGGCAGGCGGTGATGGCCGGCACATCGGGAATTTCGGAGCGGCACAGCCGCATCACGTCGGGCCTGCAGGCGCGGCGCTCCTCCGGCGTCCCTTGCGCCGAGGCCGCGTTCACCGTCACGGTCGCGCACAGCGCTGCGGCCGCGAGCGAAGCGATGCGGAGCCTGAAGCGGCGAGCGGAATGATCGGCTGAAGCAGTCATGGTCTGGTCCTTCACGAGGTGGGGGAATGCAGAAAGGTCGCGACGATGCTGCGCGCCAGCAGGGACGGCGCTTCGGCGGGGGCGATGTCCGGCGCGATCTCGTTGAGCAGCACCGGCACCGAGTGCGGCTGATGCACCGAGTTGCTGAGCAGCAGGAAGAACAGCGCCGGATGCGGCGTCCGCACCACGCCGCAATCGATGCCGGCCTGCACCAGATCGCGGATCGACAGATAAGCGGGACGTGCGAGCCGATCGATCAGCAGCGCGGCGCGCTCCGGCGTTTCGGCGGCGTGCTGCGCGACGAACTGGCGGACTTCCGGATGGGCGATGCCGAAGGCCACGAAGGTCTCGATCGCCTCGCGCAGCCGGTCGTAGGCCGGGCGATCGGTTTCGGTGGAAAGCTTGGTCATCACCGCCATGATCGGCGCGGCTTCCTGGGTCACCGCGTCGAGGCAGGCGAGCCATAGCGCTGCCTTGTCGCCGAAATGGATCCGGATCAGACCGGTATCGACGTCGGCGGCTTTGGCGATGCTGCGCAGATCCGCGCGCTCGAAGCCGAGTTCGGCGAAGGCGCGGGTCGCGGCGGTGAGCAGGGCGGCGCGGCCGCTCGGCGCCCCGGAGGGGCGGCGGCCACGTGGGCGACGGGATGGGGTCGGAACAGCTGTCATGGCTAATATCTACAAATGTAGATATAAACTCACGCACGTGCAGAGTCAACCGCTCGGTCGGCGTGGTGATTAAATACCGTTCAAGGCTTCGGAGGAGCCCGGGTCAGGCGCTTTCGATCTCTTCGCGCAGCATCTCCAGCTCGAGCCAGCGCTGCTCGGCGGCGTGCAGCTCGTCGTGCGCCTTGGCCATCGCGGCCGAGACCTTGTCGAACTTGGCGCGGTCCTTGGCATAGAGCTGCGGATCGTCGAGCTGCTTCTGCAAGTTCGCGATCTCGGCTTCCAGCTTGGCGATGGTCTTCGGCAGCGTCTCCAGCGCGTGCTTCTCGTTGAAGCTCAGCTTGCGCTTCGGCGCAGGCGCGGCGGCGGGCGAGGGCGCCGCCTTCGCGGCCGTCGGCTCGGTCGCGGCGGCCTTGGCCGGCTGCCGGGTCAGGTCGGCGCCGCGCTGCGCCAGCATGTCGGAATAGCCGCCGGCATATTCGATCCATTTGCCGCCGCCGTCCGGCGCGATCACCGAGGTGACGACGCGGTCGAGGAAGTCGCGGTCGTGGCTGATCAGGATCACCGTGCCGTCGTAGTCGCCGAGCATCTCCTCGAGCACGTCGAGGGTTTCGAGGTCGAGGTCGTTGGTCGGCTCGTCGAGCACCAAGAGGTTCGACGGTTTCGCCAGCGAGCGCGCCAGCATCAGCCGGCCGCGTTCGCCGCCGGACAGCGCTTCCAGCGGGGTACGGGCCTGTTCCTGAGTGAACAGGAAGTCCTTCATGTAGCCGATCACGTGGCGCGGCTTGCCGCCGACCATCACCTGGTCGCCGCGGCCGCCGGTCAGTGCATCGCTCAGCGTCGATTTCGGGTCCAGGCTGTCGCGGCTCTGATCGAGCGTGGCGATCTCCAGATTGGTGCCGAGCCGCACCGTCCCGCTGTCGGGGGCAAGCGCGCCGGTCAGCAGGCTGATCAGCGTGGTCTTGCCGGCGCCGTTCGGGCCGACGATGCCGACGCGGTCGCCGCGATTAATCCGGATCGAGAACGCATCGACGATCGGCCGGTCGCCCCAGGCCTTGTTGATCGACTTGGCTTCGATCACCAGCTTGCCTGACTTGTCGGCTTCCGCCGCGGCGAGCGAGGCGGCGCCAGTTGGGCCGCGATAGTCGCGGCGCTGCGCGCGCAGCTCGTGCAGGCCGGCGAGCCGCTTGACGTTGCGCTTGCGGCGGCCGGAGACGCCGTAGCGCAGCCAGTGCTCTTCCATCACGATCTTGCGGTCGAGCTTGTGCTGATCGCGCTCTTCTTCGGCCAGCACGTCGTCGCGCCAGCTTTCGAACTGCGAGAAGCCGCGGTCGATCTGGCGGATCACGCCGCGGTCGAGCCAGGCGGTGGCGCGCGACAGGTTGGTGAGGAAGCGACGGTCGTGGCTGATCATCACGATCGCGCATCTGCGCTGGGCGAGATCGTTTTCCAACCATTCGATCGTGGTCAGGTCGAGATGGTTGGTCGGCTCGTCGAGCAGCAGGATGTCGGGATCGGGCGCGAGAATCCGCGCCAGCGCCGCGCGCCGGGCCTCGCCGCCGGAGAGATTGGCCGGATTCTCGTCGCCGTGCAGGCCGAGCTGCTCGAGCAGATAGGCGGCCTGATAGTGATCGTCGCCCGGCGCGAGCCCGGCCTCGACATAAGCCAGCGTGGTGGCGAAGCCGTTGAAATCCGGCTCCTGCGGCAGATAGCGCACGGTGGCGCCGGGCTGCACGAAGCGGCTGCCGCGGTCGGGCTCGATCAGGCCGGCGACGATCTTCAAAAGCGTCGATTTGCCGGAGCCGTTGCGGCCGATCAGGCAAAGCCGGTCGCCGGCTGAGACGGCGAGTTCGACGCCGTCGAACAGCGCGGCGCCGCCGAAGGTCAGCGCGATGTCTTTCAGTTGGATCAGCGGCGGCGCCATGGTCGGTCCATCAGGTCGGAGCGGCCCTGCGGCGCGCGATCCTGCGGATCGCGCTGTCGAGCGCCGAAAGAAAGGTGGAGCGGTCGCGCGGCGAAAACGCGCGCGGGCCGCCGGTGATCTCGCCGGTCGAGCGCAGATCGGTCATCAGATTGCGCACCGCCAGCGTCATGCCGATCGACTCCTCGGTGAACGGCTTGCCGTTCGGAGCGATCGCGGTGGCGCCCGCTTTGACGCAGCGGCTCGCCAGCGGAATGTCCGCGGTGACGACGATATCGCCCGGTTTGATCCGCTCCGCAATCCAGTCGTCGGCCGCATCCATGCCGGAACCGGCGGCGACACGCTCGATCAGCGGATGCTGCGGCACCCGGATGAAGCCGCCGGCCACCACCGTCACCGGAAGATGGTGACGCTCGGCCACCTTGTACACCTCGTCCTTCACCGGACAGGCGTCGGCGTCGACATAGATGCGGGTGAGGGCGTCGGTCATCGGGCGGTGTGCGGTTCTCTGGGCGGCCTTGCGTTGCCGGCGCAGTGGCGTAGCATCGCCGGCAACGATCGCCAACAAGGTCGGGCAAACCGGGAGACACCATGGCCGCATCGCTTGCGCCCTGGCGCGTCAGCGCCTTCAACACCGCCAAACAATCCGAAAACAAGATGCACGACGACACCGTGGCCCGCCGCTTCGGCTTCACCGGCGGCCTGGTGCCCGGGGTCGAGGTGATGGCCTACATGATGCATCTGCCGATCGCCCGCTGGGGCCGGGACTTCCTGGAGCGCGGGCTGATCGAGGCGCGGTTCGTCAAGCCGGTGTATGACGGCGAGACCGCGACGGTGACGGGCGAGGAGCAGGGCGAGGCCATCACGCTCGCGGTCGAGAGCCGCGGCGAGCTCTGTGCCACCGGCAGCGCATCACTGCCGGCGCAGGCGCCAGCGGTCGATCTGTCCGCCTATCCGGAGACAGCCGCGGCGACGACCAGGCCGCCGGTCGGCGCGCAGTCGTTTCCCGAAGGGCACTGGTTCGGCACCGCACCGGTCAGCTGGGGCGGGGCGAAGCTGCACGCGTATCTCGACGAGATCCGCGAGACCGATCCGATCTACCAGAGCGATGACTTGATCCATCCCGGCACGCTGCAGCGGATCATGAACCGCGTGCTGGTCGACAATGTCGTGCTCGGGCCGTGGATCCATGTCGGATCGAAGATGCAGTTGCTCGCCGCGGCGCGCGGCGACGACGTGCTCACCGCTCGGGCCAGGGTGGTCGCCAACTACGACAAGAAGGGCCACCGCTTCGCCGAATTCGACGCGCTGATCGTGGCGAATGGCGACCGGCCGGTGGCGCATTGTCACCACGTCGCGATCTTCGCCCCGCGACAGCAGGCGGCCGCGTAGCAGACGTTTATTCCGTCAGGCGGATGGTGGCGACGTCATGCGACGTTCTGCCCCCTCTCGCCTTGCAGGCGGGTGCAGCGAGAATGCTTGCCGACGATCACAGCAACCAGGAGGGCGGGGGCACATCCATTCATGCGCGGGAGCCGGCGATACGGCCGAACTGATAACAAATCAAAAAATCATTCCGGAGGAAACATGACACTCGTTCAACGGGCGGCAGCGATCATGCTGGCCGCGCCGCTGCTGCTCGGCGCACCCGCCTTCGCGCAGCAACAGGCTCCGCTCAAGATCGGTCTGCTCGGCGATTTCCAGTCGGTGTATTCCGACATCGGAGGCCAGGGCAACGTCGAAGCCGCCAAGATGGCGATCGAGGAGATGGGCGGCACGATGTTCGGCAAGCCGATCGAGTTCATCTCGGCGGACGTGCAGAACAAGCCGGACATCGCCGCGTCGCTGGCGCGCAAATGGTACGAGAACGAAAACGTCGACATGATCGTCGATCTGCCGACCTCGGCCACCGCGCTTGCCGCGATGGAGATGTCGAAGAAGTTCGAGAAGATCATGATCGTCACCGACGCGGCGTCGTCGGACATCACCGGCAAATCGTGCTCGCCCTATACCGCGCACTGGACCTACGACACCTATTCGAACGCCCACACCGTCGGCTCGGCGATCGTCAAGAACGGCGGCGACACCTGGTTCTTCATCACCGCGGACTATCTGTTCGGCCATTCGATCGAACGCGACACCGGCGAGGTAGTGAAGGCGGCGGGCGGCAAGGTGCTCGGCAGCGCGCGGCATCCCTTGAACAACGCCGACTTCTCCTCGTTCCTGCTGCAAGCGCAGTCGTCGAAGGCCAAGATCATCGGCATGGCCAATGGCGGCGGCGACACCATCAACACCATCAAGCAGGCGGCTGAATTCGGCATCGTCACCGGCGGGCAGAAGCTCGCCGGCATCGTGATGTTCATCTCCGACATCCACAGCCTGGGTCTGAAGATGGCCAACGGCCTGATCATCACCGAGGCGTATTATTGGGACCTCAACGACCGCACCCGCGAGTTCGGCAAGAAGTACTTCGAACGCATGAAGCGGATGCCGACGATGAACCAGGCCGCGACCTACAGCGCGACACTGCACTATTTGAAGGCGGTGAAGGCGGCGAACAGCAAGGACACCAAGACGGTGCTGGCGAAGATGCGCGAACTGCCGGTGCGCGACGCCTTCACCGACAACGGCTTCCTGCGTGAGGACGGCCGCATGGTGCACTCGATGTTCCTGTTCGAGGTCAAGAAGCCGGAAGAATCCAAGGCGCCGTGGGACTACTACAAAGTCCTCGCCGAAGTCCCCGGCGACCAGGCCTTCCGCCCGCTGAAAGACGGCGGTTGCCCGCTGGTGAAGGCGGAGTAGAGAGTAGCCCTCTGACAACGAGGCAACGTCCTCGCAGCACAACAGACGTCGTCGCCGGGCTCGACCCGGCGACCCATCTTCTTCGGTAAGTGCTGTCAGTTGCGCGCCTGCGCGCGCGATGGATGCGCGGACCTTCGCCGCGCCGGAGCGGCTACGGCCGCGCAAGCGGGTCAAGCCCGCGCATGACGATCTGGTTTGAGGAGGCGCAGTGCCACAAGTACAGCGTCATTCCCCGCATGCGCGGGCGATGACGGGGGTGGACTACGCCGCCGTCCTCGCCTTCGCCTCATGGATCGCGCGCCACACCTTCTCAGGCGTCAGCGGCATGTCGAGCGTCGTCACGCCGTAATCCTTCAGCGCATCGAGCGCGGCGTTGACGATGGTCGCAAGGGAGCCGGCGCAGCCGGCTTCGCCGCAGCCCTTGGTGCCGAGCGGATTGGTCTTGGCGGGCACCGGGTGATCGCCGACCGTCATCAGCGGGATGTCCTCGGCGCGCGGCAACGCGTAGTCCTGCAGCGAGCCGGTGATCGGCTGGCCGTCGGCGTTGTATGAGATCTTCTCCATCAGCGCCTGGCCGATGCCTTGGGCGACGCCGCCATGGAGCTGACCGGCGACGATCATCGGATTGACCACGGTGCCGAAATCATTGACCGCGGTGTAGCGCACCACGCGGGTGACGCCGGTGTCCGGATCGATCTCGACCTCGGCGACATGGCAGCCGTTGGGGAAGGCGGAGGGGACGCCTTCGGTGGTGTGATCGACATCGAGCGAGGAGGGGACGCCCTCCGGCAGCTCGGCGCCGCGTAGCCGCTGCGCCAGGTCCATGATGCCGATGCTGCGGTCGGTGCCGGCGACGGTGAAGCGGCCGTCGGCAAATTCGATGTCGGCTTCGGCGGTTTCCAAGAGATGCGCCGCGGCGCTCTTGCCCTTGGCGATCACCTTTTGCGACGCCTCGACGATCGCCATGCCGCTGGCGGTGATCGAACGCGATCCGCCGGTGCCGTTGCCGGTGTGGACGATATCGCTGTCGCCCTGTTCGAGCCGGATGCGTTCGAACGGCACGCCGAGAAACGTGCTGAGCACCTGCGCGAACGGCGTCGCATGGCCCTGGCCGTAGTCGAGCGTGCCGGTGATCAGCCGCACCGTGCCGCCTTCTTCGAACACGATCTTGCCGAGTTCGGGGTTCGGCGGCGCCGTCACTTCGAGATACGAGCCGACCGCGATGCCGCGCAGCTTGCCGGCCTTGCGCGCATCCTTCTTGCGCTTGGCGAAGCCGTCATAGTCGGACAGCTCCAGCGCCTGTCCGAATACGCCGGCGAAGTCGCCGCTGTCGTAGGTCACGCCGGAGCAGGCGGTGAACGGCATCTGCGTCGGCTTGATGAAGTTGCGCTTGCGCAGGGTGAGGCGGTCGATCCCCATCTCGTCGGCGGCGCGATCGATCAGCCGCTCCAGGAAGTAGTTGGCTTCGGGTCGGCCGGCGCCGCGATAGGCGCCCATCAGCGTGACGTTGGTGACCACGCACTTGATATCGACACTGAGCAACGGTGTCCGGTACACGCTGCCGATATTCTTGCCGGTGTTGAGCGACAGCGGCAGCGGCGCGACGCCGGTGATCTGGGCGCCGAGATTGCCAGTGCCGGACAGGCGGATCGCCAGGAAGCGTCCGCCGGCATCCAGCGCCAGTTCGGCGCGGATCTGCTGGCCGCGGCCCTGGCTGTCGGACAGAAAGCTGGTCGAACGCTCGTCGGTCCACTTCACCGGGCGGCCGAGTGCCTTGGCGGCGTGCAGGATGCAGATGTACTCGGGGTAAGAAATGTTCTTCATCCCGAATGAGCCGCCGACCTGGCCGGTCAGCACCCGCACCTTGTCGGTCGGCACGCCGAGCAGTTTGGCCAGCGTATTGCGGTTGCCGGAGACGCCCTGGGTCGGCAGCTGAATGGTGTAGCGGCCGTTCTGCTGATCGTAGGAGGCGAGCCCGACCCGCGGCTCCATCGGCACCGCGGCAACGCGGGTGTTCTCGATATCCAGCGTGGTGACGTGCGCGGCCGCGGCGAAGGCTGCGTTCACGGCTGCGGTGTCGCCGAAGTGATAGTCGAGCGCGACGTTGTTCTCGATGTGATCGTAGAGCTGGGGCGCGCCGGGCTGCATCGCGGCTTCTGCATCGGTGACGGCGGGGAGCGGGTCGATGTCGAGTTCGACCGCTTCGGCGGCATCGCGCGCCTGCGCCAGCGTCTTGGCGACCACAAACGCGACGGGCTCGCCGACGAAGCGCACCTTGTCGGTGGCCAGCGCGCCGTGATGGGTTTGCTTCAGCGGCGTGCCGTCGCGGCTCTTGAGCGGCAGGCCGGAACTGAACGGCGCGTAGCCGGCGACGGCGAGGTCGGCGCCGGTGTAGATCGCGCAGACGCCAGGCATTGCCTTGGCGGCCTCAGTGCCGATGCCGCGGATGATGCCGTGCGGATGCGGACTGCGCACCATCACGGCGTAAAACTGCCCCGGCAGATTGCAGTCGTCGGTGTAGCGGCCCTTGCCGCGCAGCAGCGTCTCGTCCTCCTTGCGCCGGACCGGCTGGCCCACGCCGAATTTGTGCAGCGCGAGGGAGGTGTCGAGCGACGCGTTGGCGGGGCGGTCCTGCATGAGGCTGAGTTCCGGCTTGAGAGGCGCGCGGGACGGGAAAAGGCCGCGTGGGGCGGCGATTCTGCGCGGGGAATGTCAGTGTGATAGTCACAACGGATAGCGCAGCCGCCCACACGCCACAACGCACGAAACCGCATGCTTCGCCCGCAGGTGGGTTGCGCCGGGGCGGTGCGCTGCTAAACTTTCCGTGAATGATGATTTCGACGTCGGCTGTGCACGGCCGCGGAAAGACGAATTTGATGGACGACGAAACGCGGCTTCGCCCAGGCTCGCTGCCTGGCGAGGATCCGCACGCGATCGTTGCGATCGCCGAGGAGGAGCACGCCACCGCGTCCCACGGCGACGGCGTTTACGCCGCGCTCGACCTCGGCACCAACAACTGCCGGCTGCTGATTGCGCGGCCGGCGGGCGACGGCTTTCGCGTGATCGACTCGTTCTCGCGGATCATCCGGCTCGGAGAGGGCGTTGCCACCACCGGCCGGATCAGCGAGGCGGCGATCGGACGGGCGATCTCGGCGCTTGCGGTATGCCGCGAGAAGATCGATGCACGCAAAGCCAGGCGGCAGCGGCTGATTGCAACCGAAGCCTGCCGCGCCGCCAGCAATGCCGACGAGTTTTGTGACAGGGTCGCGCACGCCACCGGCATCCGGCTCGAGATCATCGGCCGCGAAACCGAAGCGCGGCTCGCCGCGACCGGTTGCTCGCCGCTACTCGATCCGAACGGCCGCGGTGCGATCCTGTTCGATATCGGCGGCGGCTCCAGCGAATTGGTGCGGATCGCCCGCGATCCGGATCGGCCCGACGTGCCGCCGCGGATTCAGGCCTGGATGTCGGTGCCGCTCGGCGTCGTCACGCTGGCCGAAGCGTTCGGTGGCAAGGTGGTGACGCCGGAGACCTACACGTCGATGGTCGCCGAGGTTGCCAAGCATGTGGCGCCGTTCGCCGCACAGCATGGCGGCGATCTCGACCGGATGCACCTGCTCGGTACCTCGGGCACGGTGACGACGCTGGCCGGTCTGTATCTCGACTTGATCCGCTACGACCGGCGGCGGGTCGATGGCATCTGGATGAGCGACGCCGAACTCAGCGCCACGGTCGAGAAGCTGCGCAGCATGAGTTATCACGACCGCGCGCATAATCATTGCATCGGCAATGAGCGGGCCGATCTGGTGCTGGCCGGCTGCGCCATCCTCGATGCGGTCCGCGCTGCGTTCCCGCTGCCGCGGCTGCGTGTCGCCGATCGCGGTCTGCGCGAGGGCATGCTGGTCGAAATGATGCGCGAAGACGGCGTGCTCGGGCCGGTGTAGTTCGCGCCGAAGACGCCGCTGGCGGTTCAGACGGTGGTGAGCGCGCCGGCGATCAGCGACAGCGACACCAGCGCCAGCCATAGCGACGCGATCCGCTGCGTCAGCCTCAGGCGGCCGGCGCCGCCGGCTCCGATCTGCGTCATGGTGCCGGCAAAGCCCCACAGCAACGCCACCGCGAAGACCATCAGGCAGAACATCATCAGTCTGGCGGCAAAGTCGGGTTCGCTCGGCGCAGGCAGCAGCACTAAGGCGAAGATCAGCGCCTTGGGGTTCAGCAACGTCGTCAGATAGACCCGCCGCGCCGTGATGGCGCCGGTCGCGCCGGACGGATTCAGGTGCCACAGCCGCACCGCCAGCAGCATCACCCAGGTAGCCGCGGCGACGTTCACGATCACAGCTGCGGCCGGCAGCTCCGCCATCAGGTCGGCGCCGAGATAGGCGAGGGGCAGGATCGCCGTCAGGTAGCCGAGCAGTTCGGCCGGCAGCAGCCGCGCGACGCGGCCGAGCCCACCCTGCGCCCCGGCGACGCCGATCAGGGTGTTGGTCGGCCCGGGGGCCAGCAGCAGCGCCAGGACGGCGGAGGCGAAAGCGGCTAACGACATGATCCCAGCCCGTTGGACCTCCGGGAGGTATTCCTTGCGGCCATCGATGTCTTGATCTTGATCATGCCGCAAGCCTCGAAACGCCGCGGCATCCTGGCACGCATCCGCGATGGCGGCAGGATGGCGCTGGTTCCGCACTGGTTTTTCCGGGCCCGTCTGGTAAGCAGCGGCCTTATCCCTCGATCGTAAGCGAAGCCATGGCCAAGGACACCACCGGACGAATGCGCGTCACCGTCAAAAGCGGCGGGCGGATGAAGCTGTCGTCCAAGCTGTGGCTGGAGCGCCAGCTCAATGACCCTTACGTGGCGCAGGCCAAGCGCGACGGCTACCGTTCGCGCGCCGCCTACAAGCTGACCGAGATCGACGACAAGTTCCGGCTGCTCAAGCCCGGCATGGCGGTGGTCGACCTCGGCGCCGCACCCGGCGGTTGGAGCCAGGTTGCGGCCAAGAAAGTCGGGGCCGCCGACGGCCGCGGTAAAGTGGTGGCGATCGACTTGTTGGAGATGGGCGAGGTTCCCGGGGTCACCTTCGCGCAGCTCGATTTTCTCGATCCCTCGGCGCCGGGCCGGTTGCGGGACATGCTTGGCGGCGGCGCCGATCTGGTGATGAGCGACATGGCCGCCAACACCACCGGCCATCGCAAGACCGACCAGCTTCGCATCGTCGGCCTGGTCGAGACCGCGGCGATGTTCGCGGCCGAAGTGTTGAAGCCGGGGGGGGCGTTTCTCGCCAAGGTGTTTCAGAGCGGCGCCGATGCGGCGCTGATGGCCGAGCTGAAGCGCGATTATGCCAGCGTGAAGCACGTCAAGCCGGCGGCGAGCCGCAAGGACTCGTCCGAGCGCTACCTGCTGGCGACCGGCTTTCGTGGCGGTGCGGCGCGTGACGCAACGGCTGGCGGCGAACTGGAGTGACGCCGCTCGCTTGGCGCCTTGCCGTGCGAGAGTGCAACTTAGTCGCGCTTTAAACTAGCGAATTCATCTGGTTAATTGTTGGTAAAGGTAGCTTTCTACAGAGCACTTCCTCGTAGTTCCCATAGGCTTAGCGGCATCCATCGGGCGAATCGGGGGGGGACCAATGGAGATTCCTACGCCGATGTGCAGAGCCTGCGGTGTCGATCGGGAGCTGATCGAGATCGAGCACGCCAACGCGTCGTTCGATGTGCCGCATTATCGCTGCCCGATCTGCAACGACGTGCTGCGGCTGGCTGTCCGCCAGGACGACGGTGCCCAGTCCGGTGGCGACCGTTTCGGCTGATCGACACAACCTTACTTAGCCAAACCGCTGGTCGCGGGCGTCCTGGGTCTGTTCGGACGCGGCCTTGGTCGCGGCTTTGGCGCCGGCCTTCTTGCTCGAAATCTCGATCGCCTTGCGCCCCGAGATCTCGTGGCCGGCATCGCTCGGCATCTGCCAGAAGAACAGCGCTGACAGCGCGGCGGGCACCGCCACCACGATAAAGGCGGGGGCGAAGTCGGCCGCGCCGAGCGTGGTGACGCCGCGGAGCGCCATCGTCGCTTCCACCGAGAATGCACCGACTGCAACACCTGCCGACAACGCAAGCTGCTGGCCGACGCTGAGCAGGGTGGTGGCGCGGCTCATCTGGGCCTGCTCGACCTCGGCATAGGCGACGGTATTGATCGAGGTGAACTGCAGCGATCGGAAGAAGCCGCCGACCACCAGGATAATCATGATCAGCAAGAGCGGCGTGCCCGGTGCGAACAGTGCGCAGGCGGCGAGAAACACCGAGCTGACCACGGCGTTCACCGTCATGATGTTGCGGAACCCGAACGCGCGGATGATCCGCGCGGCCAGCGTCTTCATCCCGATCGCGCCGGCCGCGGAGGCGAAGGTGACGAGACCGGATTGAAACGGCGACAGCCCGAAGCCGATCTGCATCAGCAGCGGCAGCAGGAACGGCAGTGCGCCGATGCCGAGCCGAAACAGAAAGCCGCCGATCAGGCTGGAGCGCAGCGTCGTCAGGCGCAGCAGCGAGAAATCCAGCACCGGCGCCGTCACTCTGCGGGCGTGGAATACGTACAACGTCATCGCGATCGCGCCGACGCCGATCAGCCCGACCACCACGCTCCAGTGCAGCAGGCCGAGGCCGGCGACCGACAGGCCGAAGGCGATACCGGCGACGCCGATGCCGGCGAGGACCAGGCCCGTCAGGTCGAACCGCTCTGGGCGTTCGCCCTGGATGGGATCGATGAAGCGCTGCGCCATCGCGATCCCGATCAGACCGATCGGGATGTTGATCAGGAAGATCCAGTGCCAGGAGAAGTAAGTGGTGATGAAGCCGCCGAGCGGCGGCCCGATCACCGGCCCGATCAGCGCCGGTACCGTGACCCAGGCCATCGCCCCGACCAGCGCGCTTTTTTCGATCGAGCGCAGCAGCACCAACCGCCCAACAGGAGTCATCATCGCCCCCCCGATCCCCTGGATGATGCGGGCGATGACGAAGTGATGGATCGAGCTCGACAGCGCGCAGCCGATCGAGCCGACCATGAACACCGCGATCGCGATCGAGAACACCGTGCGCGCGCCGAACCGGTCCGCTGTCCAGCCCGACGCCGGAATGAACACCGCCAGCGACAAAAGATACGAGGTGATCGCCAGCTTCAGCGTCAGCGGCGAGGTGCCGATGTCGGCGGCGATCGCCGGCAGCGAAGTCGCGATCACCGTCGCGTCCATGTTCTCCATGAACAGCGCGGCAGCCACGATCAGCGGAATAACTCGATCTTTGTTCATCGGAGATTTCGACCAGAGGAGGGCGCCCGGGCTGTAGCACCGTGTCGCGGCCCCGGCTATTGCGGAGCTTGCGCGGTTACCTAAATCCTCCGTGACCGGAGCACATTCCTCACGGCGGAAACGCTTTCGGATGTGCTGCCGATAATGACGATGAGCGGCGCCTCGATCGGTTCCGCGACGGAGACTGGCCGATGATCTATCTGCTCGCCGCGTTCCTGCCGCCGCTCGGCTTGTTGTTCAACGGCCAGCCGCTGTCGGCGGTGTTCAACCTCGTGCTGCTGGTGGTGTGCATCGTGCTCGGACTGATCTTCCACCCGCTGCTGGTGATCCCATCGCTGCACGCGCTGATTGCCGTGCGGATGGAGCGCGAAAAGCGCATGCACCGCGAGGTCGTGGAGGCGATCCGCGAACACGGTCTGCCGCCGGGCTATCGGCGCTGAGCGTGGCAGGGGCAAGGCGACTCACGGGCAAAGGGAAACGTCGCAAAATCAGCGGTTCCGTGCTAATCTGCCATAATGACCGTCGCCCTTCGGATGTCTCCTGATTTTGCGGCCGCGCTGGAGCGGAAGTATTTCTGGTGGGAGGCTGTCGACGCCGCGCCGCGCACGGAGGCCCGCATCCTGGCACAGGCGATGAGCTTCGCCAATTTCGATGAGGTGCGGAGGCTGGAGACAGTGCTGGGTCCCGACGCGCTGGTCGAAGTGATGCTGGCGGCGCAGCCGGGTTGGATCGATCCGCGCTCCTGGGAGTTCTGGCGGGGTCGCCTGCAGCGGGCGACCGGCCGGTCGATCCCGGACATCCCGCCGCAGAGAAAGTTCGATGCCGGAGACGTTTGAGCCGTGCCTTGAGGTGCTGCCGGAAGCCCAGCGACAGATTTGGCCGCTGCTCGGATTCAGCTCCGGCCTGAACTTCGTGCTCTATGGCGGGACCGCGGTCGCGCTGCATCTCGGCCATCGCGTTTCGGTCGATTTCGACTTTTTCCGTTCCGAGCCTCTCGACAAGCATCAGGTGGGCGCCGCCCTCGATCGACTTCCCAATTCCGACATCGTCCAGGAAGCCAAGGATACGCTGGTGGTTCGGGTGGCGATGCCGGCCGGTGCGGTCAAGTTGTCATTCTTCGGCGGCCTCAACTTCGGCAGGCTCGCCCCGCCGTTGCTGACCGCTGACCGTGTGATGCGGGTTGCGTCGCGCCAGGATTTGCTGGCAACCAAGCTGAAGGCGATCTTGGACCGGGCCGAAGCCAAGGATTATCGGGACATCGCGGCGTTACTGGCGTCGGGCGAATCGTTGCCCCGTTCGTTGGCAGGCTTTTCGAAGATGTTCGGCCGCGATCCCGCTCTGCCGTTGCGGGCGATTGGATTCTTTGAGGACGGCGACCTCGCCGCGGTACCCGAAGAGGACCGCCGGGTGCTCCGCTCGGCCCGCGATGCCGTCAGCGAAATCCCTGAAATTGCGTTGATTTCCGGCTCGCCGGCGGGCCCTTGAGGAATGCTTGGGGAGCGGGGCGGGGCTGTCGTGCTTGCCTCTTTGATTCGTCATATCCCCATGCTATCGACCACCGCCAACCCTACCGACGGGCTCGATTCGACGGTGCCGCACCCAGCGGCGCCGAACGTGCCTCCCGTCCCCGCAAAATCGAGCGCGGCCTTCGGCGCCGCTGAACGGAGTTGGCCATGGCGTCAGTGAGCGCATCCCCGCAATTTATCGAAGCTCTCACCTTCGACGACGTGCTGCTGAAGCCCGGCCTGTCGGACGTGCTGCCGTCCGAGGTCGACATCCGCTCGCGCATCACCCGCGCGATCCCGCTCAACATCCCGATCATTGCCTCGGCGATGGACACGGTCACCGAAGCCCGGATGGCCATCGCGATGGCGCAGGCCGGCGGCATCGGTGTGATCCATCGTAACTTCGATCCGGAAGGGCAGGCCGCGCAGGTCCGCCAGGTCAAGAAGTTCGAGTCCGGCATGGTGGTCAACCCGCTCACCATCAGCCCGGACGCCAAGCTGGCCGACGCGCTAGCGCTGATGAATCAGTACGGCTTCTCCGGCATTCCGGTGGTCACCGGCGCCCAGGGCCACGGCCCCGGCAAGCTGGTGGGCATCCTGACCAATCGCGACGTGCGCTTCGCCACCGATCCGTCCCAGAAGGTCTCGGAGCTGATGACGCACGAGAATCTCGTCACCGTGCGTGAGGGCGTCAGCCAGGGCGAGGCCAAGAAGCTGCTGCATCAGCACCGCATCGAGAAGCTGCTGGTGGTCGACGAGCAATATCGCTGCGTTGGCCTGATCACCGTCAAGGACATGGAGAAGGCGGTCGCGCATCCGCTGGCGTCGAAGGATGCGCAGGGCCGGCTCCGCGTCGCCGCCGCGACCACCGTGGGCGAGGGCGGTTATGAGCGTACCGAGCGGCTGATCGAAGCTGGCGTCGACGTTGTCGTGGTCGACACCGCGCACGGCCATTCGGCCCGTGTGCTCGACGCGGTCACCCGCATCAAGCGGATCTCCAATGAGGTTCAGGTGATCGCCGGCAACATCGCCACCCGCGACGGCGCTCAGGCGCTGATCGATTCCGGCGCCGACGCGGTCAAGGTCGGCATCGGTCCGGGTTCGATCTGCACGACGCGCATCGTCGCCGGCGTCGGCGTGCCGCAGCTCACCGCAATCATGGACGCGGTCGAGGCATGCAAGAAGGCCGACGTGCCGGTGATCGCCGACGGCGGCATCAAGTACTCGGGCGACCTCGCCAAGGCGCTCGCTGCCGGCGCCGATATCGCCATGGTCGGCTCGCTGCTCGCCGGCACGGACGAGACTCCCGGCGAAGTGTTCCTGTGGCAGGGCCGCTCCTACAAGGCGTATCGCGGCATGGGCTCGGTCGGCGCGATGGCGCGCGGCTCGGCCGATCGTTACTTCCAGCAGGACATCAAGGACACGCTGAAGCTGGTGCCGGAAGGCATCGAAGGCCAGGTGCCGTACAAGGGCCCGGTCGGCAACGTCGTGCATCAGCTCGCCGGCGGCCTGCGCGCAGCGATGGGCTATGTCGGCGCCAAGGACCTTGGCGAATTCCACACCAAGGCGCAATTCGTCCGCATCACCGGCGCGGGCCTGCGCGAAAGCCACGTCCACGACGTCACCATCACCCGCGAAAGCCCGAACTATCCGGGCGGGGTGTGAGGCGGCTGACTTTAAGTAACAACTTCTCCACAGTCATTCCGGGGCGCGCGTAAAACGCGCGAACCCGGAATCTGGAGATCGTCGCCGTCTCTGAGGTACGCCGAACTGCGAGATTCCGGGTTCGCGCTTCGCGCGCCCCGGAATGACGAGCGACAGGCTGTCTGCGCGGCCTGACGCAGTTGGCGAATGCGGTGGGGGCGCTTACAGTCGCGGCCCTGACGACCAACGAACATCAAAAAAGGAAACAAAATGCCCAAGGGTCAGCGTATCGTGCTCGCGTCGCGTCCGGTCGGCGAGCCGACGCCGCAGAATTTCCGCCTCGAAGAGTTCGACGTTCCGGCGCCCGGCGAGGGGCAGGTATTGCTCCGCACGATCTGGCTGTCGCTCGATCCTTATATGCGCGGCCGCATGAGTGATGGTCCGTCCTACGCGCAACCGGTGCCGGTTGGCGGCGTGATGGAGGGCGGCACGGTCTGCGAAGTGATCGATAGCAAGAGCCCGGCTTTTGCCAAGGGTGACATCGTGCTGGCGCATTCGGGCTGGGCGACGCATGCGGTCGCCGACGCCAAGCCGCTGCGCAAGATCGATCCGTCGCTCGGCCCGATCTCGACCGCGGTCGGGGTGCTCGGCATGCCGGGGATGACCGCCTATACCGGCCTTTTGGACATCGGCCAGCCGAAGGAAGGCGAGACTGTCGTGGTCGCGGCGGCCTCGGGCGCGGTCGGCTCTGCCGTGGGCCAGATCGCCAAGGTGAAGGGGGCACGCGCGATCGGCATCGCCGGCGGCAAAGACAAGTGCGACTACGTCAAACAGGAGCTCGGATTCGACGACTGCCTCGATCACCGCGATCCCGATCTCGCCGCGAAGCTGAAGGCGGCGTGTCCGAACGGCATCGACGTGTACTTCGAGAACGTCGGCGGCGAAGTATTCGAGGCGGTGTTTCCGCTGTTCAACGCCTTCGCCCGCATGCCGGTGTGTGGACTGATCGCGCAGTACAATGCGTTCGAAACCCCGCCGACGCCGAAATGGGCGACCGCGCTGATGCGCCACGTGCTGACCAAGCGGCTCACCATCCGCGGCTTCATCGTCAGCGATTTCGCCGGCCGGCGTCAGGAGTTCCTGCGCGAGATGTCCGGCTGGGTGCGGGACGGCAAGGTCAAGTATCGCGAGCACATCACCGATGGGCTGCAGAACGCACCGGAGGCATTCATGGGCCTGCTCAAGGGCGCCAATTTCGGTAAGCAGCTGGTCCGCGTCGGGCCGGAGCGGGCCTGATCGCAAGCGCCGCAGCGGAGCCCCGGCGTCGCCGGGACTCTGCGTTGCGGTGGTTCGATTGTCATCGGCGGGGGCGGCAGCTATAGCGGGAGCCTGAAAGCGTCGGACCGATACCGCCCTTGAGCGGATCGTCCTGTTGTGACGCCGCTCGGCGCGTTGCGCGCCCTGACCCTGATTGAAAGCTCCGCATGACCCCCGCCGCACGGCTGTCCGCAGCCATCGACCTGATTGCCACCATCGACAGCCAGCGCATTCCCGCGGCCAAGGCGCTGAAGGAATGGGGGACCGCGCATCGCTATGCCGGCTCCGGTGACCGATCTGCGATCGCCGGGCTGGTGTGGGACGTGTTGCGCCGACGGGCGTCGAGCGCGTTCATCATGGATTCCGATACCGCCCGGGCGCGGGTGCTCGGCATGCTGAAGCTGGAGCGCGGCATGACGGCGGAGGCGATCGCGGCGCTGTGCGACGGCAGCCGGTTCGCGCCGGAGCCTCTCAGCGACGTCGAACACGCCGCGCTGTCGACGCGGACGTTGGACGGCGCGCCGCCGCATATCGCCGGCGACTATCCGGAATGGCTCGACGGCGCGCTTGCCGAGATGTTCGGCGAGGCCCGCGTCGCCGAGGCGGCGGCGATGGCCAGCCGGGCGCCGCTCGATCTGCGCGTCAACACCCTGAAAGCCTCGCGCGACAAGGTGCTGGCCTCGCTGGCGCATCTGCGCGCCAAGGCGTCGCCGTGGTCGCCGTGGGGGCTGCGGATCGAGTTGCCGGCCGACGCCCGCAATCCCGGCGTGCAGGCCGAGCCGGATTTCATCAAGGGCGCGGTCGAGGTCCAGGACGAGGGCTCGCAGCTCGCCGCGCTGTTTTCCGCCGCCAAGCCGGGCGAGCAGGTGATCGACCTGTGCGCCGGGGCAGGCGGCAAGACCCTGGCGCTGGCGGCGATGATGCAGGGCAAGGGCCGGCTGATCGCCACCGACGCCGACAAGCGCCAGCTCGCCCCGATCCACGAGCGGCTGTCGCGCGCCGGCGTCCACAATGCCGAGGTGAGGGCGCCGAAGGGCGACGCCGATCCGCTGGCCGACATCAAGGGCAGCGCCGATCTGGTGCTGGTCGACGCGCCGTGCACCGGTACCGGCACCTGGCGCCGCAACCCCGACGCGAAATGGCGGATGCGCCCCGGCGCGCTGGAGATCCGGCTCAAGGACCAGGCCGAGGTGCTCGGCCGCGCCGCGCGGCTGGTGAAGCCGGGCGGGCGGATCGCCTATGTCACCTGCTCGGTGCTGGCGCCCGAAAATACCGGCCAGATCCAGGCGTTCACCGCCGCCCATCCAGAGTTTGCCGTGATCCCGCCGGCCGAGGTTGCGGCCGCGCTGTGGGACAAGGCCGAGCTTTTCCTGGCCGCCGCCTGGACCTCCCCAGAAGGCCTGCTGATGACCCCGCGCCGCACCGGCACCGACGGGTTTTTCGTCAGCGTGCTGAAGCGCGAAGCCTGAACCGGGCAGGGCGCAGCGCTTTCGTTTTCGAATCCGCGACCGCCCCAAGCACGGCGCGCTCCCTCTCCCGCGCGCGGGAGAGGGCTGGGGTGAGGGCGCCCCAGGTACAGTGCGCTCCCTCGCCCCGCCCTTGCGGGGAGAGGGTTGGGGTGAGGGGCGCTGCGGGCACTGAGTCTCGGCCTTGCGGAGGCGCCCCCTCACCCGACCCGGCTTCGCTGCGCTCCGCCGGGCCGACCTCTCCCCGCCGGCGGGGAGAGGTTGCGCTGTGCATGGGGAGAGGTCAGGGGAGGCTGCCGCTCATCCTGTTTTCCCCGTTGCGAGCCGCGCCGCGGTCGCGTATCTGCTGCCCATGACAGCCCCCAGCACATCCTCCGCTTCGTCCGTCGTCCCCTCTGGCGCCGACACCTCGCCGCACGTCGCTGCGATCCACGAGAAGATCCTGATCGTCGACTTCGGCTCGCAGGTCACCCAGCTGATCGCCCGCCGCGTCCGCGAGGAGGGCGTGTATTCCGAGATCGTGCCGTTCCAGAAGGCGGAGGCCGCCTTCGCCGAGATGAAGCCGAAAGCCGTGATCCTGTCCGGCGGTCCGGCGTCGGTGCTGGACGACAACGCCCCCAGCGCCCCGATGGCGATCCTGGAGGCCGGCGTGCCGGTGCTCGGCATCTGCTACGGCGAGCAGACCCTGGCCAAGCAGCTCGGCGGCACCGTCGAGGGCGGCCACCACCGCGAATTCGGCCGCGCCCAGATCGAGATCACCGATGACTGCGCGCTGTTCGACGGCGTCTGGCAGAAGGGCGGCAAATACGACGTCTGGATGAGCCATGGCGACCGCGTCACCAAGTTGCCCGAGGGCTTTCGCGCGGTGGCGCAGGCGCCGGGTTCGCCGATCTCGGTGATCGCCGACGACACCCGCAAGTTCTACGCGATGCAGTTCCACCCCGAGGTGGTGCACACGCCCGACGGCGCCAAGCTGCTGCGCAACTTCGTCCGCAAGGTCGCAGGGCTGACCGGCGACTGGACGATGCGCGCCTTCCGCGAGGAAGCGATCGAGAAGATCCGCACCCAGGTCGGCAGCGGCAAGGTGATCTGCGGCCTGTCCGGCGGCGTCGACTCCGCGGTGGCGGCGGTGCTGATCCACGAAGCGATCGGCGATCAGCTCACTTGCGTGTTCGTCGACCATGGCCTGCTGCGTAAGGACGAGGGCAAGACCGTCGTCGACCTGTTCCGCCACCACTACAACATCCCGCTGGTGCACGTGGATGCGTCGGAGACCTTCCTCGGCGCGTTGAAGGGCGTCACCGATCCGGAGCAGAAGCGCAAGACTATCGGCAAGCTGTTCATCGACGTGTTCGAAGCCGAGGCCAGACGCGTCGGCGGCGCCGACTTCCTCGCGCAGGGCACGCTGTACCCGGACGTGATCGAGAGCGTATCGTTCACCGGCGGTCCGTCGGTGACGATCAAGTCGCATCACAACGTCGGCGGCTTGCCCGCCCGCATGAACATGAAGCTGGTCGAGCCGCTGCGCGAGCTATTCAAGGACGAAGTCCGCGCATTGGGGCGCGAGCTCGGGCTGCCCGACGTGTTCGTCGGCCGCCATCCGTTCCCGGGCCCCGGCCTCGCGATCCGGTGCCCCGGCGAGATCACCGAAGAGAAGCTCGAGATTCTGCGCAACGCGGACGCGGTGTATATCGACCAGATCCGCAAGGCCGGCCTCTACGACGACATCTGGCAGGCGTTCGCCGTGCTGCTCCCGGTCCGCACTGTCGGCGTGATGGGCGACGGCCGCACCTATGAGTACGTCGTCGGCCTGCGCGCCGTAACGTCCACCGACGGCATGACCGCCGACTTCTATCAGTTTGAAATGTCCTTCCTCGGCGCCACCGCGACGCGGATCATCAACGAAGTGAAGGGCGTCAATCGCGTGGTGTACGACGTCACGAGCAAGCCGCCGGGGACGATTGAGTGGGAATGATTTTATCGACCCATAGGATGAGTATTCGGTGTTGATGGGTCGGGTCACCTCTAATTTCTCACGGTGCTGAGCACGATGGCGGCAACGAATCGTTATTGGGTTGCTGCTGCGTCGCGGTTAGCGAGTGTCGGCGGGGGAGGATTTTGTTTGCCTCCCTGGTCTGTCCAGCCGGGCGGCAGGCCGATGCCGTCTCCGAGCAGGCCGACGACGCCGGGCAACCTTCCGAAAGCTTCGCAGGCTGGATATTTGGGTGCAGCGCCGAGGGCAGCCATCAGCGCGTTGGCCGACGGAGCTGAAGGGAGGCCACCGAACGGCGTCTTCCCGATCACGAGCATCTTGCTGAAATCGTCACCGAACGATGCCGCGAGACCATAGGCGTCGCCTTCCTCGGCCACCCGACCCGGATCGAGCGCTGTGGCGCCGCGGCCCCAGACCATCGCAGCCTTTTGGTTGCCGCGGTCGTCGGTCGCTTCGGCCTCGAGCGACAGGCTGCCGAGGCCGATCGGGATGCGCGGAATGGGGAAGGGGACGCCGGGAAGAAGCACTGTTTTGGCCACGAACGCGCCTTTGGAGAGGCCGACTGCCACGGTGTTGGTTGGTGTGACGTGGGTGATGACGGCTCGCACGGTGAGATCGGCCGGCTCCGCTGCGCTCACGACCCGAAAACGCTCACTCAAACCATAACAGAGTGTCCTGTCGGCGGCATTCGTGACGAGTCTGCGCTGTGTCGCCGTGAGCGGCCCGCGACCGTCGGGGTCCGGAAACGCCGTCGGAACAATCCGCACCGTCTTTGCTGCAAGTACGTCTTCCCGGCTCACCTTCAGGAGTGAGCGGGTCACGAGCCCGTCCGACGGCTTGAGATCGGCATAGCCGTGGAGCGATCCGGCACGGTTCAGGGGGGCGGTGGCGCATCCCGACATCAATCCCGACAGAACCACCGCCGTGCAACAGGTGAAGTCAGCCGAACGGCGAAGGGACGGCGCGGGAGGGGGCATAAGGATGGTTTCCGAGATGCGTGAATAATTGCACTCGGGTGTAATTTAAAAGTGCGGCCGTTTTGTGAAAATATTGCACTCAGGTGTAATTTTACTTCGAGCGCCATTGATGGGAAAAGGCGCTCATGAAAGAGCTGCAGACAAAACAGGACGTTTCCGAGAAGCCGGAAGGCCTTCGCGAGCGAAAGCGGCGCGAGACCTTGCAGCGCATCTCCGACGCCGCGCTCGAGCTGTTTCTCAACAAGGGCTTTGATGCGACGACGCTGGATGAGATCGCCGAGGCCGCCGGCATCTCCCGCAGAACCTTCTTCTACTATTTCGCGAGCAAGGACGACATTCTCACCGCATATCTTGGCCGACGCACGGACGAACTGAGGGCGGCTGTGCTCCAGAGCTCATCGGCTGGCGAGCCCATCGATGTGGTTTGCACCGCGTTGCTCAAGCTCGCGTCCAAGTTTGGCGATCGCAAAACGATTGCGACCGCGGGGCTGGTGTCAGGCAGCGAGTTCTTGGGTACTCGCGCTCAGAGCCGATATCAGACATTCGAGCAAGGTGTTGCCGACGCGCTGTTCGAGATCTGGCCAAAGAAGGATCGCCGCGACGGCTTGCGGTTGGTCGCCATGGTCTCGATCGGCGCCCTGCGGCTTGGCGTCGATCGATGGCTCGAACACGGTGGCAAGCGTCCGCTCGCCAAGTACATCGAGGACGCCTTCAGGAATTTGAAGGCAGAGATCTAAGCTCTGGTCGGGATACCCGGACCGGAGCAAGCAGTGCCGGCTATCTCCGCCCGCTCACCCCGTCCGCAGCATCGCCGCCGCGAAGTTCCGATACGTGTGCAGCGGCCTGCCCAGCAGCTTGGTGAGCCGCTAGACATCTCCGGCCTCCGGGATCGTGCCGTCGCTGACGTCGCGTTCGGCCATGAGGCGCATTTTGTAGGCAGTTCTTTCGGCCTGAAGCTCACCATGGTTTGCTCGAAGCCGCTCGGATCGTCGCCAAAAAAAGATCCACAAAGGATGCCCGAACCGTGATGCCCCGCCCGATCAACCGACAAAGGCGGAAATGATCAGGGCGTTGACGATGTCGATGAAGAAGCCGCACACCAGCGGCACGACGACAAAGGCGCGGTGGGCGGCGCCGTATTGCTGGGTGACCGCTGTCATGTTGGCAATGGCGGTGGCCGTCGAGCCCAGCGCGATTCCGCCGAAGCCTGCCGAGATCACCACTGCCTCGTAGTCCTTCCCCATGAAGCGGAACACGATCGATATGGTGAAGATGACGGCCAGGATGATCTGCACGACAAGGGCCGAGGCGACGAACGTGAAGACGCCATTGAGTTGCCAGAGCTGGAGCCCCATGAGCGCCATGGTCAGGAACAGGCCGAGGGCGAGGTCTGATACCAGCGCCAGCCCGTCGTCCACGCCGGGCCAAAGCTTCTGCACGCGCGAGCTCACGGCGATGGGCATGAGGTTGCGGATCAGGATTCCGGCCATCAGGCAGCTCACGAAGGCGGGCAGGTTCAGGCCTGTGCGTGTCAGCGCATCATGAATGCCGAGCCCGAGGATAATGGCGAGGTTCAAAGCCAGCACAGCCCAAAGGATGCAGAAGTAGTCGAGCTTGGGCTGACGGCCGTCATTGGAAACGCCGATAGAGAGTTCAGGGTCGTCGGTGGCGGCGACACTGTGACGCTTCATCAGGAAGGCGGCCACGGGGCCGCCGATCATGCAGGCCGCGATCAGCCCGACCGTGTTAGCCGCGACACCCAATTCCATGGCGTTGCTGATGCCGAGCCGCTCGGTGAATGTCGGTGCCCAGGCGAGCGTCGTGCCGATGCCACCGGTCAGCGAGATCGAGCCCACCATCAGTCCGGCCTTGGCTTCGAGTCCGAACAGCGAAGCCATGCCCATGCCGGCGAAGTTCTGGATCAGCATGAGGACGACAGCGAGCGACAGCAGGATGACCAGCGGTCGGCCGCCGGCCAGAAGCATCTTGACCTCGGCCTTCAGTCCGATGCCGGCAAAAAACAACAGCAGCAGAAAGTCGCGCATCGCGAGATCGAAGGTGACCGGCCGATCGAAAAGCGTGTAGCTGAGCGCAACCACCGCTGTGCACAGGAAGCCGCCGATGACCGGCTCGGGAATGGAGTATTTGCGCAGCAGCGGCGCGTTCAGCGTCGCGATCTTGCCGGTCAAAAGCAGGATGACGGCGATCGTGAACGTATAGAAGGCATCGATTTCCATAGGCTTTTCGGATTCCAATGGGACCAGGCAGTGACAGCAGTTTTGCCATTACTGCGGACGGGGTTTTGATCGGGCTGCTCACTCAACGCGCGCGATTGGCAGTCACCGAGAGGGGCGGGCGTGGGACACCGCGATGCGCGTATGCCGGCTTAGGCGTGGTTTGGGCGGGTCTGAGCTCCGAAGAGAAACGCTTGTCTGCCGTTCCACGAGATAGCGGATCGGCGGCTTGCCGACCATCTTGCGAAACATCGTCACGAAACTGCTGGCGCTCTCGTAGCCAAGGTCGAGAGCGACGGTCTGGACCGTCTCGCCCGCGCTCAGCCGCCGCAGCGCGAGGATGACGTGGAGCTGGCGGCGCCAGTGGCCGAAACTCATGCCGATCTCGTCCATCAACATGCGGCTGAGGCTGCGCTCGCTGAGCGCGACCCGGCCGGCCCATTCCGCAACGGTCGCATGGTCCGCCGGCGATGACACCATCAACTCGGCGAGTTGCTTCAGCCGGGGATCGGAGGGGATCGGAAGGCAGAGCTGCTCGACGGGAGCTTTGGCGAGCTCATCGAGAATCACCGCAACGATGCGGCCGTCTGGGCCGTCGACGTCGTAGCGCTCCGGCAACTCGCTGGCTCTGATCAGCAGATGCCTCAGGAGATCCGAAATCGCGATCGTGCAACATGTGACCGGCCGGCCCGCGGCCGCATCCGGCGCGACGAAAAGGCAGATGCACTCCACCTCGCCGGAGCCGAAGGCCGCATGCGGCAGACCGCTGGGAATCCAGATGGCGCATTGCGGCGGCACGATCCAGACGCCGTCTTCGACCTCGCAGTTGATGACGCCTCTGGCGGAATACAGCAGCTGCGCCTTGTCGTGACGGTGCCGCTTGGATTGCTCGATGCTTTCGAGGCTGCCGAAACCACTCGCCGCGACGAGGTCGCGCGGGACCTCATCGACATACGACGACCAATCTCCTCGGAGAGTCCGATCCACGGGGGCTCGCTACGACAGTGAATTTGGCCGGTTTAAAACATGCGATGTCGTGGTTGCGCAATGACGCCAATTGCGCGTCACTCTATCGTCGAGGCCAGGCTCCGGTTGACGCGGCCCGCCGCCGCCGACCGATTGTAGATGGATGGACCTGGGATGGACGACAGCAGACAACTTCGGCTTCCGCTCGTTTGGCTGATCACGGCGGTCGGCGTGACGATCTACGGCATGATTCAGATTTTCACCTACCTGGCGCATGCCGGCGCGCAAGAGGCAACGCCGCCGCTGAATTTCACCGCCGCGCAAGTGTGGACGATCGCGGCCTTCTACGGGGCTTGGGTGATCCCGGCTCTGCTGGCGCTGATCGAGCGACGCGCGGCCCATTGGGCGTCGCTGATCCTCGGCGGGATTCTCGTGGTGCTGACGACACTCGCGGGCGTGTTCGACGGCATCCGCGATGGCGGCCATCTCGTTGTCTTGGTGCTGTTGGCCGTCACGCTTCCCGGCGCAGTCGCGACCGCGCTGTCGTGGCTCCGGCTTCGGGCCGCCTGATCAGCACGACAGACCGATAAGGACGCCCGCCATGCCGATGGACAACTCGAATTTCCCTTTCGTCTGGATGAGCTACACAGACGGCCCCGGTCACGATCATGATGAGGACTTCGCATCGTTTGAAGAGAATCTGAAGCGCGGCGAGCCGTTCGTGGTGCTGACCGATTCCGCCCCGAGCGAAGACCATGAGCATTCGCAGGCGGAACGAAAGCGGACGTCGCTGTGGATGAAGAAGCACAAGGCCGAGCTGCGGAAGCTCGTGCTGGCCATGATCATCGTCGAGCCGAGCGCCGCCAAGCGCCTCGCGTTCAAGGCGTTCGGCATCACGTTCCAGAAGTTCTGGGGCTACCCGATGCTGCTCGCCGCGTCGCGCGACGAGGCGATGGCGATCGGGCGAAAACTGCTGTCGGATCGCGCCGGGCCGAACGCTGCCTGACGAATGCGCGGCGGTGCGCTTTTTCTTCGGAGCTAGATCACGCGCGGTGCCGAAATCGGCGGCCGGATCGCGTCATCGCCTCTCAGTGATGTCCGGGCCCTTGCTCTCCGCCAGCGCGCCCTGCACGAAATCGGCGCGGGCTGCGGTGGGGAGCTTGGGGAGCGGTACGACGTCGTAGCCCAGCGCCGGATAGGCTGCGGATAGGCGGTCGTATTCGGCAACGGCCTCGTCGAAACCGTGGCGGCGGCCGTCGTCGGCGACGTAGATCTCGGGCCAGGGCGGGGCCATGAACATGCGAGGGTGATAACGGTGCGCCGCGGCCAGCGGGCCCAGCACGTCGTCGCCGGTCAGGGCCTGCAGCGCCGCTGCCGCATCGATCAGGCCGCGGTCGAAGAACGTCCAGCCGGTGTTCTTCGCCGCCGCCGCATGGTCGGCGATTGCCATCGCGATCGCGCGGCGCAGGAACGCGGCGAGATCGCACCACGGCAGCGCGCTGCCACCGACAGCCGTCTCCTCGGCGATGATGCGGCGGCCGGGCTCTTCGACCACGCGATGTCCTCTCGCCTTTAACTCGGCGAGCAGGCTGGATTTTCCGCCGCCGGAGCAGCCGGAGATCACCACAAGTCCACCGTTCAAACCTGACACTCCTGTGTTGCGGATTGACGCTGCGCGATGGAAGCGAAGTCTGCGGCGTGAGGAGCGCATCGAAGATCGCTGATCGGGTTGCTACGGCTCCCGAAGGGGGACGGCCCGGGCCCTCGACGTCGCGTGTTTGGGCCCGGTACGTCGTCATGTCCCGGGCCCGTTCAGCTTACCCCATCATCCCGATCGCCTTGCGAATTGCGATCTGGACGGGCGAAGCTGGAAGTGAAGGGGCGAACTCACCCTTCGGTAGCAGCGGGGGTTGAGCCATGAAGCGCGGTTGAGACCCACGATGCGGTTGTGCCGAATGCACGAGGAAGGGATGGCAAAGATAGACCGTTCCTGCCTCGCCGGTGGCGAGCACCACATCGCAATTCTCGGTCGAAGCGAAGTTGTCGGCTGCGAGTTCACCGAGGGTGAGGCCTCGCTCGCCATGCGGCAACAACTGCCTGGCTATCGGCAGATGCGAGCCACTGCGGATGCGGGTCGGCGCATCATTCTCTCCGATGTCCGAGAAGAGGAACAGCATCAGCAGAGCACGTCTGCTGCTCTTGACGTTGGCGCGCCATTGCAGGAAGTCGGGATGATCGGTCCCGAAGCTGACGTCGATGTGCCATCCCGTGTCGCCGGGATCGATCGCAGAGGGGAAGCGGATAGGAAACGTCCCAAGCCCGTTTGGCCTCAGCCAGCGTCCAGCACCCACCAGAGCGTCATATGCGCGGTGCAGGATCGGCGTGTTCGCGGCCTCAACAAACGGGCCGCCAGTCATGAAGCCAAGACGAACGACCGGCTGTTTCCAAGTCTCCGGTGCATCTGGCGAAAGGCCCATGGCGTTCCACAGTTGATCCCGCCCCAGACGAGCGAGTTCGTTATCGAAAGCGCCTGCGAGCTTGAGATATCCGTGGTCGATGAAGTGCTCGATCTGAGCGTGGCTTAGATCGGAATGATATAGGTCCGACATTCAATAAATCTCCGCACGGCCTCCACTCGGGAACGGCCGTTGATGATCCAGACGGCATAAAAGTGCCGCGACGACGAACGCCGTCAGATCAGCGGAAAGAATGTGGATTCGAACATCATTGCCCAGATAATTTAGCGATACGTGGCCTCACAGGCAAGACACACGGGCAGACAGCTCGATACATGTCCGAGACCATAAAGCGCAGCGATCTGTACGTTTTTGTATTTGGTCGGCGTGATCGCGATCGCGGTCCTCCGGTGCGGCAAAGATCGACCGGCACCCGGCAACAGTTTCCTGCATTCCGCGGAGCGCGATGCGCGCGTCATCGTCGGTTCGTTCAGAAACAACGAGAAATCATGCGGTTCCGGATGGCACGGCGGTTGCTTCGAGTTCGGCTGAGCGATTGGGTCGAAGGGTCCAGTCGAGCGATGGGATCGAAGGTGCGCCATGAGCATTTCCGGCATCGGGTCGTCTGCTGCGGCCCAGAGCATCACCCCGTGGAGCAGCAGCGCCAAGAGCGCGTCGGCTGCACCGGCATCTGCCGGCGGCGCGACGTCGTCGGCATCGGGCAGCGGCGGTGTACAGAGGACCGACTTCACTCAGATGACCCGCAAGGATCTGTTCGACTGGATCAACAGCAAGATCGCCAGCGGCGAGATGAGTTTCGACGAGAGTTCGACCTTCGTCAGCATGACGGTGAGCTTTCGCGAAGACGGCACGTCCTCCGGGTTGGACGACACGCAGCAGGTCGATTTCATGCAGGCGCTGAGGGACGGCATGGCACGGGCGCAGAAGACCAACGATTCAGAGCTGTTCGACCGGCTGCAAGCCGCACTCCGCACCATGCAGCGCTATCAGGGCGAAGTCCGCGGCGTCGACATCACCGCGTGAGCGCTTTTGCGTATCGCGCAGCCATGGCACGCGCCATCTCTGCGATCGTGTCACGTAGATCGGTGGGGTACAGCACCTCGACCTCCGGACCGAGCCGGAGGAGTTCGGCTGCTGCGTGCCAGCACGTTCTGCCAATCGGAATTCTTGCCGTGCGCCAGCCGTCGGCATCGGCGACATCGTCGAGCTGCGTCCGCGTTCTGACGTAAGGCTGGCTCAGCGCATTCAGCAGCTTCACGCCGAGCGGCGACAGTCGGACGGTCGCCAGGTTGGGATGTAGTTCGGCCTCCATGCGTAGCGTCGCGCTCTGCCAGTAGGCGGCAAGATCGAAATCGGCCGGCCGTTTGAAGCTGTCGTCGAGCGCCGTGCAGTCGAGCACGCGCGAGATCCGGTAGGTCCGGACGCTGCGATCCACCTGTCCGGCGAGATACCAGCTACCGCCCTTCAACACCAGGCCGAGCGGGGCGACGCGGCGGCGCTTCTGCCCACGCCAGCTCTCGTAGCGGATGTCGATCAGCGTGCCGCGCAGCACTGCGCCGGCGACGGCGCGCAGATGCGCGGGTTCTTCGGACTCGCCGAACCAGCCCGGCGCATCGAGATGAAAGCGCTCCTGCATCCGCGCTGCGTCGTCGCGCAAATTCGCCGGCAGCGCAGCCATCAGCTTGTTCTGTCCGGCGATCATCGCCGCATCGAGACCGAGCGCGGCGGCGGGGCCGGGCAGGCCGGCGAGGAACAGCGCTCCGGCTTCGCTCTGCGACAGCCCGTTCAGCCGCACGCGATAGCCGTCGAGCAGCCGATAGCCGCCGTCCGCACCGCGGTCGGCATAGACCGGCACGCCCGACGCTGAGAGCGCATCGATGTCGCGATAGATCGTCCGGACCGAGACTTCACAAGCCTCAGCCAGCTCCGGCGCGGTGGCGCGGCCCTTAGCCTGCAGGGTGGTGAGGATCGACAACATTCGGCTCGCTCGCATGAATCATTGAACCATACCTGACACAAGATGTCAGGTATGGGCTGCTACGACGGTCGCCTCGCAAGATGGCCGATGGAGACCGCCGTGACCGACCCGAACCGACTGACCCTGTTCTATTCGCCGCAAACCCGGGCAACCGGCGCGCGCGTGCTGCTGGAGGAATTGGGCGCGCCCTACGACCTCCATGTGCTCAACATGAAGGCCGGCGAGCAGCGCCAGCCGGCGTATCTCGCGGTCAATCCACTCGGCAAGGTGCCGGCGATCCGCTCCGGCGACGCGCTGGTGACCGAGCAGGTCGCCATCACGATCTATCTCGCTGATCTGTTTCCGCAGGCGGGCCTCGCGCCGACGCTGGATGATCCGCTGCGTGGTCCTTACTTGCGCTGGATCGCGTATTACGGCTCCTCGTTCGAACCGGCGGTCGTGGACAGGTTCATGCAACGCGAGCCAGCGCCGATCACGATGTCGCCCTATGCCGACTATGACACGATGCTCGGTGCGCTCGAAGCGCAGCTCGCGACTGGGCCGTATCTGCTCGGCGACCGCTTCACCGCCGCGGACGTGCTGTGGGGGATCGCACTGAACTGGACGGTGAATTTCGGCCTGGTGCCGAAGACGGACGTGTTCGTGCGCTACGCCGAACGGATCGCCGCGCGACCCGCGTTTCAGCGGGTCGAACAGGCCGATGCCGCAATGGCGGCAGAGCATGCCGCCGCGGTCGGTGGTTGAACGGGCGCGGATTGCTTGCGCTGTCGGCCTGTTGAATGACAAGCGCCAGCGACCGTCGTGAGGCGGCAAGATCGTCATGCAGGCGGCAAGACTTGCCGACATCGGACGGGGCGGCGCCGCTGACGTGGTGCCGCAATGCGCTGCGGTTGTTTGCAAAAACATCCGCGGCCAGGGTGGCACGTGCGTTGCTTTTGAATGTACTCGACCAAACACGTTTGAAGGCGCGTGATGAACATTTCTGGAATCGGATCGTATGCGGCCTCGCTGGTGGCGGCGTCGCGCAGCAGCGCAGGTGCATCGGCGGCGTCCGCCTCTCCGGACAGTGCGGCGGCGACCAAGCCGGGCAGCGGCGGGGTGCAGAAGACCGACTTCACCCAGATGACCCACCAGCAGCTGTTCGACTGGATCAACAGCAAGATCGCCAGCGGCGAGATGAGTTTCGACGAAAGCTCGACCTTCATCAGCATGACGGTGAGCATGCCGGTCGACGGCTCCTCCTTGGCGCCCGACGACACGCAGAAAGTCGATTTCATGCAGTCGGTGCGCAGCGGCATGGAGCGGGCGTTGCAGACTAACGACACCGACCTGTTCGCCCGTCTGCAATCCGCGCTGCAAACCATGCAGCGGTTTCAGGGCGAAGTCCGCGGCGTGGACATTACGGTGTGAGAGGTCATTCTTTCGGTATGCGCTGCTGATTAGGGACTGCCCAGACGGACCGACAGGACGCGGAAGATCATGCATCCACGCAAATCCGGCTTTCCCGTCTCGGGTGTGCGCCGCTATCTCGAGCCGGGGCCGATCGTGCTGGTGAGCTCGCACTGGCGCGGCGCGCACAACATCATGACGCTCGGCTGGCACGTCGTGCTGGAATTCACCCCGTCGCTGATCGGTCTAATGATCTCCAGCGGCAACCACTCGTTCGAGATGATCCGCGGCTCCGGCGAATGCGTCGTCAATCTGCCGACCACGGCGCTGACCGATATCGTCGTCGGCATCGGCAACACCTCGGGCGCCGAGATCGACAAGTTCGCGCATTTCGGGCTGACGGCGGAGAAGGCGACGGCGGTCGCCGCGCCGCTGATCGCCGAATGCCACGCCGCGTTCGAATGCCGGCTGCACGACGATGCCATCGTCGACAAGTACAACTTCTTCATCTTCGAAGTCGTCAAAGCCCACGTCGCCGCCCGGCCGAAACATCCGCAGACGCTGCACTACACCGGCGACGGCGTGTTCATGGTCGCCGGCAAGACCATCAGCCGTAAATCACTGTTCCGGCCGGGGATGCTGTGAGTGCGGGCGGCGCCAGTCAGGGCGCCGAAACGTTTGTGAGACCAGCTGCCTTGGCGGTGCGGATTAAGCGTTGATCGAAGGTGACGAAGCCATCGCAGGCTTCCGCGCAGCCGAGATGCAGGGCATCGGCGAAATCCATGCCGGCCTCGACGCGGTCGAGGGCGGCGGCGACCAGCGCTGGGTCCTCAAGCGTGACGCTGGGCAATCCGGCGAAGCTGCGGAGGGCGTGACATACCGCAGAACCATCGAACCCGTAGGCGCTGCGCAGCACCCATTCTGTCTCGAGCATCACGGTCGTGGAGACGAAGACGTCCTCGCCATCGATGGTGGCGCGGGCTCGGGCGGATTGCATGGGATGATCACCGGTCAGATACCGGACGATCAGATTGGTATCAATCGCGCGCATGACGACGCCGTGCTTCCGCGGCAACCGCGGCGGCCATGTCGTCCAGCGACTTCGGTGGCCCGTCGAAGCGTAGCGAGGCGTAAACCTGGTCCGGCCGGGTCGAAGCGAACAGCGGAGCAGGGCGCAGCAGCACGCCGTCAGGCGTCTCTTCGACGGTCAGTCGGGTGCCGGCCGGCCACTGCCGGCGCTGCCGGATCGCCTTGGGCAGGATCACTTGTCCCTTGGTGGAGACTGTCGTCGTCAGCTTGTCGGCCGGTGCTGCCATTGGTCGTGCCCTGTAAGACGAACGTAAGATAGGGCGGGCTTCGCCGGTCGACAAGCCAGAGCGATGCCGGAGGGTGGCCGTAGCCGCTCCCCAGAGGGCGGTAGTCACTCAACCCAGGTGATGCACCTGTTGCAGGCCGTAGACCGGGGTGGGGAGGCCTTCCATTCGGGCCTTGAGCTGCAGCGCCAGGAACTGCGAGTAGTGCCGCGACTGGTGCAGATTGCCGCCGTGGAACCATAGCCCTTCCTGTTGGGTCGGCTTCCACATGTTGCGTTGCTCGCCTTCCCACGGGCCGGGGTCTTTGCGGGTATTGGAGCCGAGGCCCCAGACCTTGCCGACCTTGTCGGCGACCTCTTTCGAGATCAGGTCGGCGGCCCAGCCGTTCATCGAGCCATAGCCGGTGGCGTAGACGACGAGATCGGCCGGCAGTTCGGTGCCGTCGCTGAGGATCACGGAATGTTCGGTCAGGCGCTCAACGTCGACGCCGCTCTTCAGCTTGATCCGGCCATCGGCGACCAGTTCGGAAGCGCCGACGTCGATGTAATAGCCCGAGCCGCGGCGCAGATACTTCATGAACAGGCCGGAATCGTCGTCGCCGTAGTCGAGCATGAAGCCGGCCGCTTCCAGCCGCTTGTAGAATTCGGCGTCGCGCTCGCGGATCGCGTTGTAAATCGGGATCTGGAATTCGTGCAGGATCTTGTAGGGCAGCGAGGCGAAGATCAGGTCGGCCTTGGCGGTGGTGATGCCGTTCTGCACCGCCTGCTCGGAGTAGAGCCCGGCGAGCCCGAGCTCCATCAGCGAGTTCGACTTGACGATGTGGGTCGATGAACGCTGCACCATGGTGACGTCGGCGCCGGCTTCCCATAGCGCCGCGCAGATATCGTGCGACGAATTGTTCGAGCCGATCACCACCGCTTTCTTGCCATTCCAAGCATCCGGCCCGGGATGCTGCGAGGAGTGATGCTGATCGCCCTTGAACACGTCCATGCCTTCGAATTTCGGCATGTTTGGCTTGGCCGACATGCCGGTGGCGAGCACCAGCTGCTTCGGCTTCAGCGTGATCTCCTGGCCGTCGCGCTCGACCACCACGGTCCATTCCTTGGCGGCTTCATCGTAGGAGGCGCGCTTGCAGACGGTGGAGCCCCAGTAATTCAGCTCCATCACCTTGGTGTACATCTCCAGCCAGTCGCCGATCTTGTCTTTCGGCGCAAACACCGGCCAGTTCGGCGGGAACGGCAGATAGGGCAGGTGATCGTACCACACCGGGTCGTGCAGGCAGAGCGACTTGTAGCGCTTGCGCCAGCTGTCGCCCGGGCGCTCGTTCTTCTCGATGATGATGGTCGGCACGCCGAGCTGGCGTAGCCGCGCGCCGAGCGCGATGCCGCCCTGGCCGCCGCCGATGATCACGCAATAAGGCTGGCGGGTGATGCCGAGTTCGGCGGCTTCGGCGTCGCGTTCTTCCTTCCAGGTCTTGCGGCTGGGATCGGCGCCGTGCTTGACGCCCATCGGGCGCTGGAAGCCCTGCGGCTCTTCGAAGCCCTTCAGTTCGGCCATGGTGGTGAGCAGCGTCCAGATCCGGCCGTCCTTGATGCGGAGATGGCCGACGCCGCGGGCGAGCGCGGTGTCGAACTGGATGAAGCACTCGACGATGCCGTCGGTCTCGGCGGCGTCCTCGCCGTCGGCGATCCGCCAATGCGACGGCTTGGTATCGGCGAGCCGCGCGGTCAGCATGTCGCGGACCTGATCCTTGCCTTCCATCGTCTTGATGTTCCAGGTGAAGGCGATCAGGTCGCGCCAGTAGCAGTCGGTTTGAAACAGATCGACGGCGCGGTCGATGTCGCCGGCGCTCAGCGCGTCGTCGAGTTGTCCGAGGAGCGTGGTGACTTTGCCGTTCGGTGCGGTGTCGAGCATGCTGGTCCTCCCATGGGCTGTTGTTTTGACAGCATTGTTGCGGCGCGATGCGGCGTCGTTTTTCGCGATGATACCATCGCGTCGATCCGAGGGGAGAGCGAAGCTCGCCAGCTAGTGAAGTTGTGATCAGTCGGTTGCTGCGATGCACGCAGCGGCGACAGCGTCTGCAATGCCCATGTGTGCGGCTCTATTCGGTCTTGACGTCCAGTTTGGGCGCGCCGGTGTAGTTGTAGACGTCGTGCAGCAATGTGAGGATTTCGGCGGCAATCGCGGCATCCGTCAGGGTCAGCGGATAGCTCTTGCTGTAGTTCGGCGCGCGGCCGGGCTCCTTGTAGCCGGCGGCCGTCAGGCGGGCGATGCGATCCGGATTCAGGACGGCGCTCAACGCCGCCCAGCTTTCGGCCGACGCGGCCTCGCAATACAGCGCCACCGGCGGCGTTTCCGGCATGCATTGGATGTAGCCGATGCCGCTGTCGAACACCGCATAGACCCGATGTGTCGCGTTCACCCGCAGTCGCTGAATCTCTGCTGTGACCGACGGACCATACAGCTTGATCAGCGCTTCCGCAGTTTCGGCGGTCTGCGGCTGCGGTTTCGCCGCATAGGAGCAAGTGAGTAGCGCCGTCGAACGCATCGACGGTGCGCCGCTGACCATGCCGGCGAGATTCTGGGACGGCCCGTTCCGCGGCGGGCAGGGGATGTCGATCACCCAGTCGGTTTTCAGTTCGAGGTCTTGAAGGTTGATGTCGTAGGCATCAGTCAGCGTGCGTAAGATGTCCGCAGAGATCTGGCCGGTCGGCGCGTCAGCCGGAAATACTTTCGCGTAGTTGCCGAAAGCCGGATCTATAGTCCAGCCGAGCGCCGCGAGCCGATTTTGCCGTTCGATCGTCAGGACGTGCTTCAACGTTGGTTGCAGCGTCGGGCCGCCAGCTTCGCAGCGCATCTCGCGGCTCGGCAGGCGGCGGCACTGGATGTATTTGTTGCCGTCCCAGATCGTCGCGTAGCCGACCTTTTTGGCTCGGACGATGCTGGTGATGTTCTGCAGCGCGGCGTCGATCCGATCGACCGCAGCCTCTTCGGCGTGCCCCGGCGCTGCCGTCACGCCCAGGGTGATTAGCAGGGCGATCGCGGCTGCAATGCGAGCCGTCTGCTGCCTCATGATTTCCTCCGCTCACTCCGGCCGGCACAGCGGCTCTGCTCCACCACTGGAACATAGAGTGAACGAAGGCGTTGCGGAGTCAACCCTAGGTTGATACCAAAAGTGATTGCGCTCAGCCCCAGCTGCGCAGCCGCCGGAGCTGCGGCGTCTTCTTGTGCTGATGGTCGGCCATCCGGCCGAGCAGCGTATCGAGCTCGGTGATCGCCTTGAACAGGTACGGGCCCTTGTTCAGCATCACGCATTCGGCGCGTGCCGCCATCGCGGCGTCGGTCATTTCGCCGCGCGAGGGCGTGCCCTTCTTCACCAGATGTTCGAGCACCTGGGTGGCCCAGATCACCGGGACATGGGCGGCTTCGCCGATCCACAGGATCTCTTCCTGCATTTCGGCGAGCCGGGCAAAGCCGATCTCGACCGCCAGATCGCCGCGCGCGATCATCACCGCGGTCGGCTGGCGGCCGGCGGCCTGGACCAGGATGTCCGGCAGGTGCGCGACCGCATCTGGCGTCTCGATCTTCAGCACCAGCGACAGCTTGTGCCAGTCGTCGGGCCGGCGTTCGGCGAGCGCAGCCTGCAGCATCTTCACGTCGCCGACCGACTGCACGAACGAGAACTCGACGCCGTCGGCATGGGCGGCGACGAAATCGAGGTCGGCGCGGTCCTTGGCGGTGAGCGCCGGGATATCGAGCGGCGTATCCGGGAAGTTCAGGCCTTTCTCCGGCTTCAGCCGGAAGCCGGTGTCGGCCGTGGCGGTGACGCGGCCGAGCAGACCCCACGCCGTCTTGCGCTCGATCCGGACGCACAGCTTGCCGTCGTCGACGAACACCCGGGCGCCGACGGCGGCGCGGGTCAGCGGATCGGGCAGGGTGCATTCCACCGCGAAATGCTCGTCGTCGAGATCGATCCGCTCGAATTCGCCCTGCGCCACGATCGCCACCAGATCGCCAGTGACGATGCGGTCGCGGCCGTCGGGCGTGCGCGCGGCGCCGGTGCGGATCTTGGGGCCGGCAATATCCATCAGTACCTTCATCCGCCGCCCGGTGGCCTCCTCGGCGACATGGAGGTGATTGATCATCCGCTGCCAGGCGGCGGCATCGTCGTGGGCGCAGTTGATCCGCACCGCCTCGACGCCGCGCTCGGCGAGCCGCAGCATGAAGGTCGGATCGTCGGCGGCTTCGGACGGGCAGGTGACCAGCAGGGCGGAGTGGCGGGCGCCCGACAGCGGTCCGAACAGCTCGGCGCTGCGGCTGGCGAGATCGTGCTCGCCGGCGAAGAACTGCTTCGACGACGGCCGCAGCATGTCCGGCTCGCCCGCCAGCGCCGCCAGGGTGGCGCGCACCGCGAGCAGCGTCGGCATCACCCGGCTTTCGAGCCGGCCGAGCGAGGACAGCCCCAGCGCCATCAGGGCGTGCTGCAGCGGGCGCAGATCGTGGTGACGCAGCGCCAGATAGTGGGCGAGGTTGGTGGCGCTGGGGCCGAAGCCGGGACGATGGATCTGATCCGCCCAGCCGGCCAGCCGCTCGCGGCTGCCCTCGTCGATCTCCGCGATCAGCGTGTCGAGCTTGTGCTTGAGGCGGAGGATTTCGGTCGACATCGCAGGCATCTCGCGAGTTTGGGCGGCGTGGAGAACCGCATTCCATCCGCTCTAGGATCGCTGGATGAAATCGATGTGACAGGGCCGGTGGCGGAAAGTCGTAGCGGTGCGGCCGTCTGGACGCTGGTTGATCGCTATTTCGACATCAACTAGCATCCTGCAATGGTTGATCGACGGCAAGGCAGACCGATGAGGGTCACGGTCACAGAGGCGAAGCATCAGCTTGCCGAACTGGTTGAGCGCGCCGAGGCAGGGGACGATGTCGTGCTCACGTTACCTGGGCATGCCGCTGTCCGTCTCGTTCCGCTTGGTCAAGCGGGCCAGGTGCGCTCCCAGCGTGAGCTGTTGGAGGCTGCGCGGGCGGCCGGTGCTGCGAAGGCAACCGCCGGGGGGGCGGCAGCCCGCAGCCAGGATTTCCTGTATCGGGAAGACGGCCTGCCGCTGTGATCGCGGTCGATACCTCGGCCTTGATGGCGATCGTGTTGGACGAGCCTCAGGCGGCTGCCTGTATTGATGCCATCGAGGTAGAGGAGCGGATCTTGATCTCGCCCGGGACGATGGTCGAGAGCCTGATCGTGGCAGCCCGCCGAAATGTTCGCGACGAGATCGCCGGTCTGATCGAGGGCTCGGTTTCGAGGTGGTCCCGGTCACGTCCATATCTGCGCAGGAGATCGCGGACGCGTATGAGAGATGGGGCAGAGGTTCCTCTACCGCCGGGTTGAACTTCGGCGATTGTTTCGCCTATCAGGTGGCGCGCGCATACGGATGCCGGCTGTTGTACGTCGGTGAGGATTTTGCGCACAGATATCGAAGGCGTACTGTCACCCCGATAGCCTGATCTGGACGGCGCCGTCAGCAGCGAAAGGTTTGTCGTGCCCACCACCCTCTATGGCATCAAGAACTGCGACACGATGAAGAAGGCGCGGACCTGGCTCGATGGCCACGGCGTCAGCTACACGTTCCACGACTACAAGACCGCGGGCATCGACCGGGAGCATCTCGAGCGCTGGGCGAAGCAGGCCGGCTGGGAGACGCTGCTCAATCGTGCCGGCACCACCTTCCGCAAGCTGCCCGAGGCGGACAAAGAGGAGCTGACCGAGGCCAAGGCGATCGCGCTAATGCTGGCGCAGCCGTCGATGATCAAGCGCCCGGTGCTGGAGCACGGCCAAAAGCTGCTGGTCGGCTTCCGCCCGGAAGCCTACGCCGAGGTGTTTGGCTAATACTGATCACCGCTCGGCCGCGAGCCGGAGTTTCCCCAAAACCGACCGGGCGCAAACGCTGCCCAGCTTTGCATCTTGCACAAGGCTCGCGAATAGCGGCATAGTCGGGCCAGAAAGACGGGCCGGGCGCCAACGGCGCTCCGAGCACCGGCTCCAAAAAAGAAGACATCGGACGTCTGCGCCGGCACCGCCTGCGTTCGATGGGGGGAAGTTGCTTGGCCGATGATATCATCCTCGAAACCAACGGATTGACGAAGGAATTCGCCGGCTTCTTTGCCGTGCGGGACGTCAACCTACGGGTCCGCCGTGGTCACATTCATGCACTGATCGGTCCGAACGGGGCCGGGAAGACCACGTGCTTCAATCTGCTCACCAAGTTCCTGCGACCGTCCGCCGGGCAGATCCTGTACAATGGGCAGGATATCACCGCGATGGCGCCGGCCGACGTGGCGCGGCTCGGGCTGGTGCGCTCCTTCCAGATCTCGGCGGTGTTCCCGCATCTGACCGCGCTCGAGAACGTGCGGGTCGCGCTGCAGCGGCAGCACGGGTCGTCGTTCGATTTCTGGCGCTCCAAGAGCGTGCTCGACAAGTACAACCACCGGGCGCGGGAACTGCTCGATGACGTCGGGCTGAGCGAGTTCGCCGACACGCCCGCGGTCGAGATGGCTTACGGCCGCAAGCGCGCGCTGGAGATCGCCACCACGCTGGCGCTCGATCCGGAGATGATGCTGCTCGACGAGCCGATGGCCGGCATGGGGCACGAGGACATCGACAAGATCGCGGCGCTGATCAAGCGGATCTCGGCCAAGTACACGATCCTGATGGTCGAGCACAATTTGAGCGTTGTCGCCAATCTGTCGGACGTCATCACCGTCCTGACCCGCGGTCAGGTGCTGGCGGAAGGCAACTACACAGACCTGACCCAGGATCAGCGGGTCAAGGAAGCCTATCTCGGAGCGGGTCATGGTTGAGGCGACCACAATGGAACGGCCCGCATCGTCGGCTGCCGGCGCAGCGATGCTGAGCGTGCGCGATCTGCAGGCGTGGTACGGCGAGTCCCACATTCTGCACGGCATGAATTTCGACGTCCGCGAAGGCGAGGTGGTGACGCTGCTCGGCCGCAACGGCGCCGGCAAGACCACCACGCTGAAGGCGGTGATGGGGATCGTCGGCAAGCGCAGCGGCACCATCACGTTCGACGGCACCGACATCAGCCGGGCGTCGTCGGATAAGATCGCCCGCCGCGGCATCGCGTTCTGCCCCGAGGAGCGCGGCATCTTCGCCAGCCTCGACGTCCGCGAAAACCTGATGCTGCCGCCGCAGGTTCGCCCCGGCGGGCTGTCGCTCGATCAGATCTTCGAACTGTTCCCGAACTTGCGCGAACGGCTGAAGAGCCAGGGCACCAAGCTCTCGGGCGGCGAACAGCAGATGCTGGCGATCGCCCGCATCCTGCGCACCGGGGCACGGTTCCTGATGCTGGACGAGCCGACCGAAGGTCTGGCGCCGGTGATCATCCAGCAGATCGGCCACACCATCGCGCGGCTCAAGAAGCAGGGCTTCACCATTCTCTTGGTCGAGCAGAACTTCCGCTTCGCCGCCACGGTGGCCGATCGCTACTACGTGGTCGAGCACGGCAAGATCATCGACGGCTTCGCCAATTCCGAGCTCGAAGCCAACATGGACAAGCTTCACACCTATCTCGGCGTCTGACGGCGGGACCGGTGACCTCCACGAAAGACTGAGAGCAAGATGGATATCAACGTCCCCGCTCTGTTGGCGCAGCTTCTGGTCGGCCTGATCAACGGCTCGTTCTATGCGCTGCTCAGCCTCGGCCTCGCCGTGATCTTCGGCATGCTCAACATCATCAACTTCGCGCATGGCGCGTTGTATATGATGGGCGCGTTCTGCGCGTATTTCCTGCTCAATCTGCTCGGCCTGAACTATTGGTGGGCGCTGATTCTGTCGCCGATCATCGTCGGCCTGTTCGGCATGGTGATGGAGCGCACGCTGCTGCAATGGCTGTCGGGGCTCGATCACCTGTACGGCCTGCTGCTGACCTTCGGCGTCGCGCTGATCATCCAGGGCGTGTTCCAGAACTATTTCGGCTCGTCCGGCCTGCCTTATGCGATCCCCGAACAGCTGCGCGGCGCGATCAATCTCGGCTTCATGTACCTGCCGGTGTATCGCGGCTGGGTGGTGGTGTTCTCGCTGGTGGTGTGCCTGCTCACCTGGTTCCTGATCGAGCGGACCCGGCTCGGCGCGTACCTGCGCGCCGCCACGGAGAACCCGACACTGGTGCGGGCGTTCGGCATCAACGTGCCGCGGATGATCACGCTGACCTACGGCCTCGGCGTCGGGCTCGCGGCGCTGGCCGGCGTGTTGTCGGCGCCGATCAACCAGGTCCGGCCGCTGATGGGCGCTGATCTGATCATCGTGGTATTCGCGGTGGTGGTGATCGGCGGCATGGGCTCGATCATGGGCTCGATCATCACCGGGTTCACCCTCGGCGTGATCGAGGGCTTGACCAAATACTTCTACCCCGAGGCCTCCAACACCGTGGTGTTCGTGCTGATGGTGCTGGTGCTGCTGGTGAAACCCTCGGGCCTGACTGGACGGGCAACCTGACATGACCACGATTACGCAGAATTCCGTCCCGACCACGACCCGCCGCCCGGTGCGCGATGAGATGATCGCGTTCGGCATCATGACCGCGCTGCTGGTGGTGGTGCCGTTCACCGGCGTCTATCCGTTCTTCGTGATGCAGGGGCTGTGCTTCGCGCTGCTGGCCTGCGCCTTCAATCTGCTGATCGGCTATGGCGGCCTGCTGTCGTTCGGCCACGCGATGTTTCTCGGCACCGCCGGCTACGTCAGCGGCCATGCGCTGAAGGTGTGGGGACTGCCGCCGGAACTGGCGATCATCGCGGGCACCGGGGCGGCATTCGCGCTTGCGGTGGTCACCGGGCTGATCGCGATCCGCCGCCAGGGCATCTATTTCGCGATGATCACGCTGGCGCTGTCGCAGCTGTTGTACTTCATCTATCTGCAGGCGCCGTTCACCCATGGTGAAGACGGCATCCAGGGCATTCCGCAGGGCAAGCTGTTCGGCTTCATCGACCTGTCCAACGCCACCACGCTGTACTTCGTGGTGCTGGCCGGCTTCCTGCTCGGCTTCCTGATCATCTACCGCGCGATCAACTCGCCGTTCGGCGAAGTGCTGAAGGCGATCCGCGAGAACGAGCCGCGGGCGATCTCGCTCGGCTACAAGACCGACCAGTACAAGCTGCTGGCGTTCATCCTGTCGGGCACGCTGGCCGGCTTTGCCGGCGCGCTCAAAGTGTTCGTGGCGCAGAACGCCTCGCTGACCGACGTGCACTGGTCGATGTCTGGCGAAATCGTGCTGATGACGCTGGTCGGCGGCCTCGGGACGGTGTTCGGCCCGGTGGTCGGCGCCTTCGTGATCATCGCCATGCAGCAATACCTTGCGGGCTTCGGCCAATGGGTCACGGTGATCCAGGGCGTGATCTTCGTCGCCTGCGTGCTGACCTTCCGCCGCGGCATCGTCGGCGAGATCGGGCACCTGTTCAAACGCTCGCTATAACGGCGAGGCGAGGGCAGAGGGAAAGCAAGCGCCGCAAAGGGCGCTGGTCTTCTGGCTCGCGGGCCTCGTTAGACCGCTGTCAGAAACAAGAACCGCCGCGTGGCTGAGCCGCGCGGCGGTTTTCTGTTGGGGCGGCTCTAACTCCGCAGGGGTTACGCCTGCGGCGGCGTCTCGTGTCGCACCTTGTGCTCCAGCGGCAATTCGGCTTCGCCTTCGGCGTGATGCTCCCGCCGAGGATGCGCCGCCTTCTTGCGCGGCCGGGCCTGCTCGACCGCGTCGGTCATCAGTTTCTCGACGTCGCCGCTGGACTTGAACTGCGGTCCGATGGCCTCGGGACTGCCGATGCTTGCCGTCGCGGTGTCGCTTGCGATCGCCGCCTGGGGCGTCGGCTGCTCCACCGGGGCCGGACGCGTGCGCGCCAGCACGTTCGGCAGGACATCCGGCTCCAGCGCCTGCGGCGGTGCTTCAGCGACCGTCATGGCCGGCTCCGCGGCCGGCATCGCGGACGTGGGCTCAGCCATCGCGACGACGACAGGCTCTGCGGCAGCGGGCTCGGCGGCGGTAGGCACGGGCGTCGCGGGCTCAATCGCGGTCGGTTCGCTGGGGGCGGGGTCAGGCCGTGGCGCCTCGACCGGACGCAGGGCTTCGACGCGCGGACTCTCGGCCGGCACTGCTTCGCTGCGCAGCGGTTCGGCGCGGGCGGCTGAGCCGGCATCGGCCAGCACCTGGCGAACCAGTTCGCGGGTGTTGAGGTCGTCGACCGGAATGCCGTCAGGCCAGCGCAGGCTGCGTTCGGCGGCCGGCTCCAGGGCAGCGCTCCGGGCCATCGCGCGGTCATCGACGGGGACCCGAACCCGCGCCGCCGGTTCGACCGCGTAGGCCTCGCGCCGCGCCGAGCCGCGCCGCGGCATGATCAGGTTGCGAACGTCGAGGTCGCTGGCTTCGTAGTCCGGTTCGGCGAAGTCGCGGCCGCCATAGTCGCGGACCGCGTAGTCGCGTGCGACGAATTGCGGCTGGGCACGCCGAGCGGTGGCGCGGCGCGGCCGGTCGTCATAGCGGTCGTAGTCGTGGCGGCGAGCGAACTCCCGGCGTTCGACCTCGCGCGGATCGTACTCGTCATAGCCGCCATCGCTGTCGCGACCGCCGTAGCGCCGCCATTCATAGGCGCGGCGATCGTCGCGGCGGCGCATCTCCTCGTACTCGGCCTCGTCATCGTAGGACGCATGCTCGAAGCTGCGCGGGCGCTCCGCCGGGCGCTGCGGTGCGGGGGGCGGTTCTTCGGCGCGCACCGGCTCTTGGGTCACCGGTTGTGGTTTCGGTGGTTGCGCCGGTGGCTGCACGGCTGCGACCGAAGCCGGCGCCGCGGGATGGACCGCTGCGGCCACCGCGGCTGCGGGAGTGGGCTTTGGCGCTTCGTCCTCGAGGTCTTCGTTGTTCTCGATGCGCTGCCGCGCGCGTTCGACCTGCGCCTGAATCTTCGCGGCATAGACGCTCGGCGGCGAGAAGAAGATTTTCGCAACCACCGGAACGATTTCCAGGAAGATGATGAAGCAGCGGGTCATCCACGAGAACAGCGTCATGGTGGCGCCGTCACGCGGGTCGTTCTTCAATTCCTGATACGCGGCGATCCGGGTCAGCGGATCGAATTTGTCTTTCTTCTCCTGGTAATAGGAGTCCGCCATCACCTTCTTGCGGAAGTCGGCGACGCTTGCGGCCTTGTCGATTTCGAACTGCTTCAGGTCGGCGCGGGCCGCATCGATCCGCTGCTGCAGCGCATCGGCGCGCGCCTTGATCGCCCCGCGCTCCTGCTCGCGGGCGCCGAGCGCGTCCGCGGTGATCTTGGCTTGAGCGGCGCGGAGATCGTCGCGGCGGACGTGGAGCTGGGCGATCTCGGCTTCACGCTCGGCGCGCTGCGCCTGGAAGGCCTGGCGCTGCTTCCTGGCGAATTCGTAGCGGGGGCCTGCGCCGGGGCGGCCGGAATTGTTCGGCGTCGCTTTCAGGCCGAACTCTTCGGCGTTCATGTCGGCGATGTAGCGCTGGATCGTCTTGTCGATCTCGGCGATGTCGGCGCGGATGCCGGCCTCGCGGGTCGCCAGCGCGCGGATCTGCTGCTCGATGTCCTCGGTGCGGGCCTGGGTGGTCGGCTCCGGCTTCGGCTGCTCGGTGAGGGCGTCGCGGTGGAGCGCCTCGAGCTGTTCGATGTCGGCGAGCCGGCGCTTGGCTTCGGCGTTCAGCCCGGCTTCGAAACTTGCGATCTTGTCGTAGATCGGCTGGTTGGCGGCGACGCGGTCGGCTTCGATCTTCTCGTTGATGGTCGAGGAGAAGATCGCGAGTTCCAGGAACATCGCGATCACCCAGGCGAGCCCGAACGACAGCAGCAGCCGGATGCCGACGCGGACGAACCGCCAGGCGGTCTGCTTGGCCTCGGCGCGCGACTGGATCGCAGAGGTGTTCCACAGCGTGCCCTGATAGAACCAGTCGGACTGGCACAGCGCGCGGTCGAACATCAGCACGGTCAGCGCGATCACCGTCGAGACCAGCAGCCGGGTCCATATATTGTCGATCATGTAGCCGGTGGCGTGGAACGACACGCCGAGCACGACCACGAACGACAGACAGAGCGATGCACCGAGATGCGTGGCCCATAATTTGTCGGAGGGCGGGCAGCTCTGAAGAGTCTTGCGATCGACGCCAGCGATGATGCCAAGAACGCGTTGAATCATGGCCGCCCAGTTCTGCGGTGACATGCGCCGCGGTTTGGTTGTGACAGGTCGGTCGAGTCTAACAGAGCGTAAACAAATTCAATACGAGGCGACGTTTAGTAGGCGAGTCACCAGGCTCCGATTTGATCTCAGCAGTTGCTGCTAAGTGACCGTGATCGATTGCAAACTTGCTGAGTTGGAGAGGCGGGGAGGCGGCCTTCGCCGTCCTCAATATTTTGTCGTGATGGTGGGGGCGGACACGTCCGTCCATTCCTCGATTACCACTGCTAAGCGACCTCTCGGGGATCGATTTCACATCAGCGCGTTGAAGTGATTCGCGAGCTAGCGAGACCCGGGCCGTGACAACGGTGTCCGCCGGCAACCCGGCGGCGGCGCGAAACCTGTGGACGAGGGGGGACGGCGATTGCCGAAATGTCCCGATCCCGTGCCGTCCGATCGCGGACAGGACCGGTCCGCGGCTCCCACGTCCAGTCGGTCCGGAATGGACGGTTGCCTGTGAGCCTCTGAAGTGTTTTATGACGCCGGTGTGACGCGGTCGGGCGTCTCCGGCCTCCCACGGCCGATCTACGAACCCGCGTTACGTCAACCGGATAGCTCCCGATGCTACGATACTTTCGAGCCTTTCTGCCCAAGGAAGAGAGGTTCTTCGACCTGTTCGCCCAGCACACGCATACAGTCGTGCAGGGAGCCCAGGCGCTGCAGGACATGCTGCGCGGCGGCGATGAGACGCTGGTGCACTGCCAGCGCGTCAGCCATTTCGAATCCGAGGCCGACAGCATCACCCGCGAGGTGCTGACCGCGGTGCGCCGCACCTTCATCACGCCGTTCGACCGGGTCGACATCAAGAACCTGATCAACTCGATGGACGACGCCATCGACCAGATGCAGCAGACCGCCAAGGCGGTGATCCTGTTCGAGGTCCGCGAGTTCGAGCCGCCGATGCGCGAGATCGGGTCGCTCCTGGTCGAAAGCGCCAATCTGGTCGGGCGCGCGGTGCCGCTGATGCAGTCGATCGGGCCGAACCTGCAGATGCTGACGGCGATGACCGAGGAGATCACCAAGCTGGAAGGCCGGGTCGACGATCTCCACGACATCGGGCTGAAGGAACTGTTCCTCAAGCACCGTAACGCCAACACCATGGATTACATCGTCGGCGCCGAGATCTACGACCACCTCGAAAAGGTCGCTGACCGTTTCGACGACGTCGCCAACGAGATCAATTCCATCGTCATCGAGCAGGTCTAGGGCAGGGGCCGGCCGTGGACGCTTCGCTCGGGCTGCCCATCCTGGTCGGGTTGATCGCCGTCGCACTGCTGTTCGACTTTCTGAACGGCCTGCACGACGCCGCCAATTCGATCGCCACCATCGTCTCGACCCGGGTGCTGCGGCCGCAATATGCGGTGTTCTGGGCGGCCTCGTTCAATTTCATCGCTTTCATGGTGTTCGGCCTGCACGTCGCCAACACCATTGGCACCGGCATCATCGAGCCCAGCGTGATCGACGCCTCGGTGATCTTCGCGGCGCTGACCGGGGCGATCGTCTGGAACCTGGTGACCTGGGGGCTCGGCATTCCCTCGAGCTCGTCGCATGCGCTGATCGGCGGTCTGCTCGGCGCCGGCCTCGCCAAGGCCGGGCTGTCGGCGGCGGTGTGGAGCGGCCTGACCAAGGCGCTGCTGGCGATCGTGTTGTCGCCGCTGGTCGGCTTCTTGCTGGCGCTGGTGCTGGTCGCGATCGTGTCGTGGGCGTCGGTGCGGTCGACGCCATTCGCGGTGGACCGCGCCTTCCGCATTCTGCAGTTCGCCTCTGCTTCGCTGTATTCGCTCGGCCACGGCGGCAACGACGCCCAGAAGACGATGGGCATCATCGCGGTGCTTTTGTATTCACAGGGCTATCTCGGCAGCGAGTTTTCGGTGCCGTTCTGGGTGGTGCTGTCGTGCCAGGCGGCGATGGCGCTCGGCACGCTGATGGGCGGCTGGCGGATCGTCCGCACCATGGGGCTGCGCATCACCAAGCTGACGCCGATGCAGGGCTTCTGCGCCGAAACCGGCGGCGCCGCGACGCTGTTCATGGCGACCTTCCTCGGCGTGCCGGTGTCGACCACCCACACCATCACCGGCGCCATCGTCGGCGTCGGCGCCGCGCGCCGGATGTCGGCGGTGCGCTGGAACGTGGCGAGCTCGATCGTCTACGCCTGGGTGATCACGATCCCGGCCTCGGCGATCGTCGCGGCGCTGGCGTATTGGGCGACGCGGCTGGTGCCGGCGTTCTGAAGCGGGCTGTCATTGCGAGCGTAGCGAAGCAATCCAAGGCCGGGCATACCGAATCCTGGATTGCTTCGTCGCTTTGCTCTTCGGAATGACGGATGGACTCGTCGGCCTTAGCCCACCAGCTTTAGACCCACAATGCCGGCGACGATCAGGCCGATGCAGGCGAGGCGGCCGACCGTGGCCGGATCGCCGAACAGCGCAATGCCGAGCGCCGCGGTGCCGACCGCGCCGATGCCGCTCCATACCGCATAGGCGGTGCCGATCGGCAGTGTCTTCAGGGCGAGCCCGAGCAGCGCGACGCTGGCGACCATCGCCGACACGGTCAGCGCCGTCGGAACCAAGCGGGTAAAGCCTTCGGTGTATTTCAGGCCGAGCGCCCAGCCGATCTCCATCAGACCGGCGACGAACAGATAGAACCAAGCCATAGCGGCCTCCTTGCGCAACGTCCGGGCAATTTTCATGAGGCCATCCAACGGGATGGCGCGCCGGCGCAATGCGCGGTGGTGAGGAGGCCGGGTCGTCCCGGCCGAAAAGGTGATTTTGAGGTCGTCCTCGATCCCTTATATGAGGGACGCCGTTCCGCCGCGCAACTGCCGGCGCTGCGACCCGCCGGAAGCCCTTGATCGCGCCGGCTTTCCCTGCCACAGGCTGATGAATGTCCGACACCGCTGTTCCGGCCGAAGCGCCGTCCTCGACCCCGTTTTCGCTCGCCCATGAAGTGGCGCGGCGGCGCACCTTTGCGATCATTTCGCATCCTGACGCCGGCAAGACCACGCTGACCGAAAAGCTGCTGCTGTTCGGCGGCGCCATCAATCTCGCCGGCCAGGTCAAGGCCAAGGGCGAGCGCCGCAACACTCGGTCGGACTGGATGAAGATCGAGCGCGACCGCGGCATTTCGGTGGTCACCTCGGTGATGACCTTCGAGTTCGACGGCCTGGTCTTCAACCTGCTCGACACGCCGGGCCACGAGGACTTCTCGGAAGACACCTACCGGACGCTGACCGCGGTCGACTCCGCCGTGATGGTGATCGACGCCGCCAAGGGCATCGAGGCGCGCACCCGCAAGCTGTTCGAGGTCTGCCGGCTGCGCGACATTCCGATCATCACCTTCATCAACAAGATGGACCGCGAGACCCGCGATATCTTCGATCTCTTGGACGAGATCGAGAAGACGCTGGCGCTCGACACCACGCCGATGACTTGGCCGGTCGGGCGCGGCCGCGACTTCCTCGGCACCTACGACGTGCTCGACGGCGGCGTGCGCCTGCTCGAAGGCGGCGGCGCCAAGACCGGCGCGGCCGAGCAGATCACCATCGAGGAACTCGGCAAGCGCCACCCCAATCTCGACGTCGCCGCGGTCAAGGAGGAGCTCGAGCTCGCCACCGAAGCCTGCAAGCCGTTCGACCTCGAGGCGTTTCGCGAAGGCCATCTGACGCCGGTGTATTTCGGCTCGGCGCTGCGCAATTTCGGCGTCGGCGATTTGCTGCAGGGCCTCGGCCGTTACGCGCCGCCGCCGCGCGCGCAGGAGAGCAGCGCCCGCAAGGTCGAAGCCGACGAGCCGAAGATGAGTGCCTTCGTGTTCAAGATCCAAGCCAACATGGATCCGAACCACCGCGACCGCATCGCGTTCGCGCGGCTGTGCTCCGGCAAGCTGACCCGCGGCATGAAGGCCAAGCTGGTGCGCACCGGCAAGGCGATGCCGCTGTCCAGCCCGCAGTTCTTCTTCGCCCAGGATCGCTCGGTGGCCGACGAAGCGTTCGCCGGCGACGTCGTCGGCATTCCCAACCACGGTAGCTTGCGGATCGGCGATACGCTGACCGAGGGCGAGGACGTCACCTTCGTCGGCGTGCCTTCCTTTGCGCCGGAAATCGTCCGCCGCGTCCGGCTGACCGATGCGATGAAGGCCAAGAAGCTGAAAGAGGCACTGCAGCAGATGTCGGAAGAGGGCGTCGTGCAGGTGTTCCGCCCGCGCGACGGCGCTCCGGCGCTGGTCGGCGTCGTCGGCCCGCTGCAGCTCGACGTGCTGAAAGCGCGGCTCGCCGCCGAGTATCAGCTGCCGGTCGATTTCGAAGTCTCCGAATTCCAGCTCGCACGCTGGATCTCGTCCGACGACCGCAAGAAGCTCGACTCCTTCATCGCCAACAACGGCTCGTCGATCGCCGACGACGTCGACGGCGATCCGGTGTACCTCGCCAAGAACGAATTCTATCTCGGCTACACCCGCGACCGCGCCGAAGGGATCGTGTTCTCGGAAATCAAGGACGTGAAGAAGACGGGGTGAGGCGACGTACTACGCGACATCACGCTGCGTCATTGCCGGGCTTGCCCGGCAATCCATCCTCTTCGCTTAGTCGCTGTCTTTGTTGCGCGCTAAGCGCGCGATGGATGCGCGGGTCAAGCCCGCGCATGACGACTTTCATATAATCAACCCTGTCAAACAGCCACACCTCCGCACCCTCGCGGCGCGTCGCGCCCGAGCCTTGCCCGAAGAGCCGCCCCAAAGTGAGGGGCGGCGGCGCGCCGCAAGACGCGGCGTTGGGAGTGTCGCGATCCGGCCTTCGCCCGCGCGAGGGACGAAGATCGCGAACCGCGCGTCGCCTTGCGGCGCGCCACCCCGGCGGTTTTTGGCTGAAGGACCGCTCTTCCGGGACCGAGCGAGCTTGCGGGCTTTCCCCGGCCTCTACTCGACCCGTCCAGCCTCTGAAGCGGCGGCCGCTCGTAGTAGCGGCGGACGGTGACCCTCAACCTCCCGGGCGCGTGGGTGCGAGCCACGACGCGCAGGACGCCGTATCCCGCTCCGCCTCGCAAGCGCCCTCGAGAAGCGCCCCTCGCGAACGAGACGAATAGGAATATAATCTATGTCGGCGGGGGCGTCAATCCGGTCGTGCGGATTTGGCGGACCTTGGCGATCGAAGAACACGACGCGGGCGAGCTGCACGATCGGCACGTGCATCGGCGAGTGGCGAAGCCGCGCAGCCGATCAGAGGCCGATACGAGCAGCGAAGCGCAACTTTCGGGTCCGGAGAGTGTACTTAAGTCGATGTCAGGTAATGACCCAGAGCGGACTGGAGCCATTCGATCGGGTCGTTCGATCAAGACTTGAGGAAATTTCCGCCGGAACTGCCACGCCGCCCATGAGAGGTGTTCAAGGACGGTCCGCCCCGAGCCAGACGGCTGAAAGACGCGTTTTTCGTCTTTTCCAACAATGCGCTCAAGCCCCGACAAGCAAGTCGTGAGTGGGGAGCCGCTGCTTTCCAAGTTCACATCGCCGAGTCAAGCATCGCCGATTTCCTTTCCGGCGTGAAACCTAACGGACCGCCCCGGAAATCAGCGCTACGGAGCTGGTGGAATTCGATCAATCCCCGCGTCGAAAACAATGGCCTTATCCTCAAATCTCTCCCTCCATCTTTCGAAAGTGGAGGGCAGCTTTGATTGATATTCACGTTCGGTCGTGAAATAGCGAAGGACGTCATCGTCAATATACGCCGCCCAAAGCTGGCCACGCTCGCCACGCATAATAATTCCCTCCATTATGGTGTGCAGACCGCGTATGCCACCTAAGGTAACATGCGCCACGAAGTCGTCATAGTTTTCTCCGTCGCTCAATCCTTGGAAGCAATTCATCATGGGATCGAAGTATTGCCCTGCAATGCTATAAAGACGCTGCAGATCGATTTCATCCAGTATCCCGCCCTCGAACAGCGCTAAGTGCTTCCACGTGTACCGGCCTGAGAACGTAGCTCCCATTCCACGGAAAAGATGACAGTCTCCAAGCTCTTCAATTAGTATCTGCCGTCCATGTTCCGCAATTGTTCGTCGAAATGCCAGCTCACACAACTGGTCAGCTTCGCTTGCCGGCATGCGAGCATAAGCAATATCCGGCGACACGATTCGAGCGAACCCGGAGACGGCCCCTGTATGCGCCCCATTCGATGTCATGAGGTCAAATACGAAACCAGCGGAGCCAACCTCGCGGATAAACAGGTTGCCGTCTCGTGCACCGTAACCGCTCTCGATAGTCCAGTTTCCCCACCACAAAGGTATTTGCGGTCCGGCATAGGCCTGCGATGCCATGATGTCGCCTAGCGCGCCTCGAAGCTCTGCCTCCAATCGTCCCTGAAGCAACCTGCGAGTTTCCGATTTATCCGTCGCATTAGATGAACAATAGCAAACGGCCCGGCGGCCACGCAGGTCGAAGGGCAAGCTCTCCGGGCCTCCGAAGGCTGTGTTCTGGACCAAGAGAATTCGGTGCCAGCCGAGTTGAGAAATTGCGTAACCGAGCTCCACGAGAACGTTTGGATTCGGCGCCTTTCTTCCTCCCGCGCCAGAGTTGATAATCGAAACGTCGGCTACAAAGACATCTGCAGTAGCGATCTTATTAAAGATTGTATCCGCTATGGCAGGCGATCCAGGCATCCCACAGGTGTCGCGGTCTAGGATTGGCTCGATAATTGCCGAGTCATCCCTCTTGATAGCCTTTAAAGCTCGCTCAAGGGCGTCCTCGATTAGATTGCGATTAAACTTGGATTCTAGGTCTGACTGCCACGAATAGAATACTGTCCGTCGCATGATCGCGCACCTCGTTCCTGAAACGTCGCGTTAGAAGTTGTCACGTTACTACAGTCAAATACACGATCCCCAGTTGCGGTGTCCTGACTCTCTATGGCGGATCAGCTGAGACTTAGGACCTGTCATTGAGCGCAGGCACCAAACCTCCGTGCAAGAAGCTTGCATCAGCTTTGATGTGACCGAATGTCTGCGCCGGCTGGTGCTCGCTCGGCTACACGAGCGCCTAGTCGAAGCCGGCGGCACCATCCATTTCGAAAATTGCGATAGAACAACAAATTGAGCTTTACGAACACGACGCCTTCACAGTGCCAAATGAAGCTGTTCTTATCTAGCTGTCCTCCTTGGTCACTTTTCACACATAGTCCTTATCCTCGAATTACATGCTGCCAGTGTCCGCTCCTGGCCCATAGCGGCCATTGGCGGTGTCGACCCTGTTGGCCACCGCTTCTCCGGTCGGCTCACCGCCGCTCCACAATTCGCTTGATATTCCCCAATCCCAGCTCCGCCTCCGCGCTCATCCGCTCGACCATCTCCGCGGTCGGCGGTTTCGGCCTCGCCGGGTTGCGCAGGATGCGGGTGAAGCGGGTGCCGCCGTCCAGCGCCTCGAACGTGTAGTGCACCACCACCGGCCCCATGAAGCTGGTCTGGGTCAGGCCGATCCACAGCAGCGGCCGGTCGCAGGCGATCACCAGCCAGTCGAGATCGACCGGTCCGCTGCGGGTCGACCAGTGCTCGTGGAAGGTGTCGCCGAAGCCCATCGGGCGGTCGTCGCATTCGAGCGCGTGGGAGGAGGGCAGCCATTGCGGCCAGGATTTCGGATTGGTGACGTAGTCGAACACGGCCTCGGGCGGCGCTGCGATCGTTACCGCATGGCGGATTTCGAACGGCGAGGTCGGGCTGCGGGCGGGTGCATCGGCCATGGAGATTCCCTCGGGCTGTGTTGCTCTGTTGCCGCAGTCGGATGGGCGGCAGGCGGTTCCAGGGGCAGTATCTCCAGTCGCGAAGCTCAGTTCTTGCGTGAACTGTCGGTTCCGTTCTGTTTCGGGACGATCCACGTGGCAAAAAGGCCACGTCGGCGTGCAATTGCGGACCTTTCGCGCAAAAAAGGATACCGCCGGCCGAACGCGTCCCGCAAAATCCCGACCAATTAGCTCGGCCAACGAGCAATCGGTTTCCAGACAGATCATTTCGGGGTGCGGCGTGCGATTGAAGGCGACATGGTTATGCGCTGTGGCGGCGACGGTGATCGCCGGCTCGGCCGCGTCCGCGCAGGAGCCGAAGGCGACACCCGCCGCGGTTGTGCAGCAGGGCTACGACGCGCTGTTCAACCAGATGTATCAGCAGCCGGCCAACCTCGACGTCAGCTTCAAATTCGCCCATGCGGCGGTCGAGCGCGGCGACTACGAGGCCGCGATCGGCGCGCTGGAGCGGATGCTGTTCTTCAATCCCGATCTGCCGCGGGTGAAGCTCGAACTCGGCGTGCTGTACTTCAAGCTCGCCTCTTACGAGATCGCGCGCGGCTATCTGCTCGACGCGATCAAAGGCGGCAACGTTCCGGACGAAATCCGCGGCCAGGTGATGGCGTATCTGTCCGAGATCGACCGGCGGCTGTCCAAGCACGAATACAGCGTGTTCATGCAGGGCGGCATGCGCTACCAAACCAACGCCAATATCGGGCCGAACTCGCTGCAGGTGCGCGCGCTCGGCCAGGATGCGATCCTCGATCCGCGGTTCGGCCGCAAGCCGGACTGGAACGCATTCCAGAGCATCACCGCCGCCTACGCCTACAAGCTCAACATGCGCGGCGACGCGATCGAAACCACCTTCCTCGGCTACAATTCGCGGCAGTTCACGCAGAGCCAGTTCAACCTCGGCCTGCTCGAAGGCACCATCGGCCACCGCGTCGGGATCGGCCAGAACGCCTCGTTCAAATACTACGCGATCGGCGACAAGGTCTGGCTCGGCGACTACAGCTATTTCGGCGCGCTCGGCGGCGGTTTGTCGGCGCGCTCGACGATCGGCGACAACGGCCTGATCGAAGGCTATGTCGAGACCCGGCACCGCAAGTTCACCGACTCGACCTACTACCCGACCGCCGGCACCCAGACCGGCGATCTGACCACCGCAGCGATCACCACCGACTTCCGGTTTGGTGCGGTGCACTGGACCACCCGCGGCGGTTATGACGTCAACAAGGCGGTCGCCGACTACAACAGCTACAAGCGCTACTCGATCGACATGGCGTTCCCGGTCGAATTCGTCGTGCCGGTGTTCGGCCAACCGCATCAGTTCGTGGTGGCGCCGACGATCGGCTACAGCCGCTCGACCTACGATGCGCCGAACTTCATCGTCGACCCGACGCTGGCGCGGCGCGAGGACGAGTATCGCTATGGCGCCATCCTGGATGCGCAGATCGCCGGCAATGTCGGCGTGCGGACCCAGGTGATGTACACCAAGATCGACTCCAACCTGCCGAACTATCGCACCAACAACCTGTCGGCCTCGCTCGGGCCGACGGTGCGTTTCTGAGGAGGCTCGCGATGCGTCTGTCGGGATGGATGATCGGAGCCGCCGCGCTGCTCGCGGCCGGGAGCGGGACGAACCTCGCGGTGGCGCAGGAGGTCGGCAAGGCATCGGCCGTGAACCCCGCCGCGACGGCAAACTTGCGGACGATTTCGATCGGCGAGTCGATCGCTCACAAGGAGCGGATCAAGACCACCGACAAGGGCTCGGTGCAGATCCTGTTCATCGACAAGACCTCGATGACGGTCGGGCCGAACAGCGATCTGACGATCGACGAATACGTCTATGATCCGAATTCCGGCACCGGCAAGCTGGCAGCCCGGCTCGGCAAGGGCGCGCTGCGGTTCGTCGGCGGCCAAATCAGCCACACCGGCGATGCCGAGATCAAAACCGCCGCGGCGACCGTCGGCATCCGCGGCGGCGTCGCGATGATCGGAACCGGCTTCGTGTTCGCGGGCTACGGCTCCTCGACGGTGACGACGCCCGGCGGCACGGTGACGCTCGGCGCCGGCGAATTCACCCAGACCCCCGGCGCCGGCGAGCCGCCGTCACCTCCGGGACCGCCGCCGCCGAACTTCGTGCAGAATCTCATTCAGTCGTTCCAGAGTGCTCCCGGCCAGAGCGGCGGCGCCGGGCAGGGCACCGCTTCGCGCGGCAACGTGCAACGCGCCGAGGCCCGCGCGACCGGCACTCCCAACGGCTCGGTCGCCGGCTCGCTCACGCCGCAGCCTCCTCCTTCGCCGCTGCCGCCGATCAATCAGACCGCGTCGACCCTGAACCAGACGATCCAGACCTCGACCCAGCAGACCGCGGTGGAAAAGACCGTCACACAGCAGGCGTCTGGCACGCTGTTCGGTTTCATCGGCGGTCTGATGACCACGTGGCTTTTGGACCCGGGCAGCAACTATCAGAACGGCGCCTCGGTCGGCCGCTATACCGGGACGGCGCAGATCGGCATCGACGGCAGCAGACGCCGTATTCAGGCGAATTTCGACGGTACCGTGTCGCACGATCAGCAGGGCCCGGCTCTGCCGAGTTCGTTCAGCTATCAGTTCGGCTTCCTCGACCCGAATGAGGACCCGCAAAGCGGTTATCGTGACTCCTCGAATTTCGTCGCCTTTCCCGCGATCCGCAGGAACGGCCAGATCGTGTCCAAGATCGACGATGCGCCGATCACCAATCAGGACGGCGTGATGGTCACGATGTCGCGCGACATGGCGCAGTACTACGTTTCGCTGTACGGCATGGGCAACGTGACGCCCTGCGACTGCGACTACACCAAATGGGGCTTCTGGAGCAGCGGCAGCAACCAGGGGCCTTACTATGATGTCGCCCAGGGCTTCTGGGTCGCCGGCCGGCCGCCCAGCGCCGGCGAGGTGCCGCTCAGCGGGCAGGCGAGCTATGTCGGCCACGCCGTCGCAGCGATCCAGAACGACGGCAGCAGGTATTACGCGGCCGGCGTCTTCAACAACACGGTCAATTTCGGTGCCCGGACCGGACAGGTGAGCGTCACCGGTCTCGACGGCACCAACTACGCTGGCCAGGTCTCGCTGCTCTCGGGAACGACAGGCTTCGTCGGATCGCTCGCGGGCGACGTCGGTTCGCGCAACATGGCGCTGGCTGGATCGTTCTTCCGCGGCGTATCGAGCCCGGTCGGCGAGATGGGCGGCAGCCTCGCGGTCAGCGGCCCGGGCTATCTCGGCGCCGGCATCTTCGCGGCGAAGATGAAGTAACGGCCGACGATCGCCTACATATGGCCGGGCGGGCCGGCGCGGCGGCCGATCGCTGCCGACTGCTGATCGATGCGGCCCGAGCTCGGCGGCACGTAGCGTGCGCTCGATCGCACCCGTTGCTGGGTGGCAGGATCGACGACCTCGACCGAGACTTCGAGTTCGTCCGCGGACAGTCTGCTGGCCTGCACCGTTGCATCGCGGTCACCGAGCACGCGGCGGGCGGCCGCGGTCGAGACTGCGGTGCTGCGCTCCTGAGAGATGGCCGCGCTGGCGGCCAGCGCGGTGACGGCTTGCAGGGCGGCCTCGTCGGCCAGCCGCTGCAGCGGCGGATCGGCGGGGTGGATCAGCGGGACCGCATAGACGGCGCCAAGGCCGACCGGAATGGCGAGCAAGACGGCCAGCGGGGTGGCGATGCGCATGCGAGAGCTGTGCGGTCCCATCGGGGCGCTCCTCCTGGCCGGACGGGCGTGCTCCCGAACCGGCCTGCGATCTGCTAACGTCGGCGTAATGCGCCAGTTCCCCGTTCCCCCGGCCGTGCTATGGCCGCTGTCCCGTTCGATCCGCCCGTTTGCGGAGCGGGAGGCCGTGCCGTGCGGCTGCTGAGCCGGGGGACGCATCCGCTGCTTGGCCGCGCCGCGCGCGGCTGGGTTCGGCTGCGGCGGCTGTTTCGCGGCAAGTACATGCGGGCGGTGCTCGCCGCGCTGGCGACACTGATCGCGCTGACGGCGCTGCGGACCTACGAGCCGCGCATCGTCACCGAAACCAAGGAGCGCGCCTTCGACGCGTATCAGCGGCTGGCGCCCCGGCCGCCGGGCAACGACCTGCCGGTGCGGATCGTCGATATCGACGACGCCTCACTCGCCGCGTTCGGCCAGTGGCCATGGCCGCGCACGCGGCTGGCGGCGCTGACCAAGCGGCTCGGCGAACTCGGCGCCGGCGTGATCGCCTACGACATCATCTTCTCCGAGCCGGACCGCACCACGCCCGAGCGGCTGATTGCCGATCTGAATGCCTCCGATCTGCCGGATCGCGATCGCGCGGTGGCGTTGCTGAAGAGCCTGCCCGATCACGACACCAGTTTTGCCGAAGCGATGCAGCAGACGCCGACCGTGCTCGGCTTCGCCGCCAGCCAGCGCCCGAACGACACCCGGCCCTCGGTAAAGACCGGCCTGGCATTCGTCGGCGTGGCGCCGGCCAACGTGCTGCCGCCGTTCCGCGGCGCGGTCTCCAATCTGCCGCAGCTCGACGCCGTCGCGGCCGGGATCGGCGCGATCAATCTGTCGGCAAGCGATCGCGGCGGCGTGGTGCGGCGGCTGCCGATGCTGATGTCCGACGGCGCTCGGGTGTATCCGAGCCTCGCGGTCGAAGCGCTGCGGGTGGCGCAGGGCCAGAAGGGCGTCATCATCCGCGGCACCGGCGCGTCCGGCGACGACGACGTCGGCGATGCCGCGCTGGTGGATATGCGGATCGGCCAGTTCAAGCTGCCGCTGACCCACGACGGCGAAGCCTGGCTGTATTTCAATCGCGACCGCGCGGACCGCTACGTGTCGGCCAAGGACGTGCTCGATCCGGCCCAAACCGAGCAGATGCGCGACCGGCTCGAAGGCACCATCGTGCTGATCGGCACCTCCGCATCCGGTCTCGGCGACGTCCGCGCCACGCCGATCGGGCAGGTGATGCCGGGCGTCGCGATCCAGGCGCAGATGATCGAGCAGATCGTCTCGCAGGAGTTTCTCGAGCGGCCGGACTGGGCGAACGGCTTCGAGATCGTGATGACGCTGCTGCTCGGCTCGCTGGTCGCAGCGCTGGTGCTGATCGCCGGCGCGCGGTTCTCGCTGGTCGCCTGCGCGCTGGTGTTCGTCGGCGCGATCGGCGGCTCGTGGATCGCGTTCTCGCACTTCCGGCTGCTGATCGATCCGGTGTATCCGTCGCTGGCGACGCTCTTGACCTACATCGCGGTCGAGCGTGTGCTGCACACCGCATCGGACCGCGAGAAGAAGTTCGTGCGCCAGGCGTTCGGCCAGTATCTGGCGCCGGATCTGCTCGCCCAGCTCGAACGCACGCCGGACGGCCTGCGGCTCGGCGGCGAGCAGCGCGAGCTGAGCGTGATGTTCATGGACGTCCGCGGCTTCACCCCGATTTCCGAGGCGCTGAGCGCGACCGAGCTGGTGGATTTCATCAACACGCTGCTGTCGCCGCTGTCGGATGCGATCCAGGACGAGCTCGGCACCATCGACAAGTATATCGGCGACTCGATCATGGCGTTCTGGAATGCGCCGGTCGACGTGCCGGATCACGCGCTACGTGCCTGCCACGCCGCGTTGAAGATGCGCAGCATCGTCGAACAGCTCAACGACAGCGACGCGTTCGGGTTCGCCGCCCGCGGCTTCGCCGATCCTGTGGTGCGGATCGGCATCGGCCTCAACACCGGCACGGCCTGCGTCGGCAACATGGGCTCGTCGCGGCGTTTCAACTATTCGGCGATGGGCGATGTGGTGAACGTCGCGGCGCGGATTGAGAGCGCCTCGAAGGAATTCGGTACCGATCTGTTGGTGTCCGAAGAGGTCGCACGCGCCGCGCCGAAGCTGGCGCTGCTCGAAGCCGGCGAGATCAGGCTGAAAGGCAAATCGCAAACGGCACGGCTGTTTGCGCTTGCCGGCGACGAGGCGTTCGCTGCATCGGACGCCTTCACCGAATTGCAGCGGTTGCATCGCGATCTGCTCGATGCGCTCGCCGCTGGTGACGGAGCACGTGCGCAGACGATGTTGGCCGCGTGCCGCGCCTTGGCGCCTCCGGCAGTGACCGGCTTGTACGATCACTTCGCCCGGCGCGTTGCGGCGTTGGCCGACGTGGCTCGGCCGGTGCTGGACCGCGCCGGCGGTTAGCAACGAAACGGCAACTACTCCGCCGCAGGGCTGAACGAGATCTGCTGGCGGATCGGGTCGGCGCAGGGCAGGGTGAAGCGGAACAGCGTGCCGCCGCCCGGCGCTGGCTCGGCCTTGATCGAGCCGCCATGCGCCTGGATGATGGTCTGCGAGATCGATAGGCCGACGCCCATGCCGTCCGGCTTGGTGGTGGCGAACGGCTGGAAGATCCGCTCGGCGATCAGCGAGTCGAGGCCGGGACCGCTGTCGGCGACCACGACCTCGACCATGTCGTCTTCGACCAGGCGGCTGCCGATCGTCAGCTTGCGCTCACGCTGTTCGCGCATCGCTTCGAACGCGTTGCGGATCAGGTTGAGAAACACCTGCTGCACCTGGACCTTGTCGACCAGCACGCGGTCGAACGCAGGATCGAGCGACAGCGCGACATCGACCGGCCGGTCTCTGGTCAGCACCGAGGCCAGCGCAAGGGCGTCCTCGGCGATCGCGCGCAGGCTTTCGATGGTCTTGTCGGTCTCGCCGCGGCCGACGAATTCGCGCAGACGCTGGATCACCGCCCCTGCGCGCAGCGTCTGCTGCGCGGCCTTGTCGAGCGCGGTGCTGATCTTGCTCTTGTCCGGATGGCTGCTGGCTTCGATCAGTCGCCGCGAGCCTTGGACGTAGTTGGTGACGGCGGCGAGCGGCTGATTGAGTTCGTGCGCCAGTGCGCTCGACATCTCACCCATGGTGCTGAGCCGCGCGACCCGCAGCAGCTCGGCCTGCAGCGCCTGCAGCCGCTGGTCGGCCTCTTGCTGCCGCGTCACTGCACGCTGATGTTCGAGCAGGAAGGCGGCGATCGCCGCGCTCCCCACCGCGAGGATCAGCAGACAGGCAGTGATGAGTGCCGCGGCGAGGCTTTCACGGTCGTGTTTCGACAGCCGCTGGATCAGCAGCAGTTGCTCGGCGCGCGTCAGCACCGACAGGCTGGTCTCGATCCGCTCGGTCAGCCGGTCGACCCGCGCCTGTTCCAGAATGTCCAGCGCCTCCCGCATCCGGTCGGGGCCGAGTTCGACCACGCGGCCGAGCTGGGCCATGCGCATATCAGTCAGCAGCCTGAGTTCGTCGATATGGGCGATCTGCTCGGGATTATCAGCGAGCACCGCGCGCAGCCCATCGAGCCGGGTGGCGAGGGCGTCGCGGGCGCGGATGTAACTGTCGCGATAGGTCTCGATGCCGGTGAGCAGGAAGCCGCGCTCGCTGGTCTCAGCTTCGAGCACGGCCTGCTGGATGGCGGAGATCGCCAGCAGCGCTTTGTTGGTTTGTTGCACCCAGGCGAAGCTGTCCCGGAGCCGCACCAGGTTGAGCACCAGCGCGCCGGCGATGACGATGAACAACAGCAAGGTCGCGCCGAGCAGCCACGGCGCGAGAAATGTTCTTGATAACGAGTTTCGAGTCATCGGCACTCACGCAATCACGACCGGGATACCCTAAAGCAAATCCGGCGCGGATTGAATCGCATCAGACTTGTAGATTTGGTCTAGGGACGCAGTTCTGGTGTGCGATTTCGTCGCTGATAACCCTGAATTAGACGAAAGACGAAAGTATTTTGCCGGTGGCAGTGCTGATCAGGAGGTGACCGGGCTCATAGCTCGCTGAGCAGTTCTGCGACTCGGTCCCAAGTTTGGTCGTGCAGCGTCCGGGTCCGCTCGAAGCTCGCCTTGATGGTTTTCAGCGCCTTGTCGCTCGTGGTCGAGAAGGTGCCGAGCCGGACCTGCTCCGAGGCGATCCGGCTGACGGTGATGTCGAGGTCGCGCTTGGCCTGATCGATCGCAGCGCGCGATTCCTGACGCAGCCGCTCCAGCGACGCCTGGATGGCATCGCGCTGTTGAGCCCGCTCGTCGTCACGCTCGGCCGAGCTGGGGCATGTGCCGCAGCGGGCGAACAGGAACGAGCGGATCTCGTCGTCTGCCTTGGCCCATTCGTCCGATAGACGGGCGAGGGTGATCTCGGCGATCTGCGGCGGGATCGTCGGATGGGTCGAGAGCGCGTCCAAACGCTCGGCGAACACGGTGCGGATCGACAGCAGCTCCGCGACCGCCCGATGCGCATCGGTGCGGCCGTCACGGTCGAGGTGGGCGGCCCAGCGCCCGAGCGAGGAGGCGAGCAGATCGATCTCGTCGCGCTTTTGCCGGATCCAAATGACCTCGTCGCTTTCGCTCGCACTCATAGACATGCTGCAGACCTTCGACCTTCACGAAGACGTCCAACCGCGGGCGGGGAGGCCGCGACCGCGCCGGAACTCCATCAAACTGCCTAATAGAACGATAACGTTTTGTTTTGTGGAAGTCGATAGGGTGTTTCCTGACAAAGCGGCGATGGTCGTGTAGATATAGGGCAGGGGCAGGTCATAGTGTTCCCAATTCAAGGCCACCGGAGGCACCGCAAGCAATGTTGAAGTCCGCAGCGAAAAACACCGCTGCAAAGGAACGCACCACCAAATCCCGCGGAGGGCGCCCGACACGCACCGCCGCTCTCCAACGCGACCTCAGGCTGCTCGATGTGGCTACCCGCTTGTTCATGGAACGCGGGTTCGATGCCACCACGATCGATGCCGTCGCTGAGGAAGCGCGGGTGTCCAAGCTCACCGTCTATTCGCGCTACACCGACAAGCGTGGCCTGTTCGAAGCGGCGCTGCGGCGGGAGATCGAGCGCTGGATGGCGCCGCTGTCGCATGGTGTCGAAGAGCGTCGCAACAATCCGTCGAATGGATCGCTGGAGAACTGGTTCCTCAACATCGGACGCCAGGTACAGGAGATCGGCATCAGGCCGGAAGTTATCGCGATCATGCGCACGCTGTCGTTCCAGGCGGCGAATTTCCCTGATTTGACGCGGCTTGCGCATGAGGAAGGGTGGGGGCGGGCGGTCGCGACTCTGGCGCGCCTGTTCGACCACCTGATCGAACAGGGCCTCGTTCGCGTCCCCGACAGCATGGTGGCGGCCGAGACGTTCCTCAACATCGTCGTGGGTCCGCTGACGCGGCTGACGATGTTCGGCATCCCGATCGACGAGAAGTACCGCGAGCGTCAGCTCCGTCTCGCGGTCAAACTGTTCGTCAACGGCATCAAGCCGGTCGATCCGTAAGGCTGCGAAGTTCGCGACGTCCTTCAAGAGCGGTGATGCAGCGCTCTCGCGAACTATACTGAATTACCATCGAATGAAGCGCCTGCTGCAGCGCTCGCCGTGGTGCGACGCTGATCACGCGGACGTGTGAGCGCGATCGGTGATCGGCCAGCGCCGTCCCTCCAAACTACCTAATCGCTTGAGATCGCCTGCCGAATCTCCGCCGCTCTTGGAGATCGCGCCGCTCTGATCATCGCTGATCTCGTGACGTGGTCCACATCGTTCCTCGGTCCGGTGTTTGACAAAACGAAACGAACTGGTACCGTATCGTTGTGGCGCCCCAGCGCCTCGTGGCTTGCAAGATGGCCGTACTCCCGCCGCCGTCGAGTGGCCGCGCGCGACCGATCACCTGCCGCCCCATGTGATCGGTCGCGTTTCATTCTTTCGTCCCGGCGGGCGTCATTCCCTGTACGGCCTGAGGGCCGGAGTCGAATTCCATGCGTCCCGCGTTGATCTCCGCGTTTGGTCTCATCCTGTGCTTGGCGCAGCCGCCGGCGGCCGGTTGGGCCGCAGCGTCCAGCGCACCGATGGCCGGCCCTGAAGCCGGCGTGGCAACCTCCGAGGAGGTGCAGGACGGGCATAAGCTCGATCTGGTGCGCGCCGCGCCGGTGACGCTGCGCCAAGCGCTCGGCATTGCGGAGCAGCGCCATCCTGGCACCAAGAGCCTGCGGATCGAGACCGACCTTGCGGCCGAGGGGCTGATCTATCGGGTTAGGGCCGCGCGCGACGGCCAAGTGTGGGAAAGCGTGGTCTCCGCCGACTCCGGCATGATCGTCAGCGACCATCCGTCGCCGCCGCGGAAGGACGCCGATGGAGATGAGCGGGCCGAGATGGCGACGCTGGACGCGGTCGGACCTGGAATGTCCGACGCGGTTGCGGTCGCCGAGCGTTCGGCGCGCGGCCGGGCCGTGCTCGGCGAGCTGCAGATCGAGCGGGGTCGGCTCAAATTCGTCATCGTGGTGCTGGCCGGGGACGACTTCAAAGAAGTGGTGCTCGAACCGCCCGGAGCGCGGTTGCGCCGGCCGGGGCCGATCCGCCCGGGCAGCTCTGATCAACCGCACGCGTCGGGAGCCAAGCAGCCGTCATGACTGGCGCCTCGATCTCAGCCCTGGCCGCGCTCGCCGGCTCGGCGATCGGCGGGTTGGCCTCATTGGCCACGGCGTGGCTGACGCAGAGCCATCAGGAGCAGACCGCGCGGATCGCGCAGGAGAACACCCGCCGCGAACGGATCTTCGGCGAGTTCATCGACCAGGCGTCCAAGCTTTATGTCGATGCGCTGGTGCACTCGCTCGACGATCCAACCAAGATGATCGGCATCTACGCGGTGATCGGCAAGCTGCGGCTGTTCGCTGCGGCTGACACGATCCAGGAGGCGGAGCGGGTGATCGAAGCGATCGTCGAGATCTACTTCCGGCCGCCGCTGGATCTGCACGATCGCAAGACGCTGGACGTCGACAAATACGATCTGCTGCAGCCCTTCGCCGAGGCCTGCCGTCGAGAGTTGTTCCTTGCATCGCCAGCGCGGCGCCCGCCGACCCGAACGGCCCGCGCGGCGTACTGATTGGGTACGCAAAGCCCGAGCTGACGATCTCGGTAGACTGTCGCGTCGCCGCGATCATCGCACAGGCGCGTAACTCGTCGATCTTTCATCCGTCGCCGAACAAGCGGTGCATTGCTTCGCAGTCATGAGCGTTTCCGCTCTTCGCGAAGCTCGCTTCCGATTGCGCATTTGCGCTTCCGACATCTCAGTCCGAGCCGTGCGTCACCCGTAAATCTCAGCTTACCGCCCATACGTCCGAATGGGTGAAGGCGACGTCCATCTGGACGTTTGGCGGTTCAACGATCCTTTCCGGCGCGAATTTGAAGATGCAGGGCCGACAGAAAAGTTCGGCGCAACGACACGCCATTGCCCAGAAAGGCAAACGTCCATGTCCGGTATCGTTCTTTCCAACGCCGTCCGCCAAAATCTTTCTTCGCTCCAGGCCACGGCTGACTTGCTCGCCACCACCCAAAGCCGTCTCTCGTCCGGCAAGAAGGTGAACACGGCGCTCGATAATCCGACCAACTTCTTCACCGCTGCTTCGCTCGACAGCCGCGCCAGCGACATCAACAACCTCCTCGATGGCATCGGCAACGGCATTCAGATTATCCAGGCTGCCAACACCGGCATCACCTCGCTGACCAAGCTGGTCGACAGCGCCAAGTCGATCGCCAACCAGGCGCTGCAGTCGGTTGCCGGCTACAGCAGCAAGTCCAGCATCTCCACCACCATCGCCGGCGCCACCGCGGACGACCTGCGCGGTACCTCGACCTACACCAACGGCCTTGCCCAGAGCATCGGCCTGCAGGACGGTCAGGCGACCCCTGGCGTCGTCAGTTCGACCACGTTGCTCGGCGGTGTTGCCGGCAGCAACACCGGTGCGGCGGTCACTGGTATCACCGCCGGTACGGCGCTCAGCACGCTCGGCTCGAACAAGCCGGTCGCGGGTGACAGCCTGACGGTGAACGGCCACACCATCACCTTCTCGAACGGCGACGCCCCGGGCGCAGCCACCCTGCCGACCGGCTCGGGTGTCAGCGGTCAGCTCGTCACCGACGGCAAGGGTAACTCCACTGTTTACCTGAACAGCGGTACGGTGGGTGACGTGCTGAAGGCGATCGACCTCGCCAGCGGCGTGCAGAAGGCGGCGATCTCCGGTGGTAACGCGACGCTGTCGAACAGCTCGGGTACTAACGCGGCGGTCAACGGTACTGACCAGATCGTGCTCTCGACCTCGACGGGTTCGGATCTGTCGATCTCCGGCAACAACACCCTGCTGTCGGCGTTCGGCTTGAACTCGGGCGCGACCGGCACGGGCACCTTCAAGGCTGATCGTACCGCCGACACCACTGCTGGTGCGGGCGTGAGCCGCGCCAACATGATCCAGGCCGGTTCGACCCTGACCGTCAACGGCAAGACCATCACCTTCAAGGATGCCGCGATCCCCGCGGCTGCCGATTACGGCTTCGGTAAGGTCGGCTCCAAGAACGTGATCACCGACGGCAACGGCAACTCGACCGTCTTCCTGCAGGGCGGCAAGATCGATGACGTGCTCACCGCCATCGATATCGCCAGCGGCGCCCAGACCGCTCCGGTCAGCAACGGCTCCGCGACTCTTGCGGTGACCACGGGAAGTGAAGCCTCCAAGGTGCTGAGCGGCGGTCAGCTGCAGATCAGCTCCGGTCTGTCGGCCGACTTGAACATCACTGGCACGGGCAATGCGCTGTCGGCGCTTGGCCTCGCCGGTAACCAGGGTACAGCGACCAGCTTCTCGGTGGCGCGTACCGCGACTGCCGGCGGCATCACCGGCAAGACCCTGTCGTTCGAATCGTTCAACGGCGGCACCGCGGTGACGGTGACCATCGGTGACGGCACCAACGGCACCGTGAAGTCGCTCGCTGACCTGAACTCGAAGCTGTCGGCCAACAACATGACCGCTTCGATTGACACTACCGGCAAACTGACGATCTCGGCCTCCAACGACTACGCCTCCTCGACCATCGGTTCGACCGAGGCGGGCGGCAAGATCGGCGGCACCGCGGCGTCGTTGTTCTCGACCCCTACGGCTCCGGTGGCGGACGTGAACGCGCAGACCACCCGCGCCAACCTGGTGTCGCAGTACAACAACATCATCGAGCAGATCAAAACCACTGCTCAGGATGCCTCGTTCAATGGCGTCAACCTGCTGAACGGCGACACGCTGAAGCTGGTGTTCAACGAAACCGGCAAGTCGACGATCTCGATCCAGGGCGTCACCTTCGACCCGGCGGGCCTCGGCCTGTCGAGCCTGAAATCGGGCAAGGACTTCATCGACAACGCCAGCACCAACAAGGTGATCTCGGCTCTGAGCACCGCGTCGACCACGCTGCGTTCGCAGGCCTCCGCCTTGGGTTCCAACCTGTCGATCGTGCAGACCCGTCAGGACTTCTCGAAGAACCTGATCAACGTGCTGCAGACCGGCTCGTCGAACCTGACGTTGGCTGACACCAACGAGGAAGCGGCGAACAGCCAGGCGCTGTCGACCCGCCAGTCGATCGCGGTGTCGGCGCTGTCGCTGGCCAACCAGTCGCAGCAGGGCGTCCTGCAGTTGCTGCGCTAACGACAACGAACGGGCCGGCGGCGGAAACGTCGCCGGCCTGTTCTTCTTCTAAATCGAGGAGAGACCAGATGCCGTTGACCGAGATGACCGAAATCCTCGCCGCCAAGTCGCCGCGGCGGAAGGGGGCATCCGGATTGAAGATCACGCTGAAGCCGTTCGAGCGGATCGAGATCGGCGGTCTGACGCTGATCAACGGATGGACCGAATCGTCGACGTTCTCGATCGAAGGCACCGCGCCGGTGCTGCGCCAGGCCAATACGATTCAGGAAGACCGCGCCGACACCGCTCTGAGGCAGGTGTATCTGCGGCTTCAGAAGCTTTATCTGCGCCGCGATGGCGCAACCATCGAATCCTATTCAGAAGCGACCGAGCGCCTGCTGGCGGAGATGCCGGCGGCTGCGCAGGCCGTCGACAGGGCTGGCAAGGCGATCGCTGAAGATCGGCTCTATGCCGCGCTGAAGGTGTATCGCGATCTGCTCGACGAGACCGATCCTGGTTGGTCGGCAGACGAGTCTGAACCGGCTCCGATCAAGCAGGGCACGCGCGAGGTTCAGCCCTCGGTCGAATTCGTCCGCGATCGTCGTCGCTATCGCGCGGGGCAGTCGCGCAGCCATGCAGGGTAGCCCTGCATCACCAAAAGTGGGGATGACGACTCTCTCGGGCTCGCTCTAGCTTCCCGTAAATTTACGAGGTCTCGCGCGATTCGGTTGTGCGCTGAGACGTTTCAACATCCGGTCAGACATTCGCACATCATGTTGGGATCGCAGCTATCGAAGATCATCAAAGGGGTCGGCATCAGCGCCCTCGTGATCGATCGCGACGGCAAGATTCTCGAGTCCAGCGAAGAGACCGGCGCGCCTGCCACGTCGAAGGCGAAGAGCAAGCTCGGCAAGAGCTATTTCGACGCCTGCATCCGGCCGGATCGGCATTCGCTGGAGCTGCTGCGCGGCTTCAAGAGCCTCGCCGAGAAGAGCATCGACTTCTTCTCGACCGTCAGCTGGCGCGAGGAAGCCGGCGAGCGGAAGCATTTTCTGATCGTCGCGACGCCGAGCGAAGATGATCCCGACGCGATCGTGGTGCTGCACATCGACGTGTCGGTGCTGCTCGGCGGCCGGCAGGAGCTGTCGGCGCTGATGATCGGGCAGGGCGCCGCCGCCGCAGCGCAAGCGGAAGCTGCGATGATCGGGGCGGTGCGCGGTGCGATCGTCGAGGCGCTCGCGGCCTCGCATGACCGCACGCCGACACTGACGATCGCCAAGCCGCCGGTCGAAGAGCACGACGTGTTCAGCGAACTGACGCCGTCGCAACTGGAGCTGCTGCCTTATCTCGCCAGCGGCAAGAGTAATCGCCAGATCGCCAAAGAACGCGACATGAGCGAGTTCACCATCAAGTCGCAGGTGGCCGGCATCATCCAGAAGCTCAACGTCGCCAACCGGACCCAGGCGGCGCTGCTGGCGATGCGCAACAGTGAAGCGCTCGGCATGCGCCGGCGCGCCTGAGCGCGCGACGCAACAGGCGCAGGCGAGCAGCGCTCTTCGTCTGTTGTCGTACAATTCTTCTTCTCACACACATCGACGATTCGAAGCGGCGGATGTCGGCGAGTTCGCATGATGCGACGCCGAGTCCTGGGTGTGGCAAATCGTCCGAGTTGATTTTCAATCGCGTCAGATGTTGTTCAACCGCGGAGTGCGGGCAGGCGTCGGTGGCGCGGCCCGGCGCAGTGGGGACGTGGTGACGATCGTGAGTGATGCTTCTCGGATCGACGACGCTGTTCGCGTCATGGTCGAGACGCTCGATGCGGTGTCGGTCCACACCGTGGTGCTCGGCGGCGATGGCCGCTGCATCAGCATCTCACCCTGCGCCGAGACGCTGCTGTCGAACGGATCGCCGCTCACCGTGCAGATGGAGCGGCTGCGCCGCAGCAAGACCTCGAGCGCGGTTACCGAATGTCCGCGGCTCGGCAGTGCCGTCGACATCGACTTTGATCTGCAGCCGTGCATCGACTGCGTCACGCGCCGCAATGTCAGTGCGCCGTGCCACGGCAGTTGCGCGATTTCGATCTCCGGCCCAAACGATGCCGCCATCCATCTGCGGCTGACATCGATCGCTGCCGAGGACCGGCAGGCGCTGACCGGTGCGGCCGCGATGGCGGTGATCCGCCCGTTGACGGTGCAGCATTCGGCGGAGTTGCTGCCCGACATCGCCGTGCTACTCACCGCGGCGGAGCGCGACGTCGCAACCGAACTCCTCAGCGGCCGCCGTCCGGCCGAAATCGCGCAGCTTCGCGGCGTGTCGATCGGCACCATCCGGTCGCAGATCAAGCGCATCTACGCCAAGCTCGGCGTTTCCGGCCTCGTCGAATTCATCGCCCGCGCTCGGCGGTGACTCGGCCGCCAGTTAGACGATCTCTCACCCGGCGCGGGTTTCGCGGCGGAAGGCGCCGGGGCTACGCGCCATCCATTTCCGGAATGCGCGGTGGAACGCGCTGGGCTCGGCGAAACCGAGATCGGCCGCGATATCGCCGACCGGTTTTTCGTTCTCGGCGAGCCAGCGGATCGCGAGCGCGCGGCGGATCTCGTCCTTGATGGTCTGATAGGTCTGGCCCTCGGCGCGTAGCCGCCGGCGCAGCGTCGAGGCCGGGATCTTCATCTGCTTCGCCAGCGTCTCGAAGTTGGGCCACGCGGTCGGCGGCTTGGCGCGCAGCGTGGTGCGGATCGCGGCGGTGAGGGTGGCGTCGTGGCGATAGCGCACCAGGATGTTGGCCGGCGCCAGCCGTAGAAACTCTTTCAGCGCCCGCTCGGTGCGCGTGGTGGGCAGATCGAGATAGCTGGCGTCGAACGCCAGCGCGCTTTGCGGCTGACCGAACCGCACCGGCGCGCCGAAGAACGAGCGATAGTCGGCGGCCACGGCCGGCGGGCCGCAGGCGAAATCGACCCGGCGCAGCGGCAGCCGACGGCCGACCAGCCAGCAGGCGATGCCATGCACCACGATCCAGAAGGTGCGATACGCGAAGGCCGAACGCGGCGCGGCTTTATCGTGCAGCACGATGCGGGCGAGGTCGCCTTCGACCCGCAGCTCGCCGTAAGGATCGTCCAGCGCCACCTTCAGAAACCGCAGCGCGCGGTTCAGCGCCTGCCGCAGCGTGCCGGCGTTCAGCACCGCGTGGCACAGCAGTGTGAACGAGCCCGGCCGCATCGGCCGCCCGCCGAGGCCGAAGAACTCGTCGTCCATCGCCGCCGCCACCGCCAGCCACAGCGCGCCGAACTGCGCCGCTGAGACGCGCTCCCGCACCACCTCGGGCAGCCCGGCGGCCGCGAACACCGGCCCGGGCGCAACGCCGGCCCGGCGCAGGCAGTCGGCGACCTCTTCCACGAACAGGGGCGCGATCGTCCGCCGCTCCATTCGTCCGCTCCTTCCTGAAAAGTGGCAAAACCGATCACAAATCTAGGTCAGTTTGGTCCTAGAAAGCCACAGGGCTCCGCCGCTTAATCCGCGGCCGTGAATCCATTCGCGTCAGCCCCTCGTGCCAACAACGAGGGCAGGGGAAGAAACACCATGAGCAACGCCCATCCTGCGGTCGCAGCCACTGAAGATTATGCCGACGTCCTGGCGCGGTTTCGCCGCGAGGACCTCGAAGCCCTGTTCGACGGCAATTTCGCGACCGGCATCAACGTCTGCATCGAATGCTGCGACCGTCACGTCGCCGGCGGCGGCACGGCGCTGGATTGGGAAAGCCAGGACGGCCGCACCGCGTCCTTCAGCTTTGCTGCGATGAAGGACTATGCGGCGCGGGTGGCCAATCTGCTGGTCGCGCAGGGCGTGAAGCCCGGCGACGTGGTGGCCGGCATGCTGCCGCGCACGCCCGAGCTGCTGGCGCTGATCCTCGGCACCTGGCGCGCCGGTGCGGTGTATCAGCCGCTGTTCACCGCGTTTGGTCCCAAGGCGATCGAGCACCGCGTCAAGATGAGCGCCGCCAAGCTGGTGGTCACTGATCTGGCCAACCGCGCCAAGCTCGCCGACGTCGCCGATTGCCCGACCGTGGCGATCGTACTGCGGCCCGGCGAGACCGCGCCGCTCGGCGACCTCGATTTCCATGCCGAGATCGCGGCGCAATCGACCGAGTTCGCGCCGGTGCTGCGCAAGGGCACCGATCTGTTCCTGATGATGTCGACCTCCGGCACCACCGGCCTGCCGAAGGGCGTGCCGGTGCCGATCAACGCGCTGCCGGCGTTCTATTCGTACATCCGCGACGCGGTCGACCTGCGCGCGGGCGACATCTTCTGGAACATCGCCGATCCCGGCTGGGCCTACGGCCTGTACTACGCGGTGACCGGCCCGCTGCTGCACGGCCACGCCACCACCTTCTACGACGGTCCGTTCACCGCCGAGAGCACCTACGGCCTGATCAAGCGCCGCGGCATCACCAATCTGGCCGGCGCGCCGACTGCGTATCGGCTGCTGATCGCGGCGGGACCGGAAGCCGCAGCGCCGGTGAAGGGCCAGCTCCGCGTCGTCAGCAGCGCCGGCGAGCCGCTCAATCCGGAAGTGATCCGCTGGTTCGCGGAGCATCTCGCCGCGCCGATCCACGATCACTACGGCCAGACCGAGCTCGGCATGGTGGTGAACAATCACCACCGCCTGCGCCACGCCGTGCATCCGGGCTCCGCGGGTCTGGCGATGCCGGGCTTCCGCGTCGCCGTGCTCGACGAGCAGAGCAACGAACTGCCGCCGAACGTGCCGGGCGTGCTGAGCGTCGATCTGAAGCGCTCGCCGCTGATGTGGTTCTCCGGCTATTGGCAGCAGGAGACGCCGGCGATCGAAGGCGGTTACTACCGCACCGGCGACACCGTCGAGCTGGAGCCGGATGGGTCGATCAGCTTCGTCGGCCGCGCCGACGACGTCATCACCTCGTCGGGCTATCGGATCGGCCCGTTCGACGTCGAGAGCGCGCTGATCGAGCATGCCGCGGTGATCGAGGCGGCGGTGATCGGCAAGCCCGATCCCGAGCGCACCGAGATCGTCAAAGCTTACGTGGTGCTCGCCAAGGACGTGACGCCGAGCGAGGCGCTGGCCGAGGAACTGCGCCAATACGTCAAGAAGCGGCTTTCGGCGCATGCCTATCCGCGCGAGATCGAATTCCTGGAGCAACTGCCGAAAACGCCGAGCGGCAAGCTGCAGCGCTTCATCCTGCGCAAGCGCGACACCGAACCGGCGGGCGCGGCCCAGGGCACTTCTTCTGCAGCTTGAGAGACGGATTAAATCGTCATGATCATTACTGATCGCGTTTTCCTGGTCACCGGCGCCGCCTCCGGTCTCGGCGCCGCCACCGCCCGCACGCTGGTTGCCGGCGGTGCCAAGGTGGTCGGCCTCGATCTGAACGCCGAGGCCGGCGCCAAGCTCGAGCAGGAGCTCGGTGCGAGCTTCCGCTTTCTCGCCACCGACGTCACCAAGGCCGAGGATGCCGAGGCCGCGGTGAAGCTGGCCCAGGACGTGTTCGGCCACGTCAACGGACTGGTGAACTGCGCCGGCGTGGCGCCGGGCGAGAAGGTGCTCGGCCGCAACGGCCCGCACAAGCTCGACAGCTTCGCCCGGGCGATTACCATCAACCTCGTCGGCAGCTTCAACATGATCCGGCTCGCCGCCGAGGCGATGAGCAAGGAACAGCCGGACGCCGAAGGCGAGCGCGGGGTGATCATCAACACCGCCTCGGTCGCGGCGTTCGACGGCCAGATCGGGCAGGCGGCTTACTCGGCCTCCAAGGGCGGTGTCGCCGCGATGACACTGCCGATTGCGCGCGAGCTGGCGCAGCACGGCATTCGCGTGGTGACGATCGCACCCGGCATCTTCGAAACCCCGATGATGGCCGGGATGCCGCAGCCGGTGCAGGATGCGCTCGGCAAGAGCGTGCCGTTCCCGCCGCGGCTCGGCCGTCCGGCCGAATACGCCGCGCTGGTGAAGGCGATCTGCGAGAATACGATGCTGAACGGCGAGGTGATCCGCCTCGACGGTGCACTGCGGATGGCGCCGCGCTGAGGCGCGGCGGTTACTACTCATTCGATCAAACAACCAAAATCCAGGGAGAACTCCCATGACCCACGATCCTATCGTTATCGTCGGCTCCGCCCGCACCCCGATGGGCGGCTTTCAGGGCGAAATGAAAGACGCCACCGCATCCCAGCTCGGCTCCGCCGCGATCTCGGCCGCGGTCGAGCGCGCCGGCCTGAAGCCGGACGCGATCGATGAAGTCGTGTTCGGTTGTGTGCTGCCGGCCGGTCAGGGCCAGGCACCCGCCCGGCAGGCTTCGCTCGGCGCCGGCCTGCCGCTGTCGGCGGGCTGCACCACCGTGAACAAAATGTGCGGCTCCGGCATGAAGGCGGCGATGCTCGCGCATGATCTGTTGATCGCCGGCAGCGCCACCGTCGCGGTGGCCGGCGGCATGGAGAGCATGACCAACGCGCCGTATCTGCTCGACCGCGCCCGCGGCGGCTACCGCATGGGCCACGGCCGGGTGCTCGATCACATGTTCCTCGACGGCCTCGAAGACGCCTACGACAAGGGCCGGCTGATGGGCACCTTCGCCGAGGACTGCGCGCAAAGCTATCAGTTCACCCGCGAGACCCAGGACAACTTCGCCATCACCTCGCTGACCCGCGCCCAGGCCGCCATCAAGGACGGCTCGTTCGCGCGCGAGATCACGCCGGTGACGCTGAAAGCCGGCAAGTCGGACATCACTGTCACCACCGACGAGCAACCGCTGAAGGCCAAGCTCGACAAGATCCCGACGCTGAAGCCGGCGTTCCGCGAAGGCGGCACCGTGACGGCGGCGAACTCCTCGTCGATTTCCGACGGCGCCGCCGCGCTGGTGCTGATGCGCCGTTCCGAAGCCGACAAGCGTGGCCTGAAGCCGCTCGCGGCGATCGTCGGCCATTCCACTCACGCGCACGAGCCGGCGCTGTTCGCCACCGCGCCGATCGGCGCGATCCGCAAGCTCAGCGAACGCACCGGCTGGAATCTCGCCGACGTCGATCTGTTCGAAGTCAATGAGGCGTTCGCGGTGGTGGCGCTGGCGGCGATGCACGATCTCGGCCTGCCGCACGACAAGGTCAACGTCCATGGCGGCGCCTGCGCGCTCGGCCATCCGATCGGCGCCTCGGGTGCGCGCGTGCTGGTGACGCTGCTGGCGGCGCTGGAGAAGTACGACCTCAAGCGCGGCATCGCCTCGCTGTGCATCGGCGGCGGCGAAGCCACCGCCGTCGCGGTCGAGCGGCTGTCGTGAGCGCATCATGATCCTCAACGAACTGCAGACCCAGATCCGCGACACCGCCCGCGACTTCGCGCGCGAGCGGCTCGCCCCAACCGCGGCGGCGCGCGACGCCGCGCATGCGTTTCCGCGCGCCGAACTGACCGAGATGGGCCAGCTCGGCTTTCTCGGCATGCTGGTGCCGGAAGCCTTTGGCGGCTCCGACACCGGCATGGTGGCCTACACCCTGGCGCTGGAAGAGATCGCCGCCGGCGACGGCGCGTGCTCGACCATCGTCAGCGTGCATTCCTCGGTGGCGTGCATGCCGATCCTGAAATTCGGCACCGACGAGCAGAAGCAGCGCTTCCTGCCCAAGCTCGCCAGCGGCGAGTGGATCGGCGGCTTTGCGCTGACCGAGCCGCAGGCCGGCTCGGACGCCTCGAACCTGCGCACCACCGCGCGCCGCGACGGCGATGCCTACGTCATCAATGGCGCCAAGCAGTTCATCACCTCGGGGCAGAACGGCCAGCTGATCATCCTGTTCGCCGTCACCGATCCGTCGGCCGGCAAGAAGGGCATCACCGCCTTCATCGTGCCGACCGATACGCCCGGCTACGAGGTGGTGCGGGTCGAGGACAAGCTCGGTCAGCATTCGTCCGACACCTGCCAGCTCGCCTTCAATGATATGCGGATTCCCGCCGACCTCCGGCTCGGTGCCGAAGGCGAGGGGCTCAAGATCGCGCTCTCGAATCTCGAAGGCGGCCGGATCGGCATCGCCTCGCAGGCGGTCGGCATGGCGCGCGCTGCGTTCGAGGCGGCCCGCGACTACGCGCGCGACCGCGTCACCTTCGGCAAGCCGATCATCGAGCATCAGGCGGTGGCGTTCCGGCTCGCCGACATGGCGACCCGCATCGCCGCCGCGCGGCAGATGGTGCTGCACGCCGCCAGCCTGCGCGAAGCCGGGCTGCCGTGCCTCACCGAAGCCTCGATGGCCAAGCTGTTCGCCTCCGAGACCGCCGAGGCGGTGTGCTCCTCGGCGATCCAGACGCTCGGCGGCTACGGTTACTTGAAGGACTTCCCGGTCGAGCGGATCTATCGCGACGTTCGCGTCTGCCAGATCTATGAAGGCACCAGCGACGTCCAGCGCATCGTGATCGCGCGCAATCTGTAAAGTAGTTCTGTTTCTGCCGACTACGAGCGGCATTCGGGAGACCCGCAAAGGGGGCAACATCATGGGGAGGAGGCGCAAAGCGCCTTCTCGCACCATGTGCCGCGCGCGATCGTCTTTTCATTTCGGCAGGCAACCATCGCATCTTGGTGTCGGCGGTTCACCGGACGCGGCCTGAATTCCCGTCGTACAGCATGAATTGACACTCCCGCGGACCCGCGCTAAACACAATATCAATACCGTACGTACGGTATTGATATTGTGTGACGGATTGAGGACTGCGATGGAGACGACAGCAGCCGCGCAGGAGCGCTACACGCGTACGGCGATCTTTCTGCACTGGTGCATGACAGCAATGATCGTCGGGCTGATCGGCCTTGGCTTCTACATGGGACAGCAGCCGCCTTCGCCGGAGAAGTATGCGCTCTACGAGCTGCACAAGTCGCTCGGTGTCGTGACGGTGCTGCTGCTGTCGGCACGCTTCATCTGGCGCGCCGCCAATACGCCGCCGGAGTTGCCGACAGCCTATTCGCAGCTACTCCGCACCGCCAGCCATCTCGGGCACTTTGCACTTTACGTGCTGATGTTCGCCGTGCCGGTCAGCGGCTGGGTGATGAGCGCTGCCTATGGTCGACCGGCGTCGCTGTTCGGCGTGCCGATTCCGCCGCCGGTCGCCAAGAGCGAGGATCTCGCCGAACTCTGGGGCACGATCCACTTCGCTCTCGGATCGGCGCTGGCGCTGGTGATCGCGGGGCACACGATGTTCGCGCTCAAGCATCACTTCATCGACAAGGATGGGCTGCTGTGGCGAATGTGGGTCCGATGCCCCTGAGGACCCGCAGCGGAGACGGACCGTCCAACGCCGCCGGACGGTCCGCCTCCCATCAGACGCGCCTTGTCGTCAGAAGGTGTGGGTGAGCCGGGCGGTGAAGTTGCGGCCGGGTTCGAGCAGCGGGTTGTACATCGACTGGCTGTAGGACCGGTTCACATAGGTCGACGCGCTCGCATACGAGGTGTCGAAGATGTTCTGCAGGCTGAGGTGCAGCTTGGTGTCGCCGAGGCGGCGCGAGACCAGCACGCCGAGATCGAACGAGGCGTAGATGCTCGGCACCGCATAGCCACCGGTCGGGTATTCCTGCGTGGTGTTGATGCGGGTCTTGGCCGACGCCCAATCCACCGCGGCACCGACCGCGTAGCCGGAGCCGACCGGCGCGTACTGCACGCCGACGCGTCCTTTCCAGGGCGCGATGAATGGCAGCGGCGCATCGGTGTCGGTGTTGGTCGCCTGTAGCCACGCGGCATTGCCGTGCAGGTTGAACGACGACGTCGCCTGCCAGCGCCACTCGGCCTCGACGCCATTCACGGTGGCATGGCCGACGTTCTGGCTCTGCGTCACCGAGGCGCCGTTATAGGTGACGAACACTGACTGCAGAAAATTCGCGTAGTGGCTGTCGAACGCCGTCAGCTTGAAGGTCGCGGTCGGGAAGTTGAGCTGGAATCCGTCCTCATAGGTGAGACCGGTCTCCGGCTTCAGCTCCGGATTTGGGATCGAGGTCGCCGAGAACGCGAACAGCTCGGAATTGGTCGGATAGCGATACGAGGTGCCGACCGAGGCGAGCAGATCGAGGATCGGCGTCACGTGAACGGTGGCGCCGATGCTTCCGGTCGGCGCGGTGGCGGTGACGTCGCTGTTCTGCCGAAGCACCGCGAGGGCGCGGGCCGAACTCACCGGAGATAGCTCCGATGTGGTGTTGAACCAGTCGAACCGGCCGCCGGCCGACAGCGTCAACAGATCAATCGGCTTCCACTCGTGCAGCATGAAGGCGCCGGCATTGGCCTGGGTGTTGTCTGGGCCGGTCTTGAACTCGGGCGTGATCGTCGAACTGGTCGCGGTCTGCCGAACCGACCACGACGTGCTGCCCGGCCGCCATTCCTGGAAACCGTCGAAGCCGAACGTCGTCTTGAGCAGGCCCCACGGCGCCGGATCCCACGGAATCACGCCTTGCACCCGGCCGCCGATCACCAGCGGGCCGCCCACGTGGCTGACCGAGGAGGTGACGACGCCCGGCGTCGCGGTGTTCACGGTGGAAAGCTTGGTGTCGAAGTAATTGGCGTAGAACGAGCCTTCGACGTGCTGGACCAGCTGATCGGTGAAGTCGCCGGCATAGGACAGCTTCGCCATGTGCACCTGGTTCGGCTGCTGCCGCACCTGCATATAGGGCCAGCCCGGTGCGCCGCCGACGCCGCCGGCGCGGCCGTCTTCTTCCCAATAGTCGCGCAGCGTCAATTCGAAGCGCTGGTTGCTGGTCGGCGACCAGCCGAGCCGTAGATTGCCGCCGATGCTCTCGTAGTCGCTGTTCAGCGCCGGTCCGCTCGGCGTGTGATAATTGCCGCCCTTGCGATAGCTGACGCCGCCGAGCACGTCGAAGCCCATGCCGGCCGCCTGCGCCCATTCATAAGTGCTGAAGCCGTTGTCGACCGAACTGTAACCGGCCGAAAAACCGCCATGGGTGACGCGCCACGGGCCGAACGGATCGACCTGGGGACGGCGGGTGACGACGTTGACGAGTCCGGTCATCGCCTCGGAACCGTAAACGACCGAGGCGGGGCCGCGCACCACCTCGACCCGTTCGATCTCTTCGGGAGCGAAGTAGTTGAGCTGCAGCGTGTTGCGGCCGCGGAAGCGGTCGCCGTCGATATACATCGGCGAGCGCCAGTTGTTCGACGAGAATCCGCGCAGATATATCTGGCCACCGATGCCGCCGGCGCGCGCGATCGACACACCCGGCACGTTCTGCAGGATATCGAGCAGGCTGGTCGGACTGGTCTGTTCGATCTGCGCGCGATCGACCACGGTGATGCTTTGCTGCGCGGTGTGTGGAATTCCGGGTTGCGGAAGCTTGCCACCCATCGGCTTGAGCGAATGATCTGAGGTCGCTACTGCGGCCTGCTGAGCCGGCGCAGGCTTGGGAGCTTGCGCCGCGGTGCGGCGGGCGCCGCGGCCATCGCTCGGCCGTGTTGCGCGCTGCGGCTTCGGTGGATTCGCCGATTCCACGCGCACTTCCGGCAACACATGGCGCGCGCGCGGCGTCGATGTGTCGGCGGTCTGCGCCCGCGTCGCAGTGCTCGATCCCGCCGTCATCGCGCAGGCCAGTGCAACGCTCAGTCCGCAGCTGGAAGCAAGAAGTCGGCTCCGTGCGGATTCGCGCGTGAATGCCCGTTGAATCATTTGGTGGCGTCCCCCAGTTCACGATTAGTGAACGGGTCCTTATCGAGTCGTCACTTCGATCACCACCATCCCCACGTTAGCGTCGCGCGTGATTACCACCGTGTGCAGGCAAACTTCGACACATTACAAAATGGGATGTCTGTTTCGTTACGCGCGCGATTAGTAACGCGCGCAACCGTACCAACCTAATCTTGAGAGATTCTAGTCTCGAAGACGTCGTTGCGCGCGTCATCGCGGTGTTTTGGTTTTGCGTTCTGAGATCGGCCGCCTATGAACGGCATGCCGTGTAGAGGCAGATCGGGAGGAGCGCAGTGAGGTCGTCAACGTGATGCTGTCGTCATTGCGAGGGATGAGACCGGCGATCGCCGTGGTGATTGGCGTCGCGGCAATGGCCGGTTCGTCTAGGGCCGCTGAGTTGACCGACCAGCGCGGACGGACCGTTGCCGTCACCACACCGGCGCAGCGTGTGGTGTTCTTGCCGATGCCGGCGCCGTCGACCTACATGGCGATCGATCGTTCGGCCGCGCATGTCGCCGGGATGAATCCGGCATCGGCCACAGCGATGCGCGCCGGGATTCTCAGCCGGATCTTTCCGTCGTTCGATCAGATCCCGACCGGGATTACGCGCGGTGCCGGCGTGGTGCCGAATGTCGAGGCGATCATGGCGCTGCATCCGGACGCGGTGCTGCAATGGGCGACGTCGGGCGACGAGCCGATTGCGATGCTCGATCGCGCCGGCCTCACGGTGCTGGGCCTGCGCTACGGCGGCCAGGACGAGGTCGAGGGCGCGATCCTGATGATGGGACGGCTCGCAGGGCAGGAGGCACGTGCGGACAGAATCGTCGAGCGATTGCGGCAGCGCCAGGACGTGCTCGCGACAACGTTCAGGGCAACGCCGGATGCTGAACGGCCGCGGGTGCTGCATTTGTCACGCGCCTCGGATTCGTTCGCTGTCGCCGGTCGCGACACCTATACGGACTTCGTCATCCGCACCGCCGGCGGACGCAATGCGGCCGGGGAGGTCGGCGGCAGCCGCACGGTGACGCTGGAGCAGCTGCTGGTGTGGAATCCGGATGTCATCCTGCTCGGCAATTTCGACACCGCGATGCCGGCCGACCTCTATGGCGATCCGCGTCTGCAGGGCATCGCCGCGATCAAGCAGCGCCGCGTGTATCGTGTACCGCTCGGCGGCTATCGCTGGGATCCGCCGAGCCACGAGTCGGCGCTGGCGTGGACATGGCTCGCGAAACTGCTGCACCCGGATCGGCTCACGACCGATCTGCGCACCGAGATGCGGGACTGGTACAGCTTCCTCTACAATCACATGCTGGCCGATGCGGAGATCGACGCCATTCTGCAGACACCGCAGAACAGCGGGTCTGCCGGCTACGCGCGGTTTGCGGCTGCGCGATGAGTACGCTCGACACTGCCGCCGTGCGGCCCGGACATCCTACCGCGACATCTTTGATAGCCGCCGCGCTCGTTGTGCTGCCGATCGTGACGGCGCTGCTCTGTCTGTCGGCGGGCCGCTACCACGTGCCGGCCGCGCATGTATTTGGCATTCTGCTGCACGAGCTGTTCGCTTCGTTCGGTTTCGATGCAGCGAACTGGCTGCCGGCGGGGTGGGGTACCGCGAGTTGGACGCCGACGGAGCGGATCGTCGTCACCACGGTGCGGCTGCCGCGGGTGCTGATGGCCGGCATTGCCGGGGCGGGGCTGGCGCTGTCCGGCGCGGTGCTGCAGGGCATGTTCCGCAACCTGCTGGTCGGTCCGCAAACCATCGGCGCCGCATCCGGCGCGTCACTCGGCGGCGTGGTTGCGATCCTGTTGTTCGGCTTCGGCCTGCCGGTGCATCTCGGCGCGTTCGCCGGTGCCGCGATCGCGCTCGCGGCGGTGCTGATCGTTCACCGCGGCGGCGGCGTCTCGCCGGTGCTGACGCTGGTGCTCGCCGGCGTGGTGATCGGGGCGTTCTGCAGCGCGCTGGTCGGGTTCGTGACCTTCATCGCCGATCCTGAAGTAAAACTGCCCGGCATCGTGTTCTGGCTGCTTGGCAGCTTTGCAGCGTCGAGCTGGCCGAACCTGGCGCTGCTGGCGACGTGTACCATCCTGGGCGGCGGCGTGATGCTGGCGATGCGCTGGCGCGTCAACGTGCTGTCGCTCGGCGACGAGGAGGCGCGAACGCTGGGCGTCGAGCCCGGACGCGACCGCGTGATCCTGCTCGGCGCTACGTGCCTCGCGGTCTCGGCGCAGGTCGCGGTCTCCGGAACGATCGGCTGGGTCGGCTTGGTGATCCCCAATCTGGTGCGCATGGTGGTTGGGGCTGATCATCGCCGGCTGCTGCCGGTGTCGGCGGTCGCGGGCGCCGCCTTCCTGATGGCGGCCGACACGCTGGCGCGCGACCTGTCGGCAGCGGAAATTCCGGTCGGCATAGTCACCGCGATTGTCGGCACGCCGGTGTTCGCCTGGCTGCTCCGCCGGCACGCAAGAGGACAGACGGCATGATCCAAGTGGAGCAGGCGGGGCATTGGTTTCGCCCGGAGCAATGGCTGTTTCGCAATCTGTCATTCGCGATCGCGGAAGGTGAAGCCGCCGCGATCCTCGGGCCGAACGGCTGCGGCAAGACCACGTTGCTGCGCGCGCTCGCGGCGACGCTGGCGTTGAAGCACGGCCGGATCAACGTCGACGGCATCGTCGGCGTGGTGCCGCAGGCGCTGCGCGGCGATGTCGGCTACCGGGTGATCGACATGGTGCTGCTGGGGCGCAGCCGTTATCTCGGCCGCTTCGGCGCGCCGGGTCGCCGCGATCTCGCCCGCGCCGAAGCCTGTCTCGAGGCTGTCGGCATCGCCGATCTCGCCGAACGTCGCTACGACCGGCTCAGCGGCGGCCAGCGCCAGCTCGTGCTGTTCGCCCGCGCGCTCGCTGGTGATTGCCGGGTGCTGCTGCTCGACGAGCCGGCGTCGGCGCTGGATCTTGCCAATCAGGGCGTGGTGCTGCGGCTGATCCGCCGCCTGGTGCGCGACGAAGGCATGACCGTGGTGTTCACCACGCATCATCCCGATCATGCGCTCGCGGTTGCCGACAAGGTACTGATGATGGCCGGCGAGCCGGTGTTCGGCCCCGCCGATCGCGTGCTCGACGAGGCCAATCTGGCGCGGCTTTACGGCGTGCCGGTGCGCCGCGTCACGATCGAAGCGGATGGCGAGCGCATCGAGGCGACCGTGCCGGTGCACCGGCTGACGGGCGTCGATGCGCCGCCTCCGCGGCTATGATCGCGCGGTGGCTTGCGCCCAACGCAGGAAGCCGTCGAGAAACCGCGTCGTCGCCGGCATGAACCGGCTGCCGTGGTGATAGAACGGGTCAAGCGTTGAGACGATCAGCCGGCCCGGCGTGGTGACGCGATCATCATAGAGCAGCGCGCCGCCGGGATCACGGCCGTCGCGATCGTCCGGCACGGTGACCAGCGGCTGCGCGCCGTCCGGCGGAAACAGCACGCCGTGGATGTGCCAGATCGTCGATTCCGCCGGGACGTAGCTGAAGATCTCGTGATTGGGCGCCGCGATCTGGTGCGGCGGCTTCTGCGCAGGATCAAGCCACCACCAGAAGTTGGTTGGCCGTCCGGCGCTGCGCACGCCCGGCGCCCAGGTCTCGGCCTCGCTCTCGCCGAGCACCACCAGCGTGTTGCCGCGGGCGAGAAAGTCGGTGAGCAGCGGCTGGTGACGGCGCATCACATCGGGATTGGTCCGATCGGGGATGATCAGCAGGGTCGGTTCGGCGAGATCGGCGGCGGTCAGCGCCGGCGCGTAGATCGCCCGGTCGAAGCGGTCGCGGAAACGGTCGCCGAAGATCGTCTCGTGATGATAGTACGTGCCGCTATCGAGCACTGCGACGGTCATGAGCGTGCCTCCACCAGCCAGGACATCAGCTGCGGCAGCAGGCGACGGCTCGAGTCGTCGCCGCCGAAGCTCCACAGATCATTGCCGCCGTGCATCAGCACCTCGCCGCGGCCGTGGCGATAGATGAAGTCGAGCGGACGAGCCTCCGGCCCCATCGTGTGGATCACGGTCGCGCCCTCCGGTGGGCTATGCCAGGCATGGCCGTAGAAGCCGGCGACGCCACGTCGGAAGATGAGATCCTCGAGCGCCACGCCGTCCCAGATCGGATGCGGCTGGGCGCGGGCGATGGTCAGATCAGCGAGGCTGCCGCCGCCGAGCGGCTGCACCGGCGACAGGCCGGGCAGGAACGGGTGGGCGATATGGCCGCTGACGACGGCGATGCCGCCGGCGGCGATGTAATCGCCGAGCAGCGCCGCGTTGGCCTGCAGGAAGCGCTGGTCCATATGCATGCCGATCAGCAGCGCGTCAGCGCCGTTCAGCAGCTCGGCGTCGAGCGCGTAGAGGTCGACGTCGCGAATGGCGCAGGGCAGGCCGGCGAGCCGTTCGGCCCAGCTTGCCGACGAGGTCTTGTGACCGCAGGAGAACCGGATGATGGTTTTCATCGCGTGGTCCGATCACAGCCGGTCGAACAGCGCATCGGGCGACGTGGCCAGAACGTCCGCCGCGACGCTGCGCTTCAGCGCGGAGAGCTCCACATTCTCTGCATCGGTCCGCGCCGCACCGCGGCCGATCAGCTCGAAGAACCGCTCAGGCACCACGCCCTGACGCAGCGCGACGCCGACAGTCTGCTCACCCGCCGAAACCCGCCAGCTGTAAGACATGTCGGCGCCCGGACACAGCCGCGCCTGCGGCAGCGAGCGGTCGACGGTGTAGACGCCGCGCGTCACCGCGCGGGTGACGAATTCGAAAGCGTCGCGTACGCCCGGGCCGGGATGACCGCTGATCACGCTGAGCTCGGAGCGTCGCAGCGGGCGCTGCGGCGACAGCGCCGGCAGTATCAGGCGCAACGCCTGAAACGTCACTGCGAGCATCGCTAGCGCGCTCTGGCCATGATACGCGGCGACCATATCGAAGTGAATGTCGATGAGATCTTCCTCGCCCTCGATGCTCAGCATCGGGCGGATCTCGGCAGGTGTCGTCATGATGAGGCTGTCTTCTCCGGCGTAAGTCACGCGAGATATCGCTTCGCGTAACAACAACGCCCGAGGGGCGGCAATCGCTGTCGCTCGCGCGCCGCGTGCACCGACGTCTGCGAACGAGCCTAACTACTTCGCCGGACACAACTCTTCGGCGCATTTAGAATTGCCAGAAAGTCGCAAGTGTCGAGAGCCGAGCGGCGTGTGTTGGTGCGTTACGTACCAAATGCGTGAATGTGCTCGACCTCGAGCGGCGCACGCCTGCGACAATGACGCACATGTGATCGTCGGATCAAAAGATCGACCGGGTTAGCGTAGTCTGATCGCGTGGGCTGCTGTCCCAATCTTTAGCCATTGCGTCCATGTCAGGGCAGGTGTTCGCAGTTGGTTCTTCCCGATCGTTTGCGGCGGCGATGTTGCATCGGCTAAGAGATCGGGTGGGGGCAGGAGAATCGCGGTCGCTGCACTCCCGGCTCTGTGACGTTGTCACCGCAACGTCAGGTTGATTGTGGGAGAACAGCCGCGATGGAAGCGACTCACCAGGATGGGTGAAGCTGCCGGTCGGCGCCTGCGGCGACCGGAACGATCGAAAGGACCTGCAAAGATGAAATTGAGAATTGCTACTATCGCCGGACTGGTTGTGCTGGGCAGCGGTTTCGCGGTCGCGCAGACCGACGCCATCGCGCAGCGCAAGGCGATCCTGAAGCAGATGGGCGAGGCCACCAAGCCGATCGCCGCGATGCTGAAGGGCGAGGCGAAGTTCGACCAGGCGGTGGTGCAGAAGTCGCTGGCCGCGATCGCAGACGACTCGAAGAAGCTGCCGGCGCTGTTCCCGGCCGATTCCAAGACCGGTGGCGACACCGCGGCGCTGCCGAAGATCTGGGAAGACAAGGCGAAGTTCGACGACCTGTTCGCCAAGCTGGCCGCTGCGGCCACCGCGGCGCAGGGCACGATCAAGGATGAAGCCTCGCTCAAGGCGAACATCGGCGGCGTGCTCGGCAACTGCAAGTCGTGCCACGACGACTTCCGCGCCAAGAAGAGCTAAGACATGAACGAAGCGAGCGTCGTCGCCTGGGACGGGCCCACGCGCGTCTTCAAGTGGGCGCTCGTCTTCGTCGTCCTCGATGGCTGGATCAGCAACACCTATGGCGGGGCCTATCCCGCCTGGCACAAGCTCAACGGCTATACCGCGCTGGTGCTGATCGTCTTCCGCATCCTGTGGGGCTTCGTCGGCGGCTCGACCGCACGGTTCGGCAGCTTCGTCGCGATGCCGGGCAAGGTGCTGGCCTACATCGCCGACAAGAAGAAGTTTCTCGGCCACAATCCGCTCGGCGGATGGATGGTGGTGGCGCTGCTGGCGCTGGTGTTCGCGATGGCGATCAGCGGGCTGTTCTCGGCCGATGAAGATCGTCTGATCATCGAAGGACCGCTCGCCAAGACCGTGGCTGATGCCACTGTCGACACCGCCGCGCTGTGGCACCGGCGGATCTTCACCGCGATCGAGGTGTTTGTCGCGGTCCACGTCGCCGCCAACGTGATCTACGCGGTCACCAGCCGAGAGCCGCTGATCCAGGCGATGATCACCGGCCGCAAGCCCGCCGACAGCTATGCGGATATGCCGGCCGCCGAGCCCGGCCCCTGGGGCAGAGCATTCGCCTGCCTGCTGGTGGCAGCGTTCGTGGTGCTGGCACCGATCTACGTGATCGCAGGACGGCTGCTGTAACGCGTGCGGAGCTTAAGCTCCGCGACGTCTCACCGCCCGCACCACACCGGCTGGCGCTTCCCAAGGAAGGCATCGATGCCTTCCTTGGCGTCTTCGGCCTGAAGGTTCTTCGCCATCACCTGACTGGTGTAAGCATAGGCATCCGCCAGCGACAGCTCCGCCTGGCGGTAGAACGCTTCTTTGCCGATCGCCAGCGTCAGCGGGGACTTGCTCGCGATCTGCCGCGCGAAGGCGAGGGTGCGCTGTTCGAGCTCGGCAGCGGGCACGACCTCGTTGATCAGGCCGAAGCGGAATGCGGTGTCAGCGTCGATCAGATCGCCCGACAGCAGCATCTGCATGGCGTGCTTGCGCGTCAGATTCCGCGACAGCGCCACCATCGGGGTCGAGCAGAACAGGCCGATGTTGACGCCCGGGGTTGCGAACCGCGCATCGTCCGCGGCGAAGGCGAGGTCGGCGCTGGCGACCAGCTGGGCGCCCGCAGCGGTGGCGACGCCGTGAACGCGCGCGATCACCGGCTTCGGCAAATGAACGATCGCCTGCATCACCTCGGCGCAGGCGGCGAACAGGCTGTCGACATAACCGGGGTCGTAGTTGCCAGCGCGCAGCTCTTTCAGGTCATGACCGGCGCAGAACGCCGGGCCCGAGCCGGCGATGATCAGCACCTGCACGCTGGCGTCGGCGGCGATCTCCGCCAGCGCCGCGCGCAGCGCCTCCAGCATGCCCTGCGACAGCGCGTTGCGCGCCTGCGGCCGGTTCAGCGTCAGCGTGGTGACGCCGTCATCGTCGGCGCGCAGCACGTAAGAAGTCTCAGTCATCGGAAGTCCTCGTTATCGCACGCGCTAGTGCTTGCGCAGCGCGCCGGTCTCATCGACCTTGCGCAGGTTCGCTAGCTCTTCGGCCGTCGGCTCGTCGATCATGTGGGCGGTGGGCGACACCTTCAGGTCCCAGCCGGTGTGAGCCTTGATCTCGTCGACGCTGGAAAACGCGAACCAGCCGTCGAGTTGGAATTCCTTGGTCTCCGGATCGGGACGCAGGATGCCCAGCGTGGTGATGATCGCCGATGGTCCGCCGCCGACAAAGCCGAACCGCTCGCGCGCGTTGCCGCCGTCGAGATAGCCCGGCGAACTCAGATAGGTGACCTTCTCGGCAAAGCGCTTGGGTTCGTGCGTCACCATGATGATGAAGCGCTTGGCGCCGCAGGCGATGTCATTGGCGCCGCCGGCTCCGGGCAGGCGGATCTTGGGCGGCCGATAGTGGGGGCCGATGTCGTCGTCCCAGATGCCGGTGGTGTTGACGTTGCCGAACTTGTCGACCTGCGCCGCGCCGATCACACCGACGTCGCATCGCCCGGAGGCGACCAGGAAGCCGAGCGCGTCGATCGCCGAGGTGAAGCTGGTCGCATTGGTCGAGATGCGGTTGCACTCGATGCCCCAGGGCAGGCCGCCGATCGGCGTCGCGCCATAGACGCCGCCTTCGGTCATGGTCCGCAGATGCGGCGCATGATTGGCCTGGGCGAAGTAACCGGCCAGCATCGACAGCCCGACGCCGAAGATCGCCAGCTCGCCGTCCTTCACTTCGCGCCCCGTGGCGATCGCCATCATCTCCTGGCGGGAATAGTCCAGTGTCTCGCTCATGCTGCGACCTCCTGGGCGGACAACGCGGCCACCTCGTCGGGCGGCAAGATCCAGCGCCGATACGGATCGAGCAGGAAGCTGGTGGTGCTGTTGCGCAGCTCCGCGATCTTGTCGCGGCCGATCATGTCGAGATAGCTGTCGATGTCGTGATAGCTGGTGACGAAATCCCGGATGTAGGCGGCGGTGCCGTCTTCGCTGCCGAGCGCCTTGTTCATGGACTTCATGTGTGCTTCGTCGACGTCGTACATGCCGGGCGAGCTCTGCGGCCAGGCCGCGAACGGCCAATGTACCACGGCCTCGACCACGAGGTCCGGAATTCGCACCAGGTTCGGATATTGCCGGATGCAAGCGGTGTCGACGATCGCATCCGCAATGATGATCACCTTCTTGGCTGCGCGGGACAGCTCGACCCGGCTCCATTCGGTGCCGAGCATGATCGCGTTGCCGTACGGATCGGCGAGGGTGACGTGGATCGCCGCCAGATCCGGCTTCAGCGGGCTGAACGCGCCGATCTCGCGGCCGGTGAAAGGATCGACCACGGTTGGGATCTTGTGCTTGCTGGGATAATCGTCGGGCGCGAACGCGCTGCGATACTGCAGATCGGAGCCGATGTTCACGGTGGCCGGGACGAACGGCCAGTTCAAAGCGCCGCCGAGCAGTCGCAGCGGCAATCCGAGGTTGGAGTAGTCTTCGAGCGCCATGTGGCCGCTCTCGACCGCACGGCGCAGGCCGTTGGCGAAGCCGAACACTTCCAGGGCCGAGAAGCCGCATTCCGCCTTGGTGACCACACCGGCTGCGGCCAGCAGGTTCAATTGCTGGCTGTTGCAGTGAAAGATCGCGTGCAGGTCGCGCCGGCCCTGGCGCAGCAATTCGCGTCCAAAGATGATGGCGTCGGATCCGATCGGCAACGCAGCGCCGCTGGCATACTGCATCCCGTCCCAGCTATAGCGTCGCACTGCCTGTTGCAGCGAGATCAGCCTTGTCTGCGCCATCTGCTCCCCGATGTGGTTCGTGTCGTTGCCGGTGTTATGTCGCAGTTGGGTCGTCGGTGGAAGCCATCGCCGCAGCATGCAGCTGCGGCGGATTTGACGTCCGCCGCAGCTGGCTCAGTGCCATCTCAATCGAGTTTGGCGCCGGACGCTTCGACGACCTTGCCCCAGCGGGCATAGTCTTCGTGAATGACCTTGGTGAAGGCCTCCGGCGTCGACGGGATCGCATCGAGGCCTTGCGCGGCGAGACGGTCGCGGACGTCCGGCAGTTTTGCCAGCGCGTTGATCTCGGTGTTCAGCCGCGCCACGATGTCCTTCGGCGTGCCCGCGGGAACGACGATGCCGAACCAGGACGACACCACGAATTCCGGCAGTCCGGCTTCCGCAGCGGTCGGCACGTCGGGCAGCAGCGGCGAGCGAGTGCGGCTGGTGATCACCAGTCCCTTGACCTTGCCGGACTTCACCTGCGGCGCGAGGATGGTCAGCGTGTCGAACGAGAGATTGACCTGGCCGCCGAGCAGGGCCTGGATCGCGGGCGCGCTGCCCTTGAACGGCACGTGCAACAGGTCGGTGCCGGTGAGGTTCTTGAACAGCTCGCCGCTGAGATGACACAGCGTGCCGTTGCCGCACGACGAGTAGCTGAGCTTGCCCGGCTCCTTCTTGGCCGCCGCGATCAGGTCTTTCAGCGAGGTGGCGGGCGTGTCGGCGCTGGCGCCGATCACGTAAGGCACTTCCGCCACCAGCGACACCGGCGCGAAGCTCTTGAACGGATCGTAAGAGAGCGACTTGTTCAGATGCGGCAGAATGGTGAGCTGGCCGGCGGGCGCGAGCGACAGGGTGTAGCCGTCGGTCGCAGCCTTGGCCGCCGCGTCGGCGGCGATCGCGGTGCCGGCGCCGGCCTTGTTCTCGACCACCACCGGCTGCTTCAACACTTCGCTGAGCTTCTCCGCGACGACGCGGCCGACCGCATCGGCGGCGCCGCCGGGCGGGAACGGCACGATCAGCTTCAGCGGCTTGTTCGGCCAATCAGCCGGCTGCGCCGCGGCGGGTAGGGCGGCGACGAGTGAAGCGGCAAACGTTGCGCACAGCAGGATGCGGCGGGAAACCGTGGTGGCTGTCATGGGCGTCCTTCATTCCGTGGTGGAGACATCGAAGAGGGTGGAGGGCGTCGTCGGATCATCGTGCGCGGTGCGTCGGTCAGTCTTCGTGGAAGGCGACTTCGCGCGTCTTCCGGACGCTCGGCAGCACCAGGATGACGATCAGCGCCAGCGCGATCAGCAGCAGCGCCAGGCTTAGTCCGCGGGTGACGAAGACGGTCGGGTCGCCATGCGCCAGCAGCAGCGCGCGCCGCAGGTTTTCTTCCATCAGCGGGCCGAGCACGAAGCCGAGCAGCAGCGGCGCCGGCTCGCAGTGCAGCTTGATGAACATCCAGCCGAGCAGGCCGAAGCCGACCGCGAACGCGACTTCGATCGTGCTTTGATTGACGCTGTAGATGCCGATGCAGCAGAACACCAGGATCGCCGGATACAGCACGTGATAGGGGACGCGTAGCAGCCGGATCCAGATTCCGATCAGCGGCATGTTGAGCAGCACCAGCAGCAGATTGCCGATCCACATCGAGGCGATCAGGCCCCAGAACAGTTCCGGCTTTTCGGTCATCACCTGCGGCCCCGGCACGATGCCGTGGATCATCATTGCGCCGACCATCAGCGCCATCACCGCGTTGGGCGGAATGCCGAGCGTCAATAGCGGAATGAACGAGGTCTGCGCACCGGCATTGTTGGCGGATTCCGGTGCAGCGACGCCTTCGATCGCGCCCTGGCCGAACCGGCTGGGATCCGTCGCCAGCTTTTTCTCGATGGTGTAAGCCGCAAACGAACTCAGGATCGCGCCGCCGCCGGGCAGCACGCCGAGCAGCGAGCCGAGAAACGTGCCACGCAGCACCGGCTTCCAGGCCGCCTTGAAGTCCGCGCGGGTCGGCCAGATGCCGCCGACCGAGGTCGCAAACACGTTGCGCTCGATGCCTTTTTCGAGATTGTGGATGATCTCGGCGATGCCGAACAATCCCATCGACACGACGACGAAGCCGAAGCCATCCGACAATTCCGGGATGCCGAAGCTGTAGCGTTCGGTGCCGGAGTTGACGTCTGTGCCGATCAGGCCGAGCAGCAGCCCGAGCACGGTCATCGCCACCGCTTTCACGAGCGAGCCGTTCGCCAGCACAACGGCCGCGACCAGGCCGAGCACCATCAGCGAGAAGTACTCGGCGGGGCCGAACTTCAGCGCTAGGTTCGACAGCGGCTCGGCGAGCGCAGCGATCAGCAGCGTCGCTACGGTGCCGGCGAAGAACGAGCCGAGCGCCGCGATGCCGAGAGCGGCCCCGGCGCGGCCCTTTCGCGCCATCGCGTGACCATCGAGGCAGGTGACGACCGAGGAGGATTCGCCTGGCAGGTTGACCAGGATTGCCGATGTCGAGCCGCCATACTGCGCGCCATAATAGATGCCGGCGAGCATGATCAGCGCGGACAGCGGCGGCTGGCCGTAAGTGGCGGGCAGCAGCATGGCGATGGTGGCGACGGGGCCGAGCCCCGGCAGCACGCCGACCAGCGTGCCCAGCGTCACGCCGAGCAGGCAGTAGCCGAGATTGCTGAGCGTCAGCGCTGCTTCGAAGCCGTGGCCGAGTTGACTGAACAGCTCCATCAGAACGGCGTGACCCTGAACGGCAGGCGCAGCCCATAGGCGAAGATCGCGACCGAAGCCGATGCCAGAACGAGGCCGGAGGCCGTGACCGAACGCCAGCGTACCTTGGAATTGGCGAGGCTGCTGACGGCGACCACGCCGAATGTCGCAAGCGCGAGGCCAACCGATTCAATCGCCACGGCGAACACCAGAACGCTGGCGGAGATCAGCAGCGCGGGCCGGAGCTTCGGGATCGAAAGGGAGGTGGAGCCTGCCGCTTGCTCCGCGACCGAGTGACGGCGGAATGCGCCGAGGCCGACGACGAGGCCAAGGCCCGCCAGGATCAGACCGAGCACAACCGGGAAATACCCGGGTCCCATCCGCATCGTCGTGCCGAGCGGGTAGTTGAGCGCGACAACCGCGAACGCAATCCCGAAAACAAAGAACGCCGCTCCAGCGGCACCATCGCGATGATCGAGGCGGCGCCGAACCGACATGGGTGCTCCTACAATGTTCGCAGTCAACTAATCACCGGCGATCGGCAGTATAGATACCGCAAACCTCCAGCCCGAGAGGCCCGCAATGTGTCGTCAAACGGTGCCAGCAGCAATGAAATGCTGTTGTAAAGACTTGGTCGCGACGGGAGGATTTTGATCGTTTCGTCGGGCTGGCGTGGAAGATCTTTGCGGGCTCTGCCGCACGATGCGCGCCGGCCTCGCGAGTCAACTTTCAGCGCAAATCTGAGGATGCGCCGAGTGAGGCTGGCGAAGCTCCTGCGGAGACGGCCTCCTGTTCGGTGAGCTCGAGTTCGCGAACTAATTGACGTCAGGAGCGATCGCCTCAAGGCAATTTCGGTTGGGCGCAGACTCGGCCAACCAAGCAATGGGCATCGCCGTGCTGCGCGCTTCCGCACAAGACCGCCGAAGACGGGATGTGCCGGGCGTGGTTGCAGTTGTCCGACTGGACCACTCCTGGCCGCGATCTGGTTCTTGATGCGCTCCATCCGCCGTTGCGTGATGGTGCACTGGTCTGTCCCCAGGAGCCACGCACGCCCTGATCGGCCAGGAGCGTCCTGGAATCGTTCAAAATTGAACGAAATCGCATGGCGGGCAGCAGGCATGCGGTCCGACAGGACGGCGCGAATTTGTGACGGTTGCTTCGCCGTGCCACAAGAGAGAAGAGTTTTGCCGCAGATCGAGGTCGATCGGGGGTGATCATCTCGGTCGGCGCGTGTGAGGAGGCGATAAGTCTATAATGTCCAAGCGTCGTTACAGCGATCCGGCGATACGGCCCTCATGATGCGCCGTCGTTTGCCGTCGCTGATCGCGCTCCGCGCCTTCGAGGCCGTCGGGCGCACCGGCAGCGTTCGCGCCGCCGGAGATGAACTCGCCGTCAGCCACACCGTCGTCTCCCGCCATCTGCAGAACTTGCAGAAGTTTCTCGGCGTGGCGCTGGTCCGCGGCGAAGGGCGCGGCGTCATCCTGACCGAGGCTGGCGTGAGCTTTCACGCACAGATCTCGCAGGCATTCGACATCATCGCGCGCGCCACCACCAGCGCGCGGCCGTCGTCGCTGCCGACGCTGAACATCTGGTGCATTCCTGGCATCGCCAACCGCCTGCTGCTGTCCCGCCTGCCGGAATTGACTGGGCCTCCACGCAACTGGGAGGTGAATCTGCAGCCGACTCTCACCCATCCGGATTTGTCGCGGGCGGAAGCCGACGCCGAGATCGTCTATGCCGACGTGATCGATTCTCGTGGGCCGCTGATGTCGGAAATCCTGGTGCGGCCGCGGGTCTTCCCGGTCGCCAGCCCGGCCTATCTGGCGCGCTATCCGGCAATCACCAGCCTCGAAGATCTGTCGCAGATTGCGCTGATCCACGAAGAATCCACCATGCAATGGACCCGCTGGTTCGAACTCGCGGGGCTCGACGATCTGCCGCCGCTGCGCGGCCAGCGGCTGTGGCACGCCCATCTGGCGATAGAAGCGGCACGGCTCGGACAGGGCGTCGCGCTCGCCAACGACGTGCTGGTCGAAGAAGACCTGCGCTCCGGCGCGCTGGTCGAGGTGATCACATCGTCGGTTTATATGGAGACTTATCAGCTCGTCGCGCTGAAAGAGCGCTGGGACGATCCCGCGATCGTTGCACTGCGCAATTGGCTGAAGCAGGTGCTCGCTGAACTCGAGTGATGGCGTGTGGCTGCGTGTTGAGCGGATCGCTCAACAATGCGCCAGTGTTTGCACGTTATGGTGCAGCATTTTTCGATTGGTGCATGGAAGTGACCAGACCGAACTTACAAGCTGATTGATTGTCCGAACCGTCACATTAGCGTTGTCATCAGTTCAGGAGAGAGCTGATGACGAATAGTGAATTGCTGACGCGCAGGCAGACGGCTGTCGTGCGGGGCGTCAGCCAAGCGACGCCGGTGTTTGCAGAGCGTGCGCTGAATAGCGAGATCTGGGACGTCGAGGGCAAGCGTTACGTCGATTTTGCCGGCGGCATCGCGGTGCTCAACACCGGCCATTGCCATCCGCGCATCGTCGCGGCGATCCGTGAGCAGCTCGATCGCTTCACCCACACTTGTTTCCAAGTCGCGCCTTATGAGGGTTACATCCGGCTCGCCGAGCGGCTGAATCAGTTAGCGCCGATCAACGGGCCGCTGAAGTCGATCCTGCTCAGCACCGGTGCGGAAGCGACCGAAAATGCTGTCAAGATCGCGCGCGCTGCGACCGGACGCAGCGGCGTCATCGCATTCACCGGTGGTTTCCACGGCCGCACCGCATTTGCTTCGGCGATGACTGGCAAGGTCATCCCTTACAAGAAGGCGCTGGGTCCACCGCTGCCGGGCGTCTGGCATGTGCCGTTCCCGGTCGTCGGCGGCGACGTCTCGGTCGAGGATGCGCTGCGCTGCGTACAGTTCGTATTCAAGGCCGATATCGATGCGTCGCAGGTGGCGGCGATCATCATTGAGCCGGTGCAGGGTGAGGGCGGCTTCCATCAGGCGCCGCCCGAACTGATGCGCGGCCTGCGCAGGCTGTGCGACGAGAACGGCATCGTGTTGATCGCGGACGAAGTGCAGACTGGCTTCGGTCGCACCGGCAAGATGTTCGCGATGGAGCACTACGACGTTCAGGCCGACATCGTCTGCGTCGCCAAGAGCCTTGCCGGCGGTTTGCCGCTGTCGGGCGTGATCGGCCGCGCCGCCATCATGGATGCGGCCGAGCCGGGCGGCCTCGGTGGTACCTATGCGGGCAATCCGCTGGCCTGCGCCGCAGCGCTCGCAGTGCTCGATGTGTTCGAGGAAGAGAACCTGATCGCGCGGGCGAACCAAATCGGCGAGCGGCTGCGCAGTGCGATCGATCGCTTCGCGCTGTCGAACACGCTGGTGCCGACCTCGGTCGCACGTGGGCCCGGTGCGATGGTGGCATTCGACATTCTCAAGCAGCGCGGCAGCAATGAGCCGGATGCCGAGGCGACCAAGCGGGTGACGCGGCTGGCGTACGAAAATGGCCTGATCCTGCTGTCGTGCGGCACCGCCGCCAACACCATTCGCATCCTTGTGCCGCTGACGGCCTCCGATGCGATCGTCGACGAGGGATTGGCGATCCTGGAGCGCTGCCTCGCCGCTTAGCACAGGGCGCGTCCGCGCCGAGACGGGAATGATCGAGATGCTGATGCCGAGTGATCCCGGCCTGCTGGCCGAGCGCTGCCTTATTGGCGGCAAGTGGTGTGGTGAGCCGGTCGATGCCGTGTTCAATCCGGCGACCGGTGAGCGCATCGGCGCAGTGCCGCGCTTCGGCACCGACGAGGCCGAGGAGGCGGTGCGCGCCGCCGACATCGCGTTCCGGCAGTGGTCGAAGCTGCTCGCCAAGCAGCGCGCCACGATGCTGCGCGCGTGGTTCGACCAGATCATCGCCAATCGCGACGATCTGGCGCTGCTGCTGACGCGCGAGCAGGGCAAGCCGCTCGCCGAAGCACTCGGTGAAATCGACTACGCGGCCTCGTTCGTCGAATTTTACGCCGAGGAGGCGCGGCGCATCTACGGCGAGACGATTCCGTCGCACCGCGCCGATGCCCGCACGATGGTGATCCGCCAGCCGGTCGGTGTCGTCGCTGCGATCACGCCGTGGAATTTCCCGGCCGCGATGATCACCCGCAAGGTCGCGCCGGCGCTCGCCGCCGGCTGCACCGTGGTGATCAAGCCGGCGCCTGAAACGCCGCTCACCGCACTGGCGCTCGGCGTGCTGGCGCAGCGCGCCGGGTTTCCGCCGGGCGTGCTCAACATCATCACCGGCGATGCGCCGGCGATCGGCAAGGCTTGGACCGAGCACCCGACGGTGCGGGCGATCAGCTTCACCGGCTCGACCGAGGTCGGTAAGATCCTGATGCGTCAGGCCGCCTCGACTGTGAAGAAGGTCGCGCTCGAGCTCGGCGGCAACGCGCCGTTCATCGTGTTCGACGATGCCGATCTCGATGCTGCGGTCGAAGGCGTGATCGCCTCGAAGTTCCGCAACATGGGGCAGACCTGCGTCTGCGCCAACCGCATCTACGCCCAGGATGGGATCTACGACGCGTTCGTCGAGAAGCTCACCGCAAAGGTGGCGACGCTGCAAGTCGGTAACGGTGTCGACGCTGGCGTGACCCAGGGGCCGCTGATCACCGCCGAGGCGATCGCCAAGGTGGAGCGTCATGTGTCCGACGCGGTCGCCAAGGGGGCCAAGGTCGTGCTTGGCGGCAAGCGGCACGCGCTCGGGCGCACCTTCTTTGAGCCGACCGTGCTCGCCGGCGTCACCACCGCGATGCTGATCACGCGCGAAGAGACCTTCGGCCCGGTCGCGCCGGTGTATCGCTTCAAAGACGAAGCCGATGTCATCGCACAGGCGAACGACTCGCCGTTCGGCTTGGCGTCCTACTTCTACGCGCGCGACCTCGGACGCGTGTTCCGCGTCGCCGAGGCACTGGAGTCCGGCATGGTCGGCGTCAACTCGGCGCTGCTCGGCGCCGACGTGGTGCCGTTCGGTGGCGTCAAACAGTCCGGCCTCGGCCGCGAAGGTTCGCGCCACGGCATCGAGGAATACGTCGAGACCAAATACATCCTGCTCGGCGGTCTCGATCGCTGATGCTGCCGTCTGCGTAACGACAACTATCAGATCCAGGGGAGACCGAGACGTGGCGACTGAGACATTGACCAAATCGGATGCGATCACAGAAAGCTTGCGGGCAGCGGTCGATCGCAATTTCGACGACCAGGTCGCGTTTCTCCAGCGCATGGTGCAGTTCCGCAGCGTGCGCGGCGAAGAGGCGCCGCAGCAGGCGTGGCTGGCGCAGCAGTTCGCCGATCGTGGCTACAAGGTCGACACCTTCAGTCTCGCCGACGTCGATATCGCCAGCCATCCCAAGGCGGCGCCGATGGACACGATTGATCCCGCAGGCTCGATGCAGGTCGTCGCTACTCCGGATTACGACGGCAAAGGCCGCAGCCTGATCCTGCAGGGCCATATCGACGTGGTGCCGGAAGGCCCGGTCGATCTGTGGAGCGATCCGCCCTATGCGGCGACGGTCCGTGACGGCTGGATGATCGGCCGCGGTGCGCAGGACATGAAGGGCGGCGTGTCGGCGATGATCTTCGCACTCGATGCGATCCGCACCGCCGGCTACGCACCCGACGCGCGTGTCCATGTGCAGACGGTGACCGAAGAGGAGAGCACCGGCAACGGCGCGTTGTCGACGCTGATGCGCGGTTATCGGGCCGACGCCTGCCTGATCCCTGAACCGACCGGCCACACCCTGACGCGCGCCCAGGTCGGCGCAGTCTGGTTCCGGTTGCGCGTGCGCGGCACGCCGGTGCACGTCGCTTACTCCGAGACCGGCACCAGCGCGATCCTGTCGGCGATGCATCTGATCCGCGCCTTCGAAGAATACACCAAGGAGCTGAATGCCCAGGCGGTGCGCGATCCGTGGTTCGGCCAGGTCAAGAACCCGATCAAATTCAACGTCGGCATCATCAAGGGCGGCGATTGGGCGAGCTCGACCGCTGCCTGGTGCGAGCTCGACTGCCGGCTCGGCCTGCTCACCGGCGATACGCCGCAGGAGGCGATGCGCGGCATCGAGAAGTGTCTCGCCGATGCGCAGGCGACCGACAGCTTCCTGTCCGAGAACCCGGCCGAATTGATCTGGAGCGGCTTCCAGGCGGATCCGGCGGTGTGCGAGCCGGGCGGGGCGGCGGAAGACGTTCTCATAGCTGCGCACAAGGCTGCGTTCAACGCGCCGCTCGACGCGCGGCTGTCGACGGCGGTCAACGATACCCGCTACTACTCGGTCGACTACGGCATTCCGGCGCTGTGCTACGGTCCCTACGGCCAGGGACCGCACGCGTTCGATGAGCGCATCGACCTGGAAAGCCTGCGCAAGACGACGCTGAGCATCGCGCTGTTCGTTGCCGAGTGGTGCGGGCTGAGGAAGCTGTGATGACAGTCGCGGCTCCGGCGGCGTCCGCCGTGCAATCGATGACGGGAGCGGATCGGCTCTGTGATGCGCTGCTGGCGCACGAGGTCGACGTCTGCTTCGCCAATCCCGGCACGTCGGAGATGCATTTCGTGGCGGCGCTCGACCGGCAGCCGCGGATGAAGTGTATCCTCGGGCTGTTCGAAGGCGTCGTCACCGGCGCCGCCGATGGCTACGCGCGGATGACCGACCGGCCGGCCGTGACGCTGCTGCATCTCGGCCCCGGCCTCGCCAACGGCCTCGCGAACATGCACAACGCGCGACGCGCGCATTCGCCGATGATCAACATCGTTGGCGATCACGCGGTCGAGCATTTGCCGCTCGATGCACCGCTGACCAGCGACATCGACTCGTTGGCGCGGCCGATGTCGCGATGGGTCAAGCGGATCGCCGATCCGGTGCGGATCGATCAGGACGTCGCGGACGCGTGGTCGCAGAGCATGGCGCCCGGCATCTCGACGCTGATCCTGCCCGCCGACATGGCGTGGAATGAGCACAGCTATCGTTCGCCGCCGGTGCGCGGCAAACGTCTGGCGCAGACGCCGCTGGTGCAGGAGACGGTGGTGCGCATCGGCGCCGCGATCCGTACCAAACGCAAGGTGGTGCTGATGCTCTCCGGCGGCGCGCTGCGCGAGCGCCCGCTCCGGATCGCCGACAACATCCGCCGCAGCGCCGGTGTGGAGATCTACGCGCAGGGCGCCAATGGCCGGATCGCGCGCGGCTGCGGCCGGGCGCCAATCGCCAAGCTGCCGATGACCCACGAGATCGGTCTCGAGATGCTGCGCGGCGCCGACATGGTGGTGCTGATCGGCGCCAAGGAGCCGGTGTCTTTCTTCGCCTATCCGAACCGGCCGGGCCGGCTGGCGCCGCCGAATTGTGAGATCGTCCAGCTCGCCGGGCCCGATCAGGATCTGGTGCAGGCGCTGGAATGGCTCGCCGACGAAGTCAATGCACCGAACGAACCGGTTGCGATTGCGCCGTTCGCCGTTCCGGCGCCGACGGCGGGGGCCAATGCCGCTCTCACCGTCGACATGGTCAATCGCCTGGTTGCCGCGCGGCTGCCGGACCAAGCGATTGTCTGCGATGAGGCGCTGACCTCATCTGGCTTCTTCGACTATTCGTATGACGCGGCGCCGCACGATTACCTGCAGATCACCGGCGGCGCGATCGGGATCGGCATTCCGATGGCGGCCGGCGCCGCGGTGGCGTGCCCGGGTCGCAAGGTGATCAACCTGCAGGCCGACGGTAGCGGCATGTACACGGTGCAGGGGCTCTGGACCCATGCCCGCGAAAATCTCGACGTCGTCACCATCGTGTTCTCGAACCGCTCCTACGCCACGTTGTGGGGCGAGATGAGCAAGGTTGGCGCGCAGACACCGGGCCGCAATGCGCAGCGGATGCTGCAGCTCGACCAGCCCGAACTCGACTGGACCAAGATGTCGCAAGGCCTCGGTGTCGAGGCCAGCCGCGCGACCACGCTGTCGGAATTTTCGCGTGCGCTCGATGCGGCGCTCGCGCGGCGTGGTCCGTATCTCATCGAGGTGATGGTCTGATGCACGGACCACCTTCGCCGCAATCATCAACGTCCTGAACGACCGACCAGTCCAACATCTCGTAACGCGGGGGCTAGCATGAACAGACGTGAATTCGCCAAACTCGGCCTGATGGCCGGCGCGCTCGGCATCGGCGGCATCCCGCTCGGCATCACGCGGGCTGTGGGACAAACCCGCGGCGGCACGCTCAACACCATCATTCAGCCGGAGCCGCCGATCCTGGTCACCGCGCTCAACCAGCAGCAGCCGACGCTGACGCTGGGCGGCAAGATCTACGAGAGCCTGCTGCGCTACGATTTCGATCTCAAGCCGCTGCCGGGTCTGGCGCAGTCCTGGGAAGTGTCGCCCGACAAGCTGACCTACACGTTCAAGCTGTTCCCCAACATCACCTTCCACGACGGCACGCCGCTGACGTCGGAAGACGTGGTGTTCTCGGTGACGAAGATTCTGATGGAGAACCACGCGCGGGCGCGCAACACCTTCTCGCGTATCGATAAGGCCGAAGCGCCGGACCCGCTCACGGTGGTCTTCACCTTGAAGAAGCCGTTCGCGCCGTTCCTCACCGCGTTCGACTGCACCACGGCGCCGATCGTGCCGAAACACATCTATGACGGCACTGATTATCGCAAGAACCCGGCCAACGCGAAGGCGATCGGCTCGGGCCCGTTCAAGCTGAAGGAATGGGTGCGCGGTTCGCACGTCCATCTGGTCAAGCACGAGGGTTACTATCGTCCGGGCGAGCCGTTCCTCGACGAGATCATCTATCGGGTGATCCCGGATTCCGCTTCGCGCTCGGTGGCGCTGGAGCAGGGGACGGTCCAGCTCACGCAGTGGACCGACGTCGAACTGTTCGAGGTGCCGCGGCTGTCGAAGCTACCGCATCTGACCATGACCACCAAGGGCTACGAGTTCTTCGCGCCGCATACCTGGCTGGAGATCAACAACCGCATCGCGCCGATGAACGACAAGCGGTTCCGCCAGGCGGTGATGTATGCGATCGACCGCAAGGCGCTGCTGAACAGGATCTATTTCGGCCTCGGCAAGGTCGCCACCGGCCCGGTGTCGTCGAAGACCAAGTTCTACGAGAAGAACGTCAAGGCCTACGACTTCTCGCCCGAGAAGGCGAAGGCGTTGCTCGACGAAATGGGGCTGAAGCCTGGTCCCGACGGCAAGCGCGTGACGATTCCCTTCATGGTGTCGCCCTATGGTGAAACCCATCAGCGCACCGCCGAATTCCTGCGGCAGTCGCTGGCCCGAGTCGGCATCGATCTGCAGTTGCAAGGCATCGATGTCGGCGGCTGGGCCGAGAAGTTCAGCAACTGGGACTTCTCGATGACCACGACGACGGTCTATCAGTTCGGCGATCCGGCGCTCGGCGTGTCGCGGAGCTATGTCTCGTCGAATATCCGCAAGGGCATCCTGTTCTCCAACACCTGCGGCTATTCCAATCCGGAAGTCGACCGGCTGTTCGAGGAAGCCGCGACCGCGACCTCCGACGACAAGCGCCAGGAGCACTACAGCGCGTTGCAGAAGATCATGGTCGAGGAGGTGCCGGTCGCCTGGCTGCTCGAGATCGAATACCCGAACTTCATGGACAAGCGGCTGAAGAACGTGGTGACGTCGGCGATCGGCGTGCACGACACCTTCGGGACGGTTTCGTTCGGATGATGGCGCTGGCGCAGTCGATCGGCAGCAGCCGCGGTGTGGCGATCGCTTTGGCGGTCGTCCGCTGGGCGGTCCGCTTCGTGGCGGTGGTCCTGGTGATCGCCACCTTCAACTTCATGCTGGTGCATGCGGCGCCCGGTGACCCCGCGCAGGTGATGGCCGGGCAGAGCGGGGCAGCCGACGAGCAGATGCTGACCAAGCTGCGTGCCGAATACGGCCTCGATCAGCCGTATCCGGTGCAGCTCGCGATCTACCTGAAACGGATCGTGACGCTGGACCTCGGCTATTCCTACCGGCAGCAGCGGACCGTGCTGTCGCTGATCGCCGAGCGCCTGCCGGCGACGCTGCTGCTCACCTGCAGTGCGTTCCTGCTGTCGCTCGCGGTCGGCGTTTCGCTCGGCACACTCGCCGGCGTCCGCGCCGGCAAATGGTCGGACACGGCGCTGACCGTGGTGTCGCTGTTCCTCTATGCGATGCCGGTGTTCTGGCTTGGCCTGATGCTGGTGCTGCTGTTCTCGGTGCACCTCGATTGGCTGCCGGCGTTCGGCTACGTCACCATCGGCGTGCAGATGACGCCGTTCGAACGGATCCGGGACATTGCCGCGCACCTCGTGCTGCCGGTGGTCTCGCTCGGCGCCGTGCATCTGGCGATCTATGCGCGGTTGATGCGCTCCGCGGTGATCGACGTCGCCCACCAGGATTTCATCAAGACGGCGCGCGCCAAGGGGCTCAAGCGCGGCCAGATCATCGTTCGCCACATGCTGCGCAATGCTGTGCTGCCGGTCGTCACCGTCGCCGGCATGCAGGCCGGCACGCTGGTCGGCGGCGCGGTGGTGATCGAGACCGTGTTCGCCTGGCCGGGTCTTGGCCGGCTCACCTTCGATGCGGTGCTGCAGCGGGACTATCCGCTGATGCTCGGCATCTTCCTGGTGATGTCGGTGATCGTGATCTCGCTGAATCTGATCACTGACGCGATCTACCGGATCGTCGATCCGCGCGTCTCCTTGCGTGCAGCGGCCTAAGCGGAGGTTGCGATGGAAAGGCTGAAGACGTTCCTGCGCCACCCGACCGGAGTGATCGGGCTGATCATTCTGATCGCCGTGGTGATCCTGGCGATCTGTGCGCCGATGCTGTTTCCGGACGATCCGTGGGAGATGGTGGCGGCGCCGTTCCAGCCGCCGGCCAGCGAGGGACTGCCGCTTGGCTCGGACATGCTCGGACGCAACGTCGCGGCGGGCATTGCCTACGGCGCGCGGGTGTCGCTGACGATCGGCGTTGCCTCGACGCTCGCGGCGCTGTGCATCGGCGTCACGATCGGCGCGATCGCCGGCTATTTCGGCGGCCGGGTCGATGATTTCATGATGCGGCTGACCGAGCTGTTCCAGACCATCCCCGGCTTTATTCTCGCCATCCTGCTGGTGGCGACGATCGGACCGACGCTGACCAACGTCATCATCTCGATCGGCGCGGTGAGCTGGCCGCCGCTGGCCCGGCTGACGCGGGCCGAATTCATGCGGCTGCGCGGCCGCGAGTTCGTGCAGGCGGCTGTCTGTCAGGGACAGGCACCGTTGATCGTGGCGCTGCGTCACATCCTGCCCAACGCGATCTCGCCGATCATCGTCACCGGCTCGCTGACGATCGCCACCGCGATCCTGATCGAGAGTGCGCTGAGCTTCATGGGGCTCGGCGATCCCAACCTGATGTCGTGGGGCCTGATGATCGGCGCCTCGCGCACGGTGATCCGTCAGGCGTGGTGGATGAGCGTGTTTCCCGGCATCGCCATCCTGCTCACCGTGCTGGCGATCAATCTGGTCGGCGAAGGCCTCAACGACATGCTCAACCCGCGCATCGCGCGAAAGGTGCGCAACGCATGAGCGACGATATCCTGCTGTCCGTCGAGCATCTGTCGGTCGAGCTGCCGCATGGCGGCGATCGCAGCCACGCCGTCTCGGACGTATCGCTGAGCGTCCGGCGCAATGAGATCGTCTGTCTGGTCGGGGAGTCCGGCTCCGGCAAGTCGATCACCGCGCATGCAGTGCTACAGCTGCTGCCGCCGAGTCTGGAGATCGGCGGCGGCGCCGTCCGGTTCTGCGGCGATGATCTCGCCCATGCGGACGAGGACACGATGCGTCGTCTGCGCGGCGGCGCGATCTCGATGATCTTTCAGGAGCCGCTGAGCGCGCTCAATCCGCTGGCGCGGGTCGGTCATCAGATTGCCGAGGCGATCCTGGTTCATGCCGCGCCGCGGCCGAGCCGCGCCGAGCTCGATGCACGGGTGCTGGAACTGATCGCCGCGGTCGGCCTGCCGGACCCCGCAACTCTGGTGCGCAGCTATCCGTTCCAGCTCTCCGGTGGCCAGCGCCAGCGGGTGATGATCGCGATGGCGATGGCCAACAATCCGGCGCTGCTGCTGGCCGACGAGCCGACCACCGCGCTCGACGTCACCACGCAGAAGCAGATCCTCGCACTGATCCGGCGGCTGCAGGCCGAGCGTGGCATGGGCGTGTTGTTCATCACCCATGACTTCGGCGTGGTCGCCGATATCGCGGACCGCGTCGTGGTAATGCGCAATGGTCGCGTGGTCGAGCAGGGCACGGTCGACGAGGTGCTGCGGCGGCCGAAGGACGACTACACCAAGGCGCTGATCGCCGCGGTGCCGGGCTCGCGTCCGGCCGCAGCCGGCGATCGCGGCATCGAGGGCGAGCCGCTGCTCGACGCGCATGGACTGAACAAGACGTTCGTGACCGGGCAGGGGATGTTCCGGCCGGATCGCACCGTGGTGGCGGTGCGCGACGTCGCGCTCAGTCTGCGGCCGCGCGAGACCGTCGCGGTCGTTGGCGAGTCCGGCTCCGGCAAATCGACGCTCGGCCGCATCATCATGCGCCTGATCGAGCCTGACACCGGGGCGATCGAATTCGCCGGTGCAGATTTCCTGCAGCTTCGCGGCGAACAGCTTCGGGCGATGCGCCGCAAGGTGCAGATCGTGTTTCAAGATCCGTTTGCGGCGCTCGATCCTCGCCAGAAGGTCGGCGACGCGATTGCGCGTGGTCCGATGGCCTATGGCGTGCCGCCCGCCGAGGCGATGGCCGACGCCAAGCGTCTGCTGGCGCGGGTCGGCCTCGAGGCCAGCGCCGCCGGGCGCTATCCGCACGAGTTCTCCGGGGGGCAGCGCCAGCGCATCTGCATTGCGCGCGCCCTGGCGCTGAAGCCGATGGTGCTGGTTGCCGACGAGGCGGTGTCGGCACTCGACGTGTCGGTGCAGGCGCAAATCCTCGACCTGCTGGCGGAACTGCGTGAGGAAATGAACCTCGCAATGCTGTTCATCACCCACGATTTGCGGGTCGCGGCGGAGATCGCCGACCGCATCGTGGTGATGCGCCGCGGCGAAATCGTCGAGCAGGGTGATACCAAATCGGTGTTCACCTCGCCGCAGCACCCCTACACTCGGGCGCTGCTGGACGCCATTCCAGGTCGTAGCCTGTTCGCGGGCCCCGAGGCGGCGGCGGCGCTGGACGTGATGACGGCATAATCGCGCGTGTGTCTGCGGGCAGCGGAGCTTGCTGGCAGACAAAACTGCGATCAGGAATCCAACAGGGAACCAAGCATGCGCGATTTTCACAAGACCGGCCGCTCGCTCGCGGTCGCACAGAACGGCATGGCGGCGACGTCGCATCCGCGCGCGACCCTGGCGGCGATCGACATTTTGCGCCGCGGCGGCAATGCGATCGACGCCGCTGTGGCCGCGGTCGCGATCCAGGGTGTGGTCGAGCCGCAGATGACCGGCATCGGTGGTGATTGCTTCGCGCTGGTCTCGCTGGGCGGTGGCCGGCCGATCGCGCTGAACGGCTCCGGCCGCACCCCGGCCGGTACTGATGCGGAGAAGTATGCAGGCGGCGAGGCCCGGGACATTCCACCGACCTCGCCCGAGGCCGTCACCATTCCGGGCGCGATCGATGCGTGGTGTACGTTGATCGAACGCCACGGCAGCCTGCCGCTGGCAGACGTGCTGGCGCCGGCGATCGAAGCCGCGGAGCAGGGCTTCTGCGTCACGCCGCGCGTTGCTTCCGACTGGCGCCGGTTTCGCGCGCGCGTCGAGATCGACCCGAACGCCGCGGCGCAGTTTCTGCCCGGCGGACGCGTGCCTGAGATTGGCGATGTTCGCGCCCAGCCGCGTCTCGGCGCGACGCTGCGCAAGATCGCACGCGAGGGGCGGGCCGGGTTCTATGAGGGCGAAGTTGCCGAAGAGATTGTCGCGGTGTTGCGGAAGCTCGGCGGTGCGCACAGCATGGATGATTTTGCGGCGCATCGCTGCGAGCATGTGACGCCGATCTCGGCCCATTATCGCGGCTTCACCGTGATGGAATGTCCGCCGAACGGGCAGGGGCTCGCGGCGCTGATGATCCTGCGTGTGCTCGAAGGCTTCGACGTCGGCAAGCTGAACGACGCCGACCGGATTCATCTGCTCGCAGAGGCGACCAAGGCGGCTTATGCGATCCGTGATGCGTATTTCTGCGATCCGGCAATCACTCCGCTCGAGCCCGCGCGGTTCTTGTCGGACGCCGTGATCGGCAAGATCCGACAGAGCATCAGGATGGATCGCGCCGGTGAGGCGCAGCCGTGGCTCGACACCGAACATCGTGACACGGTCTATGTCACCGTGGTCGACCGCGATCTCAACGCGGTGTCGCTGATCAACTCGATCTTCTCGCCGTTCGGCAGCGGCATCTACGCGCCGAATTCGGGCGTGCTGCTGCACAATCGCGGCTGGAGCTTCCGCGCCAAGCCCGGCCATCCCAACTCGCTCGCGCCCAGCAAGCGGCCGATGCACACGATCATTCCCGGCATGCTGATGCAGGACGATCAGGCGGTGATGCCGTTCGGTGTGATGGGCGGCCACTATCAGGCAGCGGGGCACGCCAACTTCATCTCCAACGTGTTGGACTTCGGTCTCGACATCCAGGCTGCGGCCGAGCGCCCGCGCAGTTTCTGCTTCGACGGCGCGCTGTCGCTCGAGACCACGATCGGCCAGGACATCCACGACGAGATGCAGCGCCGTGGCCACACCGTGCGCTGGACCGAGGAAGCGATCGGAGGCTGCCAGGCGATCCGCATCGATCGCGCGCGCGGCGTCCTGCTCGGCGCTTCCGATCACCGCAAGGACGGCGTGGCACTCGGCTACTAAGACCGCCGGACGCGGAAAGCACGATGGATCGAGCCGAATTGCGCCGGCTCGATCACTGGGCCTGACGCACAGTAGCCGAAGGAATATGCACGACGGTTCGGAACGCATCGACGTTCCTTACACTTGTGCCACGTCGCTCCGAGACGTCACATTCACAGCCCTACAATTTTGACGCTCCCACTAGGAAGATCCAAGCGCAAGTGGCTGCCGCGCTGCACAAAATTGTACCCGCGTCGCTATCCACTTTGCGCGAACCAGAAGGTGCGAATCGACCTGGCCGACATGAGGATCCAAAGTCCTCGATATCAGTCTTTATTTGAAGCAGTGTCGGGTGTTTAGAGTCAGCCAGTGATGGTGGAGAAATACCGTAAACTGATAATATTCGCGAGACTCACGGGGACGTCCTGACTGTCTCGGGTAGGTAATTGCAGTGGAGATCGTTCGCACAAGACGACCTAGAACGCGGCGGCTCAGCGAGAAGCGTTGATCGGTTAGAACCAGTCGCGAATGAAGGCAAATGGTCTAACGGGGGCATTGTGTCGCTCGGGTATATGTTTACGCAATCCATATGAAGCGGGAAGCCAGCTGCGATAGACTAATGATTGCTCGATCTCAAAAGATCTAGGAACTAATTATCGAATTACATGATCAATTATTTGGTGGATCTGAGTTCTGCTGATGCTAACGAAAATCTCGACGTGAACCAGAATCTCTAAGGGCGATTAGGCCATGTTGATTGACCTGAGTCGAAGCGCTGATCGGACTGCTGAGTTTCGTTCCGACATCTGCATTATCGGAGGAGGGCCCGCCGGGATCACGATCGCTCGCGAATTGATCGATTGCGGGAAGACTGTCATTCTTGCAGAGTCAGGTGGGCTCAAGCAAGATCGAAAAGCTCTCTCGTTGTACGAAGGCGTCAGTGTTGGGCATCCGGTTGAACTAACGGTTGGACGATACCGGGTGCTTGGAGGCTCGTCTATCATGTGGGGCGGACGCTGTGCACGGCTCGACCCGATGGACTTCGAGTGTCGCGACTGGATACCCCGATCTGGCTGGCCCATTTCATACGATGAACTCACACCCTACTATGAAAGAGCCATCAGAACATGCAATTTCCACGAGGAATGGAAGGAGTTATCTGATGTCAAGGACGTCCTGCAGTTAACATTACCGCTTCTGGAGGCGGGGAACCTCAGTCCATTTGTCTGGCGGGTTGCGCCACCCGACCCCAATCGGTCCCTTTGGAACTGGCTTACGCTCGGTTATCGAGCGTCGTTTAAATTCGGCTCGGCATATCTCCATGAGCTGAAGTCGGCGAACACCGTCAAAGTCCTCCTGCACGCCAATTTGGTAAAGTTGATCGGGGCCCCCGGGGATAGATCGATCCAGGAGGCAATATTCACAACGCTGGATGGTCGCTCGACGCGGGTGGTTTCCAAGGAATTTGTCGTCGCCTGCAGCGGCATCGAAAACCCTCGAATATTGCTCAACATGCCCGACCAGCTGTTGAAAAACGCTAACCCGCATGGGCAGATCGGGCGGTGCTTCGCCCAACATCCAAGGGGAATCATTGGTGTTGTGGAAGCTAGCGAAGAGCAGGCGCTGCGACTACAAAAGACGTTCAACAATTTTATGAGACCAAAGTACGTACCGGTCCAATACGAAGTTGGTCTTGCCTTGACTGAACAAGCGCAGAGAATGCACAAATTGCTTAATGCAAGCCTTTGTCTGTACTACGAGGCAGACGATTACAGCATATGGAAGGCTGGGCGCCGAGTACGTGAAGCAATTAGGGGGCGTACATTCGATCGACGATTTCTCAATGACGTTCTAACTGTCACCTTCGGTATTCATTCCGTTGGCATGAACGTCATTCGTCGCTGGATTTTAGGTCGGGAGGTGATCCATAAGAAGCCGATTATTCGTGCGGTTATCGACCTGGAGCAGGTCCCGCGGCCCGACAGTCGAATTACCTTGGCTTCAGAGATGGATTCCGTCGGCATGCGGAAATGTGTTGTCGATTGGAAGCTTGGTGAATTGGAGCTTCGTACAGCAAGAATGTTTGCCGAGTTTCTCGATCAAGAATTGAAGTTGGCGGGATTAGGTGCGCTTCGGCGGAGTGAATGGCTTGCTCGTGGACTACCTTTTGAGCAGAATGATCTGCAGTCCAATCTTCATTTCATCGGAGCCACCCGTATGGCGGACCGAGCTGAGGATGGCGTGGTCGACAGGAATTGTAAGGTCTTTGGTCTCGATAACGTCTACATGGCGGGCGCATCGGTGTTCCCGATTGGAGGACATGCCAATCCGATGGTGACGATCGTGGCTCTCGCTACGAGGCTGGGGGAGTTGCTCCGAAATAGTGATAGTTCCAGCCGATAGGTCGGGCCTAATCGACAGGAGTTGCTATTGATAAGAGTGCTGGTGATCGGTGCGAGCGGCTTCATCGGATCTGCAATAGTTGAACAGCTGCAGAACGACCCTCGTTTCGAAGTAATTCCTTCGGGGCGGGCACAGCCGAAGGTGTCATCGGGGGCTTGGATTAGATATCGTTCGATCGAGCTCACTGATCCGGAGGGAATCGCCGTCGCTTTCCAGGGGTGCGATGCGATCGTTAATTGTGCTCGGTTTCCGCCCGGCGAGGCCCAAAACCGGAGGATCATGGGCGATATCATTGATGGAGCCAAGCGCGCGGGGGTGAGGACGCTTATCCATTTCAGCTCCATCGCCGTTTATGGAAGCGCCACTGGTGAGGTCAAAGAAGAAACCCGCGCGGTATCCCCAGTCAACAGTTATGGTATCGACAAATCGGCAGCAGAATCCGTATGCGGCGCCAAAGCCGAAGCCGGATTGAACATTGTCGTTCTGCGTCCGACCCTAGTCTATGGAAATGGCGGCCAGGAATGGACGGAGCGCTATATGGACGCTCTCCAGCGTGGAAATCTGAAATATCTAGTCCGAAATGGAGATGGTATTGCCAATCTCGTCTACGTCAAAGACGTGGCCCGATTTTGCAGTGACCTTCTGCAAGCGTCGCTCCCTCAATTATCCACGATGATTGTGAATGGGGCTGATCTGGTGCGTTTTAATGAGTACTTTTCTTTGATTGCGCGCGTCTTTTCCGGGGTGAGCTTAGAGCGTGTCGATATTCCAAAGTGGAAATGGGACGTGCGGCGGCATTTCTTGCGAGGGCTGCGGAAAATCACTCGCGCGGTGCCGAGCGTCTCCCTGGCGATCAATTTCAAGGGAGTCATGTTCATTGATGAATCTTACAATGCGTACTCCGGAACTGCACGCTATTTGACCGACGAAGCGCGTCGGTATGGCTTTACGCCTGCGTATACAGTACTCCAGGGGCTGGACGACATGGCTCGTACCCGAGCGCGTTGATTGTCGTGCTTTCCATGCCTGGCGAACTGTCGGTGAGGAGAGGCAGTCCGGTGACGTGTTCCCTGAGGCTGGCCTTATGTGCGCGTAGTGTCGCTACTGTGTTCTGTATTGTTCAAGCTGTAGCCGGAGGACGTGACCTGTAATTCCAGGTCGGTGAGGCGCGAGATCGTGGTGCTGGCGGCTGTAGATATCTGAGCATGCAGCTTAGTGTTATCAATGCCAGAAGTGACTACTCGGTTGCGATTCAATTTCTTAGTGAAATTGTGGCCGGCTCGTAAAATCCGTTTCTCTATCTGTAGGTAGATAAGGATGCTGGCTGCAATGGCGACGGCAGAAGCTGATAGAGCGGCAAGAATTGGGGATAGATCGGAATTTGAAGGCAGCAAGCGTGCTGTTATTTTGACGGTGGATTGCAGAAGAATAGGGTGGAAAAGGTATAGCGAATAGCTTGCGGCGCCTAAGAGAAGTGCGATGCGATTTGTTCCACGGAGACCAATTCGTTCATACAGAAGTGCTGCGCTCACGATCAGAAGCGCCGGTATACCAAAATAGACAACTCGCCATTCGTCAAGACGTTCCTGGTGGAAGGCGGCGCCCTGTATCGAAAGGGCGATACCGAGTACCAATGTCCCCGTGGCGACGATAAGCATCGATCGCGATCGCATGGGCTTCCACATAAGGTAAAGGCTCGCTAAGGCGCATCCGAACCAGAATTCAAAGAGAATTGTACTGCAAAGAAGAGGTGGGGGTTCTGAAAATAGCGTAAATGCAAATCGCGTGGTTACGGCTACCGAGAGGAGGGTGGTGATAATCAGTAGACGGAAGGTGGTTGAAGAGACTGCGAGAGTGGTCGCAAAGAGTGTGTAGAAGAAGAGTTCATAGATCAGAGTCCATCCGAGCGAGAGGACTAGATCTGTTCGTCCGTCCGGAAAATCGCTGCGGATGAACATCAAAGAGCGGATGAATATCTCGGGCGTGAGGTGGTGCAGTCCGTTTGGGTGAAAGCCGAGAACGAACAATACTGCGATGCATCCCGTCGCTAGCCAATATAGAGGTGCGATCCGTATGAATCGGTTGGCGAGAAACTCGGTCGCCGTCCGATCGCTGCGGTGGTTGGTATAAAACATGATGAAGCCAGAAATGACAAAGAAGATGTCCACGCCCATGGCTCCGACGGGCAGCTTCAGATCGGTTCCGAAGCTGGCGTTGATCATCGGTTGCAAATGATAGGTCGCGACTGATTGGGCGGCGACTGCTCTTAAAATCTGAATGTTCGAAACAACGGTGTTCATGATTGGAGCGCTCAGGTAATCCGGTCTGGCGGCGGAATTGATCGGAATGTTAGTTGCGTCTGCGTCAGGGGGCACTGAGGGCACTAAAGTAGAGAACAACAATGGAGAGTGGTGTTGTTGTTGAGTTATATCTCTGATGTGTCGCTATAAATAACGGTCGCGTGACAGTGAGGGTCTGTTGCTGTGGCCATTGTCTAGAATAACTTTAATGCTATCAAATCTGTAAGACGGCGCAAAGAGGGAAGTTAGATAGGTCGTCTGGTAGGAAAAGTGGGCGTCGGCGTGGCGGGTAGCTCAATTTCGATCCTGTCGGAAGAAGCTCTGACGAGGTCTTTCATGCTCGCCGGAAGGGTGTACGCAGCTTGAAGGGATGTGTGTGGTATTTGGGTCGGTCGCTGGTGCTTGCTTAGAAGGGGCATGTAGCGAGGTCGCTAGTCGCTGGTCGCGTGCGACGAAACGGCGGAAGCGAAGTGATCGGCATCCGTTGCCGGTCTCCGGTGAACTCGTGGTGGTGTCGATCAGCGGCGCGCGCCAGCCACTAGCGTGGTGCCACAACTCATGGTTGAGTGGTGTGGTGTATTGCCAAGTTGCTTGCTTGTTGACACGTTTCATAACCCTCGCAGTTCTAGCGCGGCGCTTAGTGTTCGGTGATGTCGAAGAAAGCGGTAGCAACCTGGATTTAGTGCTGCATAAGCTGTGCGGCAGTGGTCGAGGGCGGCGGGCGTTGCATCGTTCGCAGCGAACGTTCAAAGGTCGACCTCGCGCGACGTCGATGTAGTGGTATCGTGGATATTGCCAACTTGTGCGGCGGCTCGGATCCGCGAGGTGCCTAACTCCGTTCACGTGGTCCCGTCCGCGGTGCGGAGAGGTCGCTGCCCCCTCGATCCAATTTTCGCCCAGAAGGGCGGCGAATTCTGCCCGGGCACTGGCGCGGGCAAGGCCGTTTGGCGCCCGGCAGCAGAGGTGGCATGGCTCCTGATCGGGTGCCGCGGCTTCAATCGCCGGGCGCCTATGCTAAGTCGCGCCATCGGAGGCAATGGGTTGGAATGCGATTCTTCTCGAAAATGACGATCGGCATGGCGGCCGCAGCCGCGATCGCGCTCGCCTCCAGTGGGGCGTATGCACGGGGTTGGGACACCGTGCACCGCTTTGTGCATAAGACAGGCAAGTGCGGTGCGGGTAAAGAGGTCCTGGCGTCGCTGTATACGATCGGTTCGCGGACGAGCAGCGGCGAGCCAATGAAACATGACGGCTTGACCGCCGCCTCCCACGAATATCCGCTCGGCACCACCGTCGTGGTCACCAATCCGGCGAACGGCCGAAGCTGCAGCATTCGGGTCAACGACCGCGGCCCCTACGGCAAGCCGCGCGATCTCGGCGTGAAGATCGACTTCACCCTCGGCTCAGCCCGGTGTCTCGGCATGCGTGGCACCCAGTATGTCTGTCTGCCCGGCGAGGAGCCGATCGAGATCGCCGGGATGGCGCTGGTGATCGACGGCAACACGGTCGAGATCAGCGGCACGAAGATTCGGCTACAGGGGATCGACGCGCCGGAAACCGACCAACTGTGCGTCGATGAGAAGGGCACCGGCTGGACCTGCGGCCTTGCCGCACGCGATGAACTCGCCAAGCGCTTCGGTGACAAGCCATGGACCTGCCAGGTCGCGGGTCATGACAAATACGGCAGGTCACTCGGAAGCTGCGCGGTGAATGCGGAGAGCGTTGAAGAGTGGATGGTACGCTCCGGCTGGGCCGTCTCGCTCGTCCGCTCGGCAAGCACCTATGAGGCCTCCGAGGTCATCGCCCGGGACGCGCAATCCGGCCTGTGGTCAGGCGCGTTCATCATGCCGTCGGATTGGCGGAATCGAAACCAGAAGACCACCATCGTCGGGGCTGCCAATGTGCCGAGCAGCGCCCTGGAAATCCTGCGCGGCGCAGCCTCAGTTGCCGAAGCGCCGTCGCCGGAATGCGCCATCAAAGGCACTATCGCCAAGGGCGGCCAATGCACGTACCAGCAGCCAGGCAGTCAACTGTACGCGAAGCTGAAGATGGGCCCGAGTAAGCGCTGGTTCTGCAGCGTCAAGGAAGCCGAGACGGCGGGGTGCCGGGCTGTCAAGAAGTGAGCCGTCCCTAACCGGTCGGGCTTTAAGGCTTAGCGGTCTCCAACTCGCGGGGCCGCGACCCTCGGCAGGGTATTCCTGAGTGCGTTCAGCAGGATTCCGATCGTCGTGCCGTTGTGCAGGACTGCGGTGGTGATCGGGGCCAGCACGCCCATCGCTGCGAGCCCGAGGATCGTGGTGTTGAGGCCGACCGTCAGTTTGTAGTTGCTGGCGATCCGCGCCATCGCGCGGTTGGCGAGTTCCTTGGCGTCGGCGACGCGATCGACGCCGTCTTCGAGCAGGGCGATGTCGGCGGTGAGCCGCGCGATATCCGCACCCTTGTGCATGGCGATGCCGACATGGGCGCCGGCCAGCGCCGGCGCGTCGTTGATGCCGTCGCCGACGAACGCAATCTTGGCGCCCCTGGCATTCAGGTCGGCGATGATCGCGGCCTTGTCGGTCGGCAGCAGCTCGGCATGAAAGCCGTCGAGCCCGAGCTCCTGCGCCATTTCGGCCGCGCGGTCGCGGTGATCGCCGGTCAGCAGCAGGATGCGTTTGGCGCCGGCGCGGCGCAGCCGTGCGATGGTCGCAGCGCTGGTCGGGCGGATGGTGTCTTTCAGTCCGAGGACGCCGAGCAGACGACCGCCGAAGCCGATGAACAGCAGCGTTTTGCCTTCGCGATATAGTCGATCGATTGGATCTCGATGCAGCGAGATATCGATGCCTTCGTCCTCTTCGACGAAATGGCGCGAGCCGACGACGATGCGCTCACCATTGATGACGCTGGCGACGCCGTGGGCCACGATGAATTCGACCTCCGCATGATCGAAATGATGGCCGTGCCGCGCCTTGGCGGCATTCACGACTGCGAGCGCCAAGGGATGAAAGTAGTGTTCTTCGACCGAGGCGGCCATGTAGATCAGGTCGTCGGCGCTGTAGGCGGAGTCGAAGGTGATCGAGTCCGTCACCTCCAAGGTGCCGCTGGTCAGCGTGCCGGTTTTGTCGAAGATGAAGGTGTCTGCCTGGGCGAGGCGTTCCAGCGCGCTCGCGCCCTTGACCAGAATGCCGATCCGGCCGGCATGATACATCGCGGATTTGAACGCGACCGGCGTCGCCAGCTTCAGGGCGCAGGAATAGTCCGCCTGCAGCACCGAGGCGGCCGAGCGCCAGTCACCGGTGAGCAGCACGGAGAAACCGGCGAGCTTCAGGACGGTGGGGACGAGACGATCGGCGAGGCGGGCGGCTTCGATCTGTGCCTCGCTTTTCGCCGTCAGCGATTGCTCGACATAGTCGGCGATCCGCGCGGCGGCGGTCCGGCGACCGACCTGCTCGGCATAGATCGTCAGGCGACCGTCCTCGAGCATGGTGCCGGACAGAACTTTGCAGCCGCGGCTCTTGACCACCGGCGCGCTCTCGCCGGTCATCGCCGCCTCATTGACCGTGGCTTCGCCGGACAGAACGGTGCCGTCGACCGGAACGACCGCGCCGGCGCCGACCACCACGGCATCACCGGCCGCCACTTCGTCGGCGGAGATCTGCACTTCGACGCCGTCGCGCAGAACCCAGACGCCTTCGCCGGTCGGGCGCAGCAGGTGCTTGAGCAGATCGTCGGAACGGCGCGCGATGGAGTCTTCGATGGCTTCGCCGAGCGCCAGGATGAACGTCGTGGTGTTGGCGGCGACGAAGTCGGAGCGCGCCAATGAGATCGACACCGCCATCGCCTCCAGCACGTGGCTGGTGACACCATGGGTTCGAAGATCGGCCGCCGCGTGACGTAGCAGCGGCAGCGCTGCGGCGAGGCTGACCGGAAGGCGGGCCGGCATCGGCAGCGTGCTCGTTCCGAGCAGGACGGCGAGTGTCGCGGCGACGTCCGAACCGCCGTCGTCGTTTCGCGGATTTGTGCCTGCCTCCGACGCCCCAAGGTTCGCGATGGTCGCGACGATGGTGTCGGCGTCTGTGCGGGCCGGATCGAAACACACGATCAGCGACGCGGCGCGCGGATTGACGCGCGCCGATGTCACGCCGTCGATCAGCCTTACGATGCCGGCGAGCAGAGCGGGGTCAGATGTCTTGGAGCGGCGCCGATAGCGCAGGCGGATGCGGCCGGGCAGGCGGTGAACGACCTCGACTGCCGACAGCCACCGGTTATCGGTCATACGGTGCCGCTCTGCTCGGCCTCGACTTCCGCACTGAGGTCGGCGAACTGTTCCTTCAGCTCGGCGACGCTTCCCATCATATTGGCGTAGGCTTTGATCGCGCCCTTGAACAGCTTGCTGCGTAGTTCCTCTTCGGAGAGCACGTAGGCCGCGAGGCCGCCGATCAGCAGGCCGAGCAGAAACTGCTCGTTGCGGCCTTTGGGCAGCAGCCCGCCGAGATTGCCGAGCATTCCTTGCCGCTGGCGGTTGCCGGCGAGGGTGAGTTGTCCGGCGAGCAACTGCTCGATCTCGCGACGCTTCAGGCCCTTGCCGCGCTTTCCCTTCTTCTTAGCCAAGTCCAATCTCCTCGGAAGTTTCGGTCGCGGCCGCCAATTCGGTCGCCAAGAGAGTCTCCAACGCTAGGGCGCCGAGCGCCCCGCCAGCGAGCGCGCTGAGCGCGCCGAAATAGTCCTGATCGCGCATGCTTTCGGCGACGGCCGCGCCGGCTGCCAGCGCGACGCCGCCCTGCAACGCCTGGCGCAGCAGCTTGCGGCCATGAGGTTTGCCGGAGGTGCGGCTGTCCTGGATCGCTGCGAGCAGGCCCGCGGCGATCATGCCACGGGTGAAGTTGGTGGCGATTTCCTCGGCAGCGAGCGGCGCCGCGCGCTGCTTCGCTTTACGCTTTTTCATTAGGGGCAGTCTCGTCGGCGGACGGCGCCGATGCGGCGTCGGTTGTCGCCACGCTCGGCGCAGCGTCTGTCGCTGCTTCGCTGCTATCCGCGGTGGTGGACAGTTTCGACCGAAGCGCGGCGCTGGATTTCTCGACGGCGCTGAGGCCGGAGACGGTCGCTTCGCGCAGTTCCTCGCCGGCCTTGTCCAGTCCGCTGCGGGCCTTCTGGGCGAACGACTTGACGGCTTCCGGCGCTTTGGCCTGCTTCAGCAGGTGCACGCCGACGACGCCGACGAGAATGCCGGATGCAAATCGCAGAAGTGGGAGCATGATGAAATCCTTCCGAACTATGAGCCGGCCAGCAGGCCGTGCAGATTGTTGCGCAGCGTTTCGCCCTCCGGCGTCGCGTCGCCCGAGACGAAGTCGCGCCAGGCGGAGGGCGGAATTCCGGATGGGTCGTATTCGACCACGCAGGATCGCGCGAGCGGGTTCAGGCTGATCGAGCGGATGCCGTCCATCTTCGCCAGCGCTTTGCCGAACCGCTTCGCTTCGTCCGCCATCGCGATCAGCTCGCCGTCGAGCGGGACCTTCAGTTTGAGGCGGATGCGACCGGGCAGGTGGTGCGCAATCTCGAGATGATGCGTGAAGCGCAGAAGGCCTGCGGCGGAACGATCGGACACGGAGAACCTAACGGAATGTGCGGCGCCAATGCACCGCGAGGTGGGTGAGGGTCGCCGCGATGGCGACGATCCCCATCTGAGCATGGAGTTTGCGGCTGACGCCGAGTGCCGCGACGGTGCCGGCCATGCCGGCGAGCGCGCCGACTTTGGCGACGCGATTGATCGTCGACCGGGTCTGTGCCCGGCGTCGCAGACGGTCGATCGGATCGCGCGCGGTGAGCGCGGCCTCTGGATCGGCGGTTGGTGATTCCGGTGGCCCGGCCGGCGCCATCGTCGCCCACACCGCTGCGACCTCGGCACGGATGCGCGCTTCCATCGCCGTATCGGCTGGATCATACCGCAGCAGGAACGAGCCGACCGCTGGATCGCCATCGACCGCCACCAGCGTGCGCAATCGTGCGTCGAGCACAGTATAACGGGAGCGATCCCGCAGCATCCGATGCCGCAACCGAATCCGCCCCGGTAGCACCGAGACGAATGCAGAAGTGTGATCGTTCGGGCGGGTCATCGCCGTACCAGACCCTGCCGGCTGGCGTGCTTGGTTGCGGTGTGGCGCGGTAAGAAGGCGTTCGGTGCGATTGATGGGAGGCGAGAGGGGTGCCCGCTCAGGCCGCGTGCGCAATCGGAGACGCAGGGGCCATCGAAGGCGAAATCAGATCGACAGCAGGCAGTCAAAGGCGCTCCTTCGCGTCACCCAGGTGTAGAGTTTGCCAACCTCGATAGTCCGCAAAAGCGCTGATGAGGTTGAGTAGTGCGGTATCTTTGTAGTGAGTATGTTGCTTGTGACTATTAGTCTGGATCGTAAAAGTCGGCAGTTTCCTTGATGCGCGTCAAATACGGAGGTGCCTCAGTCCAGTGCACGAATACAATTGGTACTGGGATGATCCTCGGGAGGCGGTACGGCCCGATCATCGGCGAATGCGACCCGTTTCCAAGATTTGACTGCGGTCAATTCGCAAAAGCGAATTGTTCCGTATGGTGGTCTTCGAAACGAGGATTCTCAGAGTGAATTTCAGACCCGACAGCCGCCGCTTTGACTCGGCCGACATCCGGCCGGTCGACATCAATCAGCTTGCCCCGGGGCCCGCGCGTCCCTGCGCGGTCGATCTTTTGCAAACAGTCGGACTGCGCCCAACGGCTCAGCGCTTGGTTCTGACGCAGCTTCTGTTCGGCAGCGGCGACCGTCATGTCACGGCGGAAATGCTGTACGAGGAGGCGTCCGGCGCTTCGGTCCAGATCTCACTCGCGACGGTGTACAACACGCTCAATCACTTCGCCGAGCTCGGCTTGGTGCGCCGTGTCAGCGTCGATGGCAGCAAGACGTATTTCGACACCAACATCAGCGACCACCATCACGTCTATCTGGAAAACCGGCACGAGCTGATCGACATCCCGGCCTCGCTCATTCAGCTCGGCGAGCTGCCTCAAATTCCTGAGGGCTACGAGGTCAGCCGGGTCGATCTGGTGGTACGTCTCCGGCGGAAGGGGCGCGGCTAGGATCGTCAGCGTCCTTTGCTTCGCCGGCCTAACTCAGCAATGGGCGTCGGGCTGTTGCAGAGGTTTTGAACTCGCCGGCAAGAAACGCGAGCACGAATGGCTCACGTTTCGATATCACCGAATTATCAAAGAGCGCTGCCGGCTTTCTTCATCCGTTCGGCAATCGCAGCCGGCTCGAGCAGATGCAGCGGAGTGTCGTCCGAGATCGACAGGGCTGCGGCAACGCCGGCGGCATGGCCGTATTCGAAGCACTGAGCGGTGACGCGCGCCGAGGCGAGAGCTTCGTGTTCGGCTGACAGGCAGCGGCCTGCAACGACGATGTCTTCGCCGGCCGCAGGGATGAGCGCTCCAAACGGGACATCATAGTAGTCGTCGAGCAGCCAGTGCAGCTTCGGCTTGTCGCCGGCGTGCAGCTCGATCGGCCAGGGGGAGCGGCAGATCGAATCCGGCCGTTTGGTCCCCGCGACGACATCCTCATTCGTCAACGTCTGAAGGCCCTCGATGGAGCGGGTCTGCCGAACGCCGCACTCCACGCCGGTATCGATGACGAAGCTGCGTTCACACCCCTCCACATGAGCGGCTAGAAAGCGTGCGTACTCCCGAACCTGGCGGCGTCCATCGATCTCGGCGACTGTCCAATCCTCCGGATTGATGACGTTGAGCATCGAGCCGTCACGCGCCGACAGCCGGGTCGCGTTGACGAGCAGTTCACCGGGCTGCGTGGTCGGGAAGATCCAGATCTTCTTCCGGGGAAGATCGTAGTTCCTTCGATCGGCCGCTGTGAGCGCCTCCACGATCTCCGGCGGAGAGATCGTGTCTTCGCCCCAATGCGCGACAAAACGGTCGACGTCGACGCCGCCGAGCCGGAAGAACATTGTCGGGTTCTGAATGCGGCCCTGATCGCCAAACCGCCACGGGTGACCGGCGCGGGCCACGACCGCCGCATCTCCGGATGCATCGATGGTGCGTTTGGCAAGGATGACCGAGCGGCCGGCATTGGATTCGATCACCACGCCGAGGTGGCGGTTGCCGTCCATGATCACCGCGACCACCACGGTGTGGAACAGCACCCTGACGCCCGAGACGGTCAGCAGGGAGTCGGCAGTCTCACGCCATTTGAGAGGATCGTGGGTGACGACGAACGTCTTGCCGTACTTCTGCGGCGGGGTGACGCCGCCACGTCTGGCGAGCTCGGATCTGAATCGTTCGGAAAACCCGAAGACAACCTGCTTCGGCTTGCTCTGCTCGCTGGCCAGAAACAGACCGCAGATCGTCCCCGATAGTCCTGCAACGGCTGCGCCGCCGCAGAATCCGTAGCGCTCGACCAGGATGGTCGAGCAATTGGACTCTGCCGCAACCGTGGCCGCAGCTACGCCGGATGCGCCGCCGCCGACGACGAGAACATCGACCTCCGCAAGGCACGGAAGCGAGCTGGCCTCATCAAGGGAAATCCGGTGCCGGATTTCCCAAGCCGGAATGTTGACGCATGTGGAGTCCATCAAAATAACCTCGCTTATGACTAGCGGCTCGGGGGCGCGGCTGCGGCTGCGTTATCAGCGCCGGCTTCGATCGCCGAGCACGGCTCCCTTCGAGAGCGGCTGGACGAGCTGGGCGTACTGCGCGAGCCAGCCATATTCGGCCGGCAACGTCCGCGGTTTCCATTCGGCTAGTCTGGTCGCGAGTTCCTGTTCGGTGATCATCAGCTCGATCGTTTCGGCGGTCAGGTCGATCGCGATACGGTCGCCATCAGCCACAACGGCGAGCGGGCCGCCTTCGGCAGCCTCCGGCATGATCTGGCCAACGGTGATGCCGGAGTTGAGACCCGACAACTCACCGTCGGTTAGAACCGCGACACCGCTCGACAGGCCGGCGCCGACCAGCGCCGCCATGAACGAACACGCGAACACCGTGCCCGGGCCGCCCTTCGGACCCATGTGCCGGAGGATGATCGCCTGTCCCTTTTGAATTGAGCCGTCGCTGAGGCCGGCGATCGCCTTGTCCTCGTCTTCGAAAACCTTCGCCACGCCCTCGAAACGCCGGACCGAGGTCGGGACGGCGGACAGCTTCACCACCGCGCCGTCCGGCGCGAGATTGCCGCGGATGATGATGAGGCCGGGTTCGTTGCGGAATGGGTTGGACAGCGGCCGGATCACGCGTTCGTCCGGCGCGGGCGCCTCGGCGAGATTTTCTCCGAGGGTCTTGCCGGTGACCGTCATCGTGGAGAGATCGAGTTTGCTGGCGAGCTGCTTCATCGCGCCTCGCACGCCACCTGCAGCGTCCAGCATCTCGATCCGATGCGGACCGTTGGGACGCACTTGCGTGATCTGAACCGCGTCCTTCGACAGAGCCTCGTATTCTGCCACGACGTCCATTTCGATGCGGCTTTCGATGGCGATCGCCGTCAGATGCCGCACCGTGTTGACGGACAGCCCCAGCGCTTGCGCGATACGAATTCCGTTCTGGATCGACGCCTTGGTCAGGATCTGCCGCGGCCTCAGGTCTTGCTGGATGAGCCGCACTATGGCCTGGCCGACCTGCACCGCGTAGTCGGACAGCCGCTCGCCTCCAGCGCGGATCGGCGCATTGCCGGGCAGGGCCATGCCGAGCGCCTCTGCGAGGCAGTGCATGGAATTGGCGGTTGCGAGACCGGCGCAAACGCCGGGTCCCTTGATCGCGGCACACGACATGTCGGTCAGATCCTGCAAGCTGATCTGGCCGGACTTGTAGGTTCCGACGCCGTTGTAGAGATCTTCGATATCGACGTCTTTGCCGCCGCAATGGCCGCCGAGCTGATAGCCGCAGGCCAGGACGATCGACGGGATGTTCAAGCGACCGGCGGCCATCAACTGGCCGGGCGTGGTCTTGTCGCAGGAGGCGAGCAGGACCATGCCGTCCAATTCCGCACCTTCGACCTGGACCTCGACGTCGTTCACGAGGAGATCGCGGGACGGCATCAGATAGCGCGCCTTGCGGCCTGCGGAGGTGACGAAATCAGACGGGGCAACGGTGCGGATTTCGAATGGGAGCCCGCCGGCGTCGCGGATCGCCTGCTGCACCTTCCGGGAGATCTCGTCCAGGTGCTGGTAACAGACCGAGAGCCCGCTGGATGAATTGACCACCGCGATCTTGGGCTTGTGGAAGTCCTCCTCCTTGATGCCCATCGCCAGCCATTGCGCGCGACGCACGGCCCACCGGGTCGAACCCGGCTCAAAGTTGCTTCTGAGTTCGTTCATCGGCCATCTCCAAAGATGCGGGAGCAATGAGCGTTCCGGCTCGGCGCCGGAACGCTCCTCGACTTATCCGAGTTTCTTGCTGACGGTTTCCGGCCCAAGCTTAAGGCCGATCAAAGTGATGATGCCGAGCACCCACATGTAGGCGACGATCGGCCACCAATGATGGGCCCATGCGGCCAGCGCCGTCGCGATGAAGGGTGCGACGCCGCCGGCAAGCAACGAGCCGAGCTCTCGGGAGAAGGCGAAGCCTGAGAGCCGGAACTGGGTGTCGAACAGTTCGGCGTACCACGAAGCCTGCGGTGCGAGCATCGCCGGATACGCAATGCCGAGGCCGATGCCAAATCCCAGGATGATGGCGGCAGGGGCGCCGGTGTCGAGCAGGAGGAAGAACGGCACCAGCCACGCCATCGAAAGCAGCGCTCCCGCAATATACACCGTCTTGCGACCGAGCCGGTCGGACAGCACGCCGAAGAACGGGATGGTGGCGACCTGGACCATCGAGGCGATGATGACGGCCCACAGCGCGGTCGATCGTGGCTGCCCGAGCGTCGTGATCACATAGGAGACGCAGAACACCGGATAGAGATACGCAAAGCCGTTCTCTCCCATCCGCGTCAGAAGCACGATGACGAAGCTGCGCGGGTTGCGTTTGATCGACGTGAACAGACCGATCTTCTGGGTCTTCGCCTGCTCGACGGCACGTTCATAGACCGGCGGCTCTTCGACACCGCGGCGAATGAAGTAACCGACCAGCACGCACACGCCGCCGAACAGGAAGGGAATGCGCCAGCCCCACTGCAGGAACTGGTCTTCGGGCATCGAGGCAATGACGGAGAAGAACACGGCGTTGGCGAGCAAGGTTGCCAGCGCAAAGCCCATCGGAGCCCAGGCGCCTGCAGCGCCGCGCTTGCCCTCCTGGGCGTGTTCGACGGACAGCACCACCGCGCCGGCGTACTCACCACCTGCGCCGAATCCCTGCAGCAGACGCAATCCGACAAGCAGGATCGGCGCCCAGATTCCAATTTGCGCGTAGGACGGCAGACAGCCCAGCAGGAACGTGGCGGCGCCCATGATCACGAGCGTGAGCACGAGAACGCGCTTTCTGCCGTATCGGTCGCCGAGGTAGCCGAGGTACAGGCCGCCCAAGGGGCGGGCGAGGAAGCCGACCGCGTAGGTCGCAAACACGGCGAGCGTTCCGACGTAGGGGTCTGTCGAGGGAAAGAAGACCTTGTTCAGGACGACGGCGGCGGCCGTGCCGTAGATGATGAAGTCGTACCACTCCAGCACCGTGCCGATCAGAGCGGCCCAGGCCGCTCTGCGGGATTTCTGGTTTCCGCCGACCGCGCGTTGGTCCTGTAAAACCTCAGCCATGAATGTTTCCCCGTTTTCAACGAATTATAGCCTCATCGACCATTGATATATCGATGATATATGCTGATATATTACAGGTATGGCAGTAGAGTCCAGTGGCTTGAAGCCGACGGTCCGCGGTTTTGCGCACGCGTGAAAATTGGGATGGGGTAGGGGATGCGGTGGAACTGACAATGAGCGCGGGCCGAAACGGCCTTCCGACGAGAGGCCCGGTCCACCGTCCGCATCCATGAACGTGCCAGCGGTATGCGGACGGGTGTTCATCCGGTCAGCGATCTGGTGGCCGCCAATGATCGGCCCGGCGCCAGAGCGAGTCCGCGAACGCAGTCCATCGGATGCCGAAGACGATGGCCTCGGCTCTCTTGGAGGCCAAATTTAAGCGACAGATTTTTACCGGACAGCAGATAGATGCCCGAGCACACTAATAAGTCTGAGCAGGTCTACGACGTGATCGAGAGAATGATCACGTTTCAAGAGCTGAAGCCCGGCCAAATGGTCAGCGAAGTCACGTTGATGGAGGCGACGGGTTTCGGCCGCACGCCTGTGCGCGAAGCGCTGCAGCGTCTCGCTTGGGAGCGGATGGTCGAGATTCATCCGCGAAAGGGAGCCTTCATTCCGTTGATCTCGGTCGAGGTCCAACTCAAGCTGCTCGAACTGCGCAGAGTGGTCGAAGAGTTCGCGGTGCGAACCTGCGTTCATCGCGCCACCTCGGTTCAGAAGCGGATGATGCTCGAATTGGCGCGGGAGTTTGACGAAGTCGCAAAGTCCGACGACATCGTTCTGTATGGTGATCTGCTGAAGCGGGTTCATCAGATCATCGTTGCGGCGGCGCAGAACGAATATCTGACCTCGAGCATGGCTCCGCTTCAGGGCCTGTCGCGACGGTTCTGGTTCGCCAACATTTCTGATCGCCCCACAGAGTTGATGGTGGCGTCCGAGAAGCACTCGGCGACGCTGAGAGCGATTAACCAGGGCGACGAGCAGGCCGCCGCCGCCGCATCGCTCGCGCTGAACGATTACCTCACCGACTTTGCGTACCGCACCCTCCGCGGAGCCGATGCCAGGATCGCGCTCCAGCAGCGATGAACCTTGCCTATTTTGGCGAAGATCCTTCCCGCGAGCTGTCACACCCACCGCGACGGGGTGTCGACGTCGCCGGTCCATGAGTAGATCGCCAGCAGCGGCTCGTCGTCGGCGCGCATCGCGTGGACGACGTCGCTGGCGTGCAGGATGGCATCGCCCGGCCGGCGCAGTGCGGTGTCGGTGGTGACTGTCCAGTGGGGATGGCCGACCACGATCCGATACAGCTCGACCGCGGGATGGCGGTGCGGCGGGTAGTAAGTTCGCGGGCCGATCAAGGTGAGACCGAAGCAGACCTCGCGGCTGACGATCGGCGCCAGCGGGCCGATCAGCTCGGCCCAGCCCATGGCGCCTTCGAGGCCGGGCGCATCGTCACGCGGCGTATAGCCGTAGCGCCAGGGGAGCTGCTGCGCGATCGGGCGGAGGGCGGCCGCGACCTCGGGCGCTGTGGCCTCGGCGAGATCGAGCACTGCCGGTAGGTGCCGCGTCAACGGGTGATGCGTCGGCTGCAGAACCGCAGCCTCCAGAGGGGCCGCGGCGAGCAGCGCCTCGACACGGCGGATCTCGACCCTGGCCGCGTCATCGGCTCCGTTCGAATCGGCGAAGGAACGCCGCAGCGCTGCGACCAGCGATCGCAGCTGGCCGGCTTGATCGGAGGCGGTCATTCAGCGCAGGCCCGATTGCAGCACCACGTAGGTGTGGCCGATCCGCAGACCGTTGCGATGCGCCTCCCACGCCGCCACTGCGCCGAGCTGTTCGCCGGCGAGGCTGGCCTCGATCGTCGCGGCATTGGCGCCGGCCTCGCCGGGATCGAGATCTGCGAACGCAGCCTCCAGCGCATCCGCTGCGTAGAATCGGAACGGGCCGAGGCCTTGGCGTTCCCAATTCGCGTAGGTGGAGATAACGTCGTCGGCGTCGGCCTGCACCTTCCAGCCATAAGTGAGCACGCGCGGCACCAACCCGGCGGCGCGCGACATCTGCGCCAGAATGTCGAGCGGCACACGCGCGCCGACCGTCGACAGCACGACGCCATCCGGCGTCAGCGCGTCGCGCGCCTGCACCAGCGCGAGGTAGTGCATCGTCAGCAGCCAGTCGGTGATGAAGGCCGGGATGTCTTCGCTACGCGGCGCAAGGAAAGCGGCGCTGGTCTTGTCGGCTTCGATCTTGCGGCTGTCGTCGACCGGCAGATTGGGCAGGTTCTCGTAGATCACGTCGAACTTCACACCCGCGGAAGCGAGCGGGATGAGCAGGTCGCCCGCGCCCGCGTGCAACGTGATGGCCGCGTCGGGGCGGACATTGCCGCGCACGTTGCGCGCCGCGGTGGCGACCACCTCGTCGAACAGGTCGGTGATGCCGACGATTTCGGCGCCGAGCAATTCGATTGCCGCCAGCGCATCGACGCCGGAGCCGGTGCCGATCGAGGCGAATGCGCGCGGCGGTGTGGCGAGGTTGCGCGCGAGCACCCGGAACGCCGGTGCGGCGACGCTCGCCACCCAGTCGCGCTTCAGGTCGTTCAGGTCGGGCAGATAAGCGCGGTCGGCGAGTTCGATCTCGACCTCGTCCTTGATCCGCCGAAGGGGCGTCGTGCCGAGATACCGGCGGGCATCGAAGCGCAGCTTGGGCGCTGCTTCGGGAGCGGGGGCCGATGTTCGGCCGGTGTTCAGTGCCGTCGCCATATTGTCACTCGCAGTCGGATTGTGGATTCGGTGTCGATCGAATGACTCAGGCAAGGCGTCAATGCGCCACTGACGGTCGTCGATGATGGCACCACTCATACGTCAAGGTTGCCAGCAGGAGTTTTCCTTGTCGGCAGCGAAGCGAGAATGCCATTCGCCTCCGCGACGCGAGCATGGTTGATCATGTGCGTTCGCTGCAGGCTCGCGAGAAGGGGCCGAGGCCCGAGTCTCACCGATGCGAGGTCAATGGCAAAGGCCGTAGCCGCCGGCGATGATCGCCTGGACCGGCGCAGCGCCGATCGAGATCGACGCCGTGCGCTGGCGCAGATGGGTGTCGATTACTGCGACCGTGCCCTGATCCTCGATCGGCAAGTAGAGCTTATCGCCGTCGGGTGTGACCACGCCGGTACCCGGCACGCCTTCGAGAGCGATCGAGCCTGCGGCCTTGCGGCGCTCGAGGTCGAAGATCAGCAGCTTGCGCGCGGCGGGCGCCGGCACGAACGCCACCGTATCGAACCAGGCCGCATAGGCGGTCGATGCCGCGGCCGGCAGCGTGACGCCGCCCGGCTGCAGCGGCTCCGACGGCAGGATCGAGAGCGTGCCCGCATGCTGATCGATCGCCAGCAACTGGATGCCGGTGCCGGTTGCGAACAGAACGGGATGGTCGGAGGTGGGCACGCTCGCCAGCACCTGCCGCGAGCGCAGATCGAGGTGCAGCACGCGGCGCGGAGTCTCGGCCGTCAACGCAAAGCCTTCGCGGCCGTTCGGCGCGCGCAGCAGCGCGTGCAGCGGTGGCCCCTCGACCGGCGGAACAGGCTGCGCGGCCGCGATGTCATACGTCGATAGACCGCCGACGCTCGCAGCTGCCACCAGCAGGGATGAACTATCGCCGGAGAAGATCGCCTCGCGGATCTCGCGCGGACCGTCGATCCGGCTGCGTTCGCGGCCGTCGGTGCTGTCGAGCAGCACGATTGTGCCGCGCGCATCGTCGAATGCCGCCAGCCGCTGGCCGTCGGGGCTGATCCGCAGCCGCGACGGGATAAATGGCAGCGGTACGTCGCGGCGGCTCTGCGCTGCCAGATCGACACTGACGAGACGTGGACTGCGCAAGTCGATCGCGGCCAGGCGGCCGCCGCGCTGGGAGATCTGCAGCTCGCGCGGTTCAAGACCAAGTTCAAGCGTACCGGTCACCGTGTCGGAATCGACATCGATCGCTTCGAGTGCGGCAATGCCGCGCCGCGCGACGAAGATCGTGCGCCGGTAGTCACGGTAAGCCTCGGCACGAGCAGGGGCGACGGCGAGCAGCGATGCCGCCCCGACCAGCGCTGTTCCCAAAAGACGCCGACGGGTGATGCCGGCACGGGAGCGTGCTCCGGTGGGCTTCGTTGGATCGTATGGCGGGTGGGAATTGAACGTCACGATGTCTCGTCGGGAAGTGCTCAGGCGCTACGGCTGATGGCGGTGGTGTAGATGCGCTCGATCAAGGTGAGAGCGCCGCGATAGCCGGCATAGCCGCGCGACAGCACGACTTCGTAAGAGGCCGGGAAACCGACTTCGAGAATGAAGCCGCGCAGCTCCTTGGCGAGGTCGCGCTCCCAGGTTGTGCCGAAGATCAGCGGCGGCTTGCGGCCGAAATCGGCGCTGCGGAGTGCGGTATGCACCGCGTAGCTGTCTTCGGCGAACACCGGTTCGATGCCGACGTCGTGGTCGAGCTTGGCGAACGCTGCCCGGATCGCGTCGCGGTGCTCGGGCGGGGTGTTGTCGGTGATCACCACCGAGGCCGGCACCAGGCCGAGCTGACGGACCGCGAAACTGCTCAGCGACAGTGTGGTGGCGGCATCGCCGACGGCGGCGAACCGCGCCGGCAGGCCCCAGCGATACTGTGAATAGAATTCCGAAAACGCCTCGATGTAGCCGTAGTAGTCGCGCTCTTCCGCAGCGATGAAAGCACCGGCCTGCGAGTCCGGAATGCCGGCAAAGGCGGCGACTTGGCGGAGGAATTCGGAGGTCTGCCGGCCGCCGATCGGCGGCACGGGCAGATGAAGATACGGCTGGCCGTATTTGCTTTCCAGATGCTGCGCGGTGGCGAGGCCGAGCCAGGGCGATGCCACCAGATTGAACTGCGCCCGCGGAATTGCGCGCCATTCCGACACGCCGGCCGAACCGGGGCCGAACAGCACGTTGACGCGCAGCCCGATGCCTTGCAGCAGCCGTTTCAATTCGGCGAGATCGCCGCGCCAGAACGGGTCCTGGTAGGGCAGCGGTGCCCACAGATTGACGAGGCCGTGTTCCCGCGGCCCTGCATCCGCACTGGCGAATTGGTCGATGATGGCGCGGGTGACGACCTCGTGGCCGGTGTAGTTGTTGCCACGAAAACCGCCGGTGCCAGCATAAACCACCGGAGCGCCCTTGGCCTGGAATTCCTTGACCACGGCCGGCACGTCATCGCCGATCAGATCCGGGATGCAGCCAGTGAGCACGACGAACAGATCGGCTTCCATCAGCTCCAGTGTGTGGCTGATCAGCTCGCGCAGCCGCTCTTCGCCGCCGAAGATCACTTCGCGCTGGGTGGCGTTGGTACTCGGCGCGACGCCGAGACCGCCCCAGCCGCCACCCTGATAGGCGTTGTTGAAGGCGAGTGCGCCGCATTGCTTGTCGGCGCAGCCCGGACCGCAATGGGTGATCGGGATCGCGCGCGGGATCGCCGCCACGGTCTGCATGGCGCCGAGTGCGCAGGCGTAACGAACCTGCTCGATCGGGCCTTCTTCGGGGACGTCGGCAACGACAGGGACAGGACCGGAGCGACGGACTTGAAGCGGGGTGATACTCATCAGACGCGACTTCCGGCGGCTTGCGGGGCGTTCTGCCGGGCGAGCAGATACGGATCGGCCTGATCCAGCCACCATTGCTTGTAGGGCAGGCTGGTATGACCGGCGAGATCCTGGTGGAATTTGCGCTGCGCCAGCGCATCGACGATCTCCTCGCCGAGATCGATCATGCCTTGATAGCCGATTGCCGTCGAAGCATCGCCGAGCGCGATCGCCGGCACGCCGAGGCGCGAGGCGAGACCGGCGAGGCCCCCGTGGCGGATGATGATGAAATCCGGATCGGAGCGCTTCAGCAGATTGTAGAACTGATAGGGCTGGCGATTGGAGATGCTGAAGTGCTCGACGTCGCCATAGGCGTCGATCATGTGACCAAGCGAGTCCTGGCGGACGTCGTGGCTGTCATAGACCGGGTCGTGATGGAATACGAGCGAGCCGGGCACCTCGACGCCGAGTTCGCGCAGCACGCCGATGACGCCGTGTGCATAGGCCGCGCCCATCGCGACGTAGCCGCGCACGCCCTTGAGCCGTTCGCGCAGCCGCTCGATCTGCGGGCGGACGCGGGCGTGCTCGCGGGCGATATAGGCTTCGGCCAGCTCCTCCCGGTGGGTGGCTGTCGCGAGCGCGCGCAGCCAGGCGTCGGTGCCGGCGAAGCCATAAGGCTGCGGCGCCTTGATCTCCTGCACGCCGTATTGCTGCTCAAGCGCAGCGCCGAGATAACCGCCGACCGAATAGCAGAAGGTGGCCGATGCGGCGGCTTCTGAGGCGCGGGCGATCTCGTCGACCGACGCGACGGTGAGGATGTTGTTGGCTTCGAGGCCCAGCTCCGCCAGCATCGGCGTGAACACGTCGCTGCCCCACAGCACGATGATGTTGACGAGGTTGTCCTGCCGCGGGCCCGGTTTCGGCTTGACGACGTGGCGCAGCACGCCGTGCTGGATGGCGTCGAAGCCTGAGCTCCAATGCTTGGACTTGAAGCCCTCGCAGTACATTGCCACCACAGGGACGCCGAGCTCGTCCTCGCAATCGCGCACCACGCTCTCGACGTCGTCGCCGATGATGCCGGTGGCGCAAGAGGTGGCGACGAACACCGCCTTGGGCTGGTGCCGCTCGACCGCGGCCTTGATAGTGGCGCGCAGCTTCTCGGCGCCGCCATAGATCATGTCGCGTTCGATCAGATTGCTCGACAAGCCGGTGACGTTGCGCGGAGCCAAGCCGCGGCGCATCAGGCCGTTGCGAAAGAACGCGTTGCTGTTGATGTGACCGGCGGCGCAACCGATCGGGGAATGCTGCACCAGCACTGCGTCGCGAACGTTGCTGGCTTGGCTTTCAGCAATCTGCTCGGAGCAGGTCGAGCCCTGCGAGAACGGCGAATCCAATTCGCAGATGCGCTGGCCCTTGCCGCCGCAGCCGGGGCCGCAATCGCCGCGGGAGAAGGCGGACTCGTTGGCAAGGCGGGAGGCGGGGCCATCCCATGAGGTGATGGTACCAAGACGCTGCTCGCGGGTCTCGGCGGACGGACTACGAAGATTAATGGCCATCGGCGCGCAACGCCTTCAAAGAACGAAACTGTGAGGATGATCAGTTGCGCGCGAAGATGGCCATGAGGAAACGGTGTTCGCAAGCGCGAAAGCGCGGTGCGTTGCGATTTGAAAGAACTAACTGCGCCGCGTCGTGCGAGGAGAAGCAATCCAGTGTCGACGAGGCGCCGTGCGATGACGCTCGGCTACCAGCTTGCGGTATGCCCCGTCCGCCGCGGTCACGATCAGGCGTCAGCGAGCGCGGAGTCGAGATCAGCGAGGAGGTCCCCGGCGTGCTCGAGCCCGATCGACAATACGACGCGCGGCGAGGCCGCAGCCCGGTCGAGGATGGCGCTACGGACACCACCGTAGGTCGCGGCAGGATCAAACAGCGTCAATGCGTCGGTGAAGCGCGCCGCAGCGGTTGCGCTGGGCAGATCGAAGGCGATCAACGCAGCGCCGGTGGCGAGGCCGGACACCTTTGGATGCGCGCCCAGATAGGTCGCGACCTCGCGCGCACTGGCGGTCTGCCGACGCAGCCGCAGCGGCAACGTCTCGACACCTTGGATGATCTGGAACACCGCCAGTGGGTTGATCGCCGCGCCGAGATCGCGCAGCAGATGCGCCCGCGTCCGCGCCACGAACGGGCTGGCGTTCCATTTCTTCACCAGCTCGGTCCAGACCACGCCGTGATACGACGCATCTGGCTCGCTGAGGGTCGGCAGCCGGGTGGCATGAGCCTCCCAGGAAAACTGGCCGCCATCGATGATCAGGCCGCCTTGGGCACCATCGTGGCCGCCGAGATATTCGGCCGCCGAATAGATCACCAGCGCTGCGCCGTGCTCGAACGGCCTCAATGACAGCGGCAGTGCGGTATTGTCGACGATCAGCGGTACGCCGGCCTGCTGCGCCGCCTCCGCCGCGCCGGCGAGCGGGAAGGCACGGAGCTGCGGCACGCTGAGGCTTTCGACATAATACGCACGGGTACGTGCATCGGTCGCCGCGGCGAACGACTCCGCCGATCCCGTCTCGGCAGCGAAACGGACGTCGACCCCGAACTGGCGCAGCGATGCGACCAAACCGGCATTGCGTCCCGTCCCGATGTCGGGCGACAGCACGACGTTGTCGCCGCTGTGGGTGATGTTGAGCAGCGCGTACAGCGATGCGCTCTCGCCGGTGGCAAGCGCAAGGGCCCCGACGCCGCCTTCGAGCGCAGAGACACGGCGCTCCAGGAACTCGCGGGTGGGATTGACGGTGCGTGTATAGGTGTAGCCGATCTCTTCGAGCGCGAAGATACGGCGCGCGTGCTCGGTGTCCTGAAATTGGTACGAGGTGGTCAGATAGATCGGAGGCACCACCGCCCCGGTGACCGGATCGGCGCGGAACGAACCACCATGGACCGCGAGCGTTTCGAAGTTGGCGGCGTGTGGCTGGGTCATGACGGTGCGCTCCTCGGCGATAGAGGTGAAGAGAGGGAGTCGATCGGTGGAAGTCCAGCGACGGACATATCGTTCAGTGGCGCTGCTGCCGTTGCAAAGAGGCGTACGCAAGAGGCGGCGCTGCGTCGGCGCAATGCGGCGCGATATAGATGTGTCGCGACGCCTGAGACTTCCGACAACGGAATAGCAAGTGTGTTCGAACGCAGCTTGTTCACAGCACCTGCAGAGAATACGGTTAGCACATGAAGTCAAGTAATCGTGCTGGAAAGTGAAATGTTCGCGCAAGCCTCGACTCTCGATGATAATCATGCTGTTCAACCGCTGCATCCCAGCACATTCGTTCTCCGTGGCGCGCGTGGCCGTGCTGGTGTGAGTCGCCGTCCTTCGCCGCGCATCGACGAAAGTGCCGCCGCGCCGCTGCAGTTCGGCAATGAGAGGCTGGATGCGCGGTATCGGGCGGTGAGCCATCCGGTGCTGCGCGAGTTGGAGAGCAGGCTGGCCGCGTTCGAAGGTGGCGCTTCGGCTCTGGCGGTCGCGTCGGGGCAGGCGGCGTCGACGTTCTCGGTCCTGAACCTGGCGCAGGCGGGGGACAATTTCGTCACCTCCACCGGCCTTTATGGTGGCACCTGGATCTTGTTCGACAACACGTTGCGCGAGCTCGGCATCGAGGCACGGTTTGTCGATCCGTCTGACCCGGAGAACTTCCGACGCGCCACCGATGCGCGGACGCGGCTGTATTATGCGGAGACGCTACCCAACCCGAAGCTGGAGGTGTTTCCGATCCGCGAAGTGGCTGCGATCGGTCGTTCGCTCGGGGTGCCGCTGGTGATGGACAACACCGCCGTTCCCGGCGTGGTGCGCCCGCTCGATCATGGCGCGGCGATCGTGATGTACTCGACCACCAAATATATCGGCGGTCATGGCACCACGCTCGGCGGCGCGATCATCGACGGCGGCAACTTCCCCTGGCAGCAGCACGCCGAACGGTTTCCGCTGCTGACGGCGCCCGATGCGGCCGATCCGCAAGTCGTCTGGACTGATGTTGCTCGGCCGTTCGGCCCGATCGCGTTTTCGCTCCGCGCGCGGCTGAAGCTGCTCGGTGATCTCGGCGCCGGCATGGCGCCGCTCGCCGCGTCGCAGATCTTGCAGGGGCTGGAGACGCTTCCGATCCGGATGGAGCAGCACAACGCCAATGCGCTTGTTGTCGCCGACTATCTGAAGGACCATCCGAAAGTCGCGGCGGTGCATTTCCCTGGCCTGCAGAGCGGTGAGCTCCGCCGTCGCGCCGACGCGTCGATGCGGGGAGGGTACGGCGCGCTGATCGGGTTCGAATTGCGCGACGGGCAGGCGGCCGGCCAGCGCTTCATCGAGGCGCTGAAGCTGTTCTATCACGTCGCCAATATCGGTGACGCGCGGTCGCTGGCGATCCAGCCCTCCGCCACCACTCATTCGCAGCTCAGTGAGGAGGATCAGCTGGCGGCCGGCGTGACGCCGGGCTTCATCCGGCTATCGATCGGGATCGAGCATCCGGACGACATTCTGGCCGACCTGGCGCAGGCGCTGGACGCTGCATGATGCGGTCGTTCCAAGGGGCTGCCCTGGCGCCCCTTGGAACTCGGTCAACTTGATTGGGAGGCGGCGAAGCGTTCGGGGACTTCTGGATCGCCTTGCCGTTTTGCCCTTCGCAAGGCCGCGAACGACATTTGGCGGGGAGCGATACGTTCCAGTGTGGCTAGCCGTTATGGCGAGGCTTGCGGCGGCGGTGGGACCACCGGGAGCGCGGTGATCGCCTTGATCTTTTCCATCGCAAACCGCGAGGTGACGTTCTTCAGCTCGGCGGTTTTGATCAGCCGACGGTAGAACCGGTCGAACGACTTCATGTCGGCGACAACGACGCGCAGGACGTAGTCATAGTCACCAGCAAGCCGGTACACTTCGACCACTTCGGGCATACCGCGGAGCGTTGTGGCGAATGAGGCTTGCCATTCCTTGGTCTGTTCGCCGGCTTCGATGAAGACAAACACTGACAGCCCGAGCCCGATCTTTTCCTGATCAACCAGTGCGACGCGGCCGGTGATGACCCCGTCCATCTGCAGGCGCTGAATACGCTTCCAGCACGGAGTCGACGACAGCCCCACCTTGGAGGCGATGTCCGCGACCGAGTGGGTGGCGTTCTCCTGCAGCAGCCGGAGGATCTTGATATCGAGATGATCGAGAGGTCGTGACATACCGAACTGACGACGGAGTGATCCTGATCGAGGATGGTCTGCTCGCGCGCCGGGCGTGACGAACGGACGAATGCCGTCAGTGACGTGTTCGGCGGAACGAACTACTCCGCGATCTAAGGACGTTCTCCGATCGAACACAACATCCGCCAAACAGTTTGAAAGATGCTGCTGCGCTATTAGTTGGGTGGAGAACAAATCGCTCGCGGAGTGGCGTTCTCCGGAGCGATCGTTCTTGCCGGCGGCTGGTCGTCCCCGGCGGAAAGTCCGTCGCGTTCCGAGTCAGGCCGCTCGACCGGTGAACTCGGCCGACCAACCCTCGGCATCGCTGAGATAGCGCACGGCTTTGATACGGCGGGCGGCGGTGAGGCGGAAATTGTGCTCGAGGCCCGCCGGGACCACGATGAAATCGCCTGGCCCAACGTGAAGATCGGCGCGCTGCCCCTCGACAATGACGCCGAAGATGCCGGCCCCATCGAGGATGTGGCGGATCTCGTCGCCAGCGTGGCGATGCCAGTTTTCGAATTTGGTGGCGAGCTGCTCGTTATCCGGCCGCTCCGGATGCAGCACGATCAGGTCGCGCGAGGGAAACTCCGGGCGCGGCGGCAGTGCGTCAAGCACGGTCGCGGCCGCGGTGTCGTCGAGCAGCGGTCGCGCCAGTGTTTCCGCCAGCGCCGTCGGCACCGGGCGATGCTCCACCACGATGCGATGCGCGCGTGCGATTGTTTCGATCTCCGCGGCGGTCGCCTCGCGTCCGTCGGCGAACAGGAGAGTTGCCATCGTTGTCCTCTTCAAAGCTGCCAGGGGTGGAGTGAGGGTGCGTCAGGCGACCGCGCGGTCGCGCTCGGCTTCGGTGCGCTCCGCAGCGACCAGTCGATCCGCCCAGCTGCTCGACCATTCGCGAAGTTGCTGCGGATCGAGCGGCGTCGGCACCTTGGACTCGGTGTGCTCGGCGATGCGGCGCGCCAACTGGCGATAGATGTCGGCTTGCGCCGATTGCGGCGCCGCCTCGATGGTGGTGCGGCCGCTGAGTTCGGCCTGGGTGACGGTCAGTGAGCGTGGCACGTATTGCACGATTGGCGTCGCGGTGCGCGCAGCGAAATCGTCGATCACGTCGCGCTGGAAGTCGGTGTTGATCGAATTGGCGATGATGCCGCCGAGCAGAGCGCCGCCCGAGTTGGAGAACCGTTCGATGCCGCGGAACAGGTTGTTGGCGGCATAGACCGCCATGAAGTCGGACGACGACACCGTGAACACGTGTTCGGCGATGCCCTCGCGCACAGGCACGGCGAAGCCGCCGCACACCACGTCCCCCAGCACGTCGTAGATCACGTAATCGAGGTCGAGTTCTTCGAAGACTCGCTGCTGCTTCAAGAGTTCGACCGCGGTGATGATGCCGCGGCCGGCACAACCGACGCCGGGCTGCGGACCGCCGGCCTCGACGCAATAGATGCCGCCGAACCCTTGAAAGATCGCCTCGTAGGCATCGACGCGGCGGCGTTCCGCCAGCAGGTCGAGCACCGACGGGATGTAGGCGCCGCCGCGCAGCGTGTTGGTGGAGTCGGCCTTCGGGTCGGCGCCGAACTGCATCACCTTGTAACCTGCTTCAGCCAGGGCCGCGCTGATGTTGGAGGTGGTGGTGGACTTGCCGATCCCGCCTTTCCCGTAGATGGCGATTTGCTTCAGTTTGTTGGCCATGGTCGGCTCCTATCCAGAATTGTCCAATGAGTGTGGGGGACGGCGTCAGCCGTGCGAAAAGGTCGGCTCGGCAAGGAGATCGTCGCCGTAAAGCGCGGCGGCGTAATCGCTGAGCCCGAGTGCGCCGCAGGTGTCGGCGCGGCAGGGTTGGCAATCGTGGAACACGCGCAAATGACGCTCGGCGTCGGCGCGGGCGACGTAGCGCCGCATCAGGCTCGGGGCCGGCAGATTGGCGAAACGATGCTGCGGGATCAGCGGGATGATGTTGATCATCCGCGCGCCGGCGGCTGCGACCTCGGCTGCGATGTCCCCGATGTGATCCTCGTTGACGGTGGGGATCAGCACGGTATTCACCTTGATGGTGAGGCCGAGCGCGGCGGCAAGCGCGATGCCTTCGAGCTGGTTGCCGATCAGACGCTCGGCCGCGGCGCGGCCATCGAGGCGTCTTCGTTGCCACGCGATCTTGGGCGTGATCGTGGCCTGGATGTCGGGATCGACGGCGTTGACCGTCACCGTGAGGGTTTCGATCCCCACCGCGGCGATCTCCTCGATCCGTGATGGCAGCATCAGCCCGTTGGTCGAGAGGCACAGCGTCAGTTGCGGCCAACGGGCGCGAATTCGCACGAAAGTATCGAGCGCATGATCGGTTGCCAGCGGTTCGCCGGGGCCCGAGATCCCGACCACGGCAAGGGAGGGGCAGAGTTCGAGCGCGCGTTCGACCACTGCCTCGGCGTCCTCCGGGGACAACAGCCGCGTCGCGACGCCCGAGCGGTGATCGCGGTGGTCAAAGTCGCGTTTGCAGAACGAGCAGTCGATATTGCAACCGGGGCTGACCGGAAGGTGGAGCCGCTCCGCGGCGGCATGGCCTTCCGACGTGGTGCTGAAACATGGATGCCGGCCTTCCAGCGCCGGGAACGCAGGTGTCGCGTGCTGCAAAGCATCGGCATTTGCGTTCAACGATATCGTCATGCGGGGCAGCGCTCCCGCAGCAAACTGCTCTCCGCCAGTTCGCGCACCACGCTGTCGACGGTGTCATCGGTCTCGAACGCGAGGATGTTGAGTTCAGCAAGGCGATTGACACCGCATTCGCCGATCTTGGCGACCACGACCGCACGGCAGTCGGCTACGAGATCGACCGAGACGTCGAGCGGATCGCGCTGCTGCGCCGCACTGCGGTCGGCACCGCAGCCGGGGATGTTGCGGCGGGTCTCGAGCAACCGGGGAGTCGATGTCGAGACATCCCAGATCTGGAAGTCGGTCGCATAGCCGAAATGCTCGGTGACGCCGACACCGTTGCCGGTGGCAATTGCAACCTTGATCGGTTCGGACTCCGATGATGGCGATCCCATATGGCCCCACGCAGCTCATCAGCGTATATCCGCGCGCAATGCGGATGATCGATTACGTAGCTGATCGGCCGGAGCAATGGCTTTCGTTGTCGCTCGCCGAAGATGATACACGTTCTGTCGAAATCACCCGGCAATCAAATCGATGCTACGTCGCGTCGTGGCCGGTACGGCGTTGCCTCTGTGGCACGCGCTTGTTCCAGCTTGGTACGGCAGACTGATTCCGGAACGCGATCCATCGCGGATCGTTGCTGTCAGCAAGCGACGTGTCGCTGAGCAGCGGCAGAAGCAAGATCTCCGTCAGTGCGGCTACGCGATACAAATTTGCTGCCGATGCTGTGGTGGGGATCGCGTTCTTACTGAAATGTGTTGCCCATATTGACGCCGCAGAGTCGTGCGGCTCACTTTGATCTGCATCCGCGGCGGTGACGAAGTTCCCCAGCTGCAATCGCGGAAGATCGAGAGAATACATCGTGAGCCTGGCCCGTCTTGCCACACCCAAGGATCGCTCGCCCAAGGCGTTGATCGATCTGATTGGGAACACGCCCCTGGTGCAACTGACCCGGCTGGATGCCGGCCCGTGCCGGTTGTTCGCCAAACTCGAAGGCCAGAATCCAGGGGGGTCGATCAAGGATCGCCCGGCGCTGGCGATGATCGAGGCGTTCGAGCGCAGCGGCGAGCTGCGGCCGGGAGGGACCCTGGTCGAAGCCACCGCCGGCAACACCGGCCTCGGTCTGGCACTGATCGCCGCGCTCAAAGGCTATCGTCTGGTTCTGGTCATCCCGGACAAAATGAGCCGCGAAAAGGTTCTGCACCTGAAGGCGATGGGCGCCGAGGTGGTGATGACCCGCTCCGACGTCGGCAAGGGACACCCGGCTTACTATCAGGATCTCGCCGAGAAGATCACCGCGGAAACCCCGGGCGCGGTGTTCGTCAATCAGTTCGCCAATCCGGCCAATCCGCTGGCCCACGAATACGGCACGGCGCCGGAAATCTGGGAGCAGATGGATCGCCGCGTCGACGCGGTGGTGTGCGGCATCGGATCCGGTGGCACGCTGACCGGAATCGGGCGGTTCTTTCAGCGCGCCTCGCCGACGACCGAGATCATTCTGGCTGATCCGAAAGGCTCGGTGCTGGTCGACGTTGTCGAAGGGCGTGAGCCCGGCCCGGTCGGAAGCTGGCTGGTCGAAGGCATCGGCGAGGATTTCGTACCGAGCAATGCCGAGCTGAAGCTGGTGGCGCGTGGCTACACGGTCACCGATGCCGAATCCTTCCACGCCGCGCGTGAACTGCTGCGACGAGAGGGGATTCTCGCCGGCTCGTCGTCCGGCACGCTGCTGGCGGCTGCACTACGCTATTGCCGCGAGCAGACCAGGCCGAAGCGAGTGGTGACGCTGCTGCCGGACGGCGGCAACAAATATCTGTCGAAGATGTTCAACGACACCTGGATGGCCGATCAAGGCTTCGTTCCACGTCGGCACGACGGCGATCTGCGCGACCTGATCGTACGCCGCCACGACGAAGGCGCTTCGATCACGGTCGCTCCCGAGGATACGCTGAACTTCGCCTATTCGCGGATGAAGCTCTACGAGGTGTCGCAACTGCCGGTGCTGGTCGACGACCGCGTCGTCGGCATTATCGACGAGTCCGATCTGCTGATGGCGACGATCGGGGATCCGGCCAAATTCGCCGAGCCGGTGCATTCGGCGATGAGCAAGCGGGTCGAGACCGTCGAGGCGTCGGCACCATTCGAAAGCCTGATGCCGGTGTTCGACCGTGGTCACGTCGTCGTGGTCGTCGACGGCTCGCGCTTCCTCGGTCTGATCACCCGGATCGACCTGATCAACCATTTGCGTAGCAAGGTGCACTGATATGGATAAGACCACCAACCTGCGGCAGCGCGGGGCCAACACCCGTGCGGTGCACGGCGGCCAGCATTTCGATCCGTCCACCGGCGCGGTGACGACGCCGATCTACGCCACGTCGACCTTCGTTCAGTCGGCGCCGGGCGTGCACAAGGGCTACGAATACGCGCGCTCGCAGAACCCGACGCGCGCCGCGTTCGAGGCCGCGATCGCCGACGCCGAGCGCGGCCACGCCGGCTTCGCTTTTGCCTCGGGCCTTGCGGCCGAGGCGGCGCTGTTGGAAATCGCCGGGCAGGGCAGTCACATCGTCGCGTCGGACGATCTCTATGGCGGAAGCTGGCGGCTGTTCCATCGGGTGCGCAGCCATTCGGCCGGGCTGACCATCACCCATGTCGATCCGGCCAATCTCGATGCGCTGCGCGACGCCATCCAGCCGAACACCGCCTTCATCTGGATCGAGACGCCCAGCAATCCGACGCTGCGCTTGGCTGATCTGGAAGCGATCGCCGCGATCGGCCGCGAGCGCGGCGTCCTCACCGTGGTCGACAACACCTTCGCGTCGCCGGCGGTGCAGCGCCCGCTGGAGCACGGCATCGACATCGTGGTGCATTCGGTGACCAAGTACATCGGCGGCCATTCCGACATCGTTGGCGGTGCGATTGTCGTTCGCGATCCGGAGCTGGCGCAGAAGCTGCAGTTCCTGCAGAACGCCACCGGCGGCATCCTCGATCCGTTCTCCAGCTTCCTGGCGCTGCGCGGCATCAAGACGTTGCCGCTGCGAGTGCACCGCCACAGTTCGAATGCACTGGCGGTGGCGCGCTGGCTCGATGCCCATCCGAAGATCGAGCGGGTAGTCTATCCCGGGCTCAACAGCCATCCGCAGCACGCCCTCGCGGTGCGCCAGATGGACGGCGGCGGTGGCATGGTGGCCGCCTATCTGAAGGCCGACGAACAGCAGGTCGTCGACGTGCTGAGCCGCTTCAGGCTGTTCGCGTTAGCGGAGAGCCTGGGAGCCGTGGAGAGCCTTGTCGGGCAGCCGTGGACCATGAGCCACGGCTCGCTGCCGGAAGAAGATCGGCTCGCGCGCCAGATCACACCCAATCTGATCCGGCTGTCGATCGGCATCGAAGATGTCGAGGACCTGACCGACGATCTCGAGCAGGCGCTGTCCATCTTGTGACGGGCCCGCTGGACAGCGAGATCTGAGCAAAGCAAATCAGAGATGCCCGGCATGTGCCGGGCATCTCTGTTGTCATCGGCGATCCAGTGAGACGGAACGACTGTGGCGGCCTAATAGGCCGCCGCGAGGCCGGGCTTGATCGCATATTCCTCCAGCAGATCGGCATGGTGACGTTCGGCCACGTCCGGGTGCGAGCGCAGCCGGCCCTTGAGATAGTTGCGTCCGACGTCGCGGAACAACGGGTTCTGCGGATCCTGCGTGACGCCGCGGGCGTAGTCGGCGAGCTCCGGCGGCAGCGTCAGCACCGGCACGGTGGCGTCCAGCCGTGCGCCGAGGAAAAACGCGACCGATAGCCGGTCGGTGTCCGGCGGCGGAGATACCACCCGGTGCACATTGGCGCGTAGGGCACCGTTCGAGGCCAGCTCGAGGATCTCGCCGATATTGACGACGAACGATCCCGGCAGCGGCGGCGCATCGATCCAGCCGTCGGCGGTTTCAACCTGCAAGCCGGCCACGGTGTCCTGCAGCAGGATCGTGACGAAGCCGGAATCCTTGTGGGCGCCGACGCCCTGGTCGCTCTCGTCCGCTGCTCGCCCGGGATAGCGGATGATCTTGATCAGCTGGTTGGGCGAGGGCACGTAGATTGGCTCGAACACGTCTTCGGATTGTCCGAGCGCGGCCGCGAACACCCGCAGCACTTTGATCGCCAGCTCCGTCACCTCCTGCTGATACCGTAGCAGCAGCGGCTTCAACTCCGGCAGTGCATCGGGCCATTGGTTCGGTCCCTGCAGCCGGGTCCAGGCCGGCGCCGACCGGCTGAGCGGGAACGCCTCGCGTTCGGCCCCAACATCGAGCTGTTCGCGCCAATCCGGCTGGCCGCGGGTGAATTCCCGGCCGGCGCGGGTGTAGCCGCGGAAATGCGGCGAGTTGATCATCTCGATCGCGAGCTTGTCCGCCTCCGGAAGTGCAAAAAAGTTGCGCGAGGCAAACAGCACGTCGCGGATCAGCCGGTCAGAGATGCCGTGACCGACAAGGTAAAAGAATCCGGGACCGAAGGCGGCGTTGCGGACATCGCGGAGAAATTCCGCCCGCGCGGCGGTGTCGCTGCGAAACCGGCTGAGGTCGAGGACGGGAAGCTGTGAGGGCGAGGCTGTCATCGATTGGCTCCAACTATAGCGGCTGCTTCGAATGATGCGTGCGTGCCGACATGCTGTCGAGGCTTCGGCGAAAATAGCATCGGTCGTGCTGCCGATCAGTGTTGGTCCGTTGGGTTTATTTCCTCGCTGATGCGCTTCATAGTTGGTCCTACTTCCGAAAGCATCGGTGTTCTCGAAGCCGAGGCGGCGCGCATCGCCTGCGGGCCGATGTCGATCGTTGGCAGCTTAGTTGTGATCAAAATTACCGATTGGATGCCTGATGTCGAATCTCGCGTGGATTTCGAAGAAGCTTATCTGCAGAGTAGCTAATTTGGATGGCTTTACTACTGACGAAAATTGAAAACGCAGGGAGCGCCATCTAGCATCGGTGATGATCGACGGGACGCCGCAGTTGATGTTGGCGGCCACGTGATCGGTTGGGCTGACCTCGGTCGCGGGCATCGCCATGCCCGCAGACCTGCAGGCATCTTTGAAATTGGGAAGGGAATTATCTTGATGCGACCGCTCGTATTCTCCGTCATTCTCGCCGCCGCGATCGGGGCCGGAAATCCTGCCGGCGCCGAGACCATCCGCGTTGGCGTCACCAGCGGTCCGCATGCACAGATCACCGAGGCTCTGGTTCCGATCGCCAAGGCCAAGGGGCTCGACGTCAAGCTGGTGGAGTTCTCCGACGGTGCGCTGATCGATGTTGCCACCCATAATGGCGAGCTCGACGCTAACGCCTTCCAGCATACGCCCTATCTCGATCAGCAAAACCGCGACCGCGGGCTCGACATCGTCTCGGTCGGCCGCACTATCCTGCTGCCGATGGCCGGCTATTCCCGCAAGCATAAGTCGCTGGCGGATCTGCCGGTCGGCGCCAAGATCTCGATTCCGAACGATCCCACCAATGGCGGGCGGGCGCTCAAGTTGCTGGAGGCGGGCGGCGTGATCAAGCTCGCGCCGGGCAGCAATTTCAGCGCGACCGAACTCGACATCGTCGACAATCCGAAGAAGGTGAAGATTCTGGCGATGGAAACCGCGCAGCTGCCGCGGTCGCTCGAAGACGTCGACTTTTCGGTCATCACCTCGTTCTTCGCCCTGAGTGCGGGTCTTGTTCCCAATCGGGATTCACTGCTGATTGAAAGCCAGCAGTCCGATTACGTCTGCCTGATCGGGGTCGCTCGCAAGGATGCGGACAAGCCTTGGGTCAAGACCTTGGTCGAGAGCTATCAGTCGCCCGAGGTAAAGCAATTCATCGCGACGAAATTCAACGGCAATATCCTGGCGGCGTGGTGACCGATCGGATGAACGCGCTCCCGCCACCATCCGAATTTCACCTCGTCGCCGGCGGAGCCGACGCCTCCCGGGATGCGGTGATCCGGATCGAGCATCTCAGCAAGACATTTTCGGATGCCGCCGGACCGGTGCTCGACGACGTCTCGCTCACGATCCGTCGCGGCGAAATCCACGGCATCATCGGCAGGTCGGGAGCTGGCAAAAGCACGCTGGTCCGCTGCATCAATCTGCTGGAGCGGCCGACCGCAGGGCGGGTGATCGTCTCGGGCCGAGAGATCACCAGCCTGCGCGGCCGTGCTCTGCGCAATGCGCGACGTGATATCGGCATGATCTTCCAGCACTTCAACGTGCTGTCGTCGCACACCGTCGCCGGCAACGTCGCGCTGCCGTTCAAGGTGGCGGGGCTGCCGCGCGCGGAGATTGCGCGGCGGATTCCGCCGTTGCTTGATCTTGTCGGGCTCGCACATAAGGCTGACGCCTATCCGTCTGAATTGTCAGGCGGTCAGAAACAGCGAGTCGGAATTGCCCGGGCGCTTGCGCTCGATCCGTCGGTGCTGCTGTGCGACGAAGCAACCTCGGCGCTCGATCCAGAGACCACCGACCAAATCTTGGCGCTGCTGCGCGACATCAATCGCAAGCTCGGCCTCACCATCGTGCTGATCACCCACGAGATGCACGTGGTGCGTGACATCGCCACCCGCGTGGCGGTGCTCGATCATGGCCGGGTGGTGGAGGAGGGCGCGACATTCGACGTGCTGGCGTTTCCGAAATCAGCGGTGGCGCGGTCGTTCCTGTCCGGCCTCGTGGCGCACGAATTGCCGCCGCCGGTGGCGGCGCAGCTCCTGCCGGAGGCCGTGCCCGGCAGCGATCCGGTGCTGCGCATCGTGTTCACTGGCACTGCGGCGCACGACCCGATCGTTGCTGATCTCGTGTCGGTGTTCGGCATCCAGCCCAATATTCTGCACGGGCGGATTGATTATGTCGGCGACCGGCCGCTCGGCGTGCTGACGCTGGTGGCGGGCGGGGCCGGCGACAAGCTGCCCGCCGTGCTGTCGCATCTTTCCTCCCTCGGATTAGTCGTGGAAGTCATCGGTCATGCCGTTCGATCTGCTGTCGCCCGCCGTCACAGCGCTGCTCGTTGAGTCGCTTAAACAGACCGCCTACATGGTCTCGGTCGCGGCCGTGGTTTCGACTGCGCTCGGCCTGCCGCTTGGCGTCCTGCTTGTGGTGACGTCGCCGGGCCACATTCTGCCGCTGCCGATCTTCAATCGGGTGCTCGGCACGGTGGTCAACCTGGTCCGGTCGACGCCCTTCATCATTCTGATGGTAGCGATCATCCCGTTCACGCGCTTCGTCGCCGGCAGCTCGGTCGGCACCAGTGCCGCGATCGTTCCGCTCACTGTGGCGATCACGCCGCTGTTCGCGCGGCTTGCCGAGACCGCGATGCGTGAGGTCGATCGGGGGCTGATTGAAGCAGCCGAGGCGATCGGCGCCTCGCCGCTGCAGATCATCGTGCGCGTGATTATCCCGGAAGCACTGCCGAGCATCGTCGCCGGGCAGACCGTCGCGCTGGTCAGCCTGATCGGCTACTCGGCGATGGCGGGCACCGTCGGCGGCGGTGGCCTCGGCGACCTCGGCGTGCGGTTCGGCTATCAGCGCTTCATGCCCGAGGTGATGGCTGCGGTCGTGATCGTGCTCGTCGCCATCGTGCAGTCCGTCCAGTTGCTCGGCGACGCGGCTGCGCGCGCCGTCAATCACCGCATCGCCCGCGGCAAGCGATCGGCATCCCGCGCTTAATTTCAGGCCGTAGCTCTATTTCGAAGGAAGACCTCATGTCGCTGCAAACTGTGCAACCACTTCTTCCTGGCAATATCGATACGCTCGCTCTCCACGGCGGCTCGTTTCGCGCCGATCCTGCCACCGGCGCCACGCAGGTGCCGATCTATCAGAGCACCTCGTTCGATTTGCAGACCACCGAACGCGCCGACCGGCTGGTCAATTTCGAGGAGTTCGGGTTTGTCTATTCGCGGATCGGCAACCCGACCGCGCATGTGCTGGAGGAGAGGCTGGCCGCAATCGAGGGTGGCGCGGCCGCGCTGGCGCTGGCTTCGGGGCAGGCGGCGGTCGCGCTGTCGGTGCTGACGCTGGTGCAGGCCGGCGACAACATCGTCACCGGTACGGATCTCTACGGCGGCACCTGGAATTTCTTCGCCAACCGGCTGAAGCAGTTCGGCATCGAGGCGCGCTTCGTCGATCCGTCCGATCCGGAGGCTTTCCGCGCAGCGACCGACGATCGCACCCGGCTGTATTTCGGCGAGACGCTGCCGAACCCGAAGCTCAACGTGTTTCCGATCCGCGAAGTCGCCGACATCGGCCGCAGCTTCGGCATTCCACTGATCATCGACAACACCGCGGCGCCGCTGCTGGCGCGGCCGATCGAGCATGGCGCGGCGATCGTGGTACATTCGGCCACCAAATACATCGGCGGGCACGGCACCACGATCGGCGGCGTCATCATCGATAGCGGCCAGTTCCCGTGGGAGGAGTTCGCCGACCGCCACCGCCTGATCACAGGCCCCGATCCCTCCTACAACGGCCGCAACTGGCCGGACATCGCCCGGCCGTTCGGTCCGGTTGCCTATGCGTTTGCGGCGCGCGCCGGCCTGTTGCGCGACCTCGGCCCGGCATTGTCGCCGCAGAACGCGTTTCAGTTGATTCAGGGCGTTGAGACGCTGCCGCTGCGGATCCGCCAGCAGACTGCCAATGCGGCGCGGATCGCGGACTATCTGGCGCAGAATCCCAAGGTCGCGAACGTGATCTATCCCGGCCTGCAGAGCGGCGAGGCGCGGCGCCGCGCCGACACCTATCTGAAAGGCGGCTACGGCGCGCTGGTCGGCTTCGAACTTCCGGGCGGCTTCACGGCGGGCCGACGCTTCATCGACTCGCTGAAGCTGTTGTTTCACGTCGCCAATATCGGCGACGCCCATAGTCTGGCGATCCACCCGTCGTCGACGACGCATGCCCAGCTCGCGCCGGACAAGCAGCTCGCCGCCGGTGTCACGCCGGGCTACGTGCGGCTTTCGATCGGTATCGAAAGCGTCGACGACATCATCGCCGACATCGCCCAGGCGCTCGACGCCACCTGAATTTGCGAGGCGCACATGGCGCTCAATCTGAAGACTCCGCAGGTCGAAACCCGCGACCAGCGGCTCGGCACCATCACCCAATGGGACGGCCGCGCCGAGCAATTGGTCAAGGACTCGGCCTTCACCTACGGCTGTTCGAAGGGGTGCGAGAACGGGGGGCGCCGGCTGTGCGAACAGTCGACGCCGTTCGCCCAGGCGTCGATGTGCGCCGAGCACATCGCCGTCACCAACGCCACCATCATCCAGGATTCGGTGGTGGTGCAGCATTCGCCGATCGGCTGCGCTGCCAGCCAGTCGTTCACCGCGCGCTACTACCGCGATCTTGCCGCTCGCCGCGGCTGGAAGCTGGAAGACCCGAAGTCGATCTGCACCAATCTCGGCGAGCAGGACATGGTGTTCGGCGGCGTCACGCGGCTGGAGGACACCATCCGCGACGCCTATGAGCGCCACAAGCCGCGGGTGATTTTCGTGGCGACCTCGTGCGCCACCGGCATCATCGGCGACGATGTCGATGGCGCAGCCAAGCGGGTCGAGGACGAGATCGGTATCCCGGTCGTCACCCTGCATTGCGAAGGGTTCAAATCGAAGCACTGGTCGAGCGGCTGGGATGTGATCGAGCACGGCATCCTGCGCCGGCTGGTGCCATATCCGCGAACCAAGCAGCCGGACCTGATCAACGTGATCCATCTCGGCGGCCCCGACGTGTTCTCGCCGCTACTGAGTCCGCTCGGGTTGCGGGTCAATCTGGTGATGGGCGGCAATACGCTGGAGCGGCTGGCGCAGATGTCGGAAGCCGCGGCGACGGTGACGATGTGTTTCGTGCTGTCGTATCTCGCCACCGGACTCGAACAGGAGTTCGGCGTGCCGGAGGTGAGGGCGCCGCTGCCCTATGGGCTGGACGCCACCGACAACTGGCTGCGCGACATCGCGCGGCTGACCGGCACCTCCGACAAGGTCGAGGCGGTGATCGAAAGCGAACGGGCTCGCATCGCGCCGGAACTGGCACGCTTGCGCAAGGCGCTGACTGGCAAGCGTGGCTTCGTGGCGGCCGGTGCCGCATTCGCGCACGGGCTGATCACGGATCTGCGCGAACTCGGCGTCACCGTCGACGATGCGTTCTCGTTCCACCACGATCCGACCACCGACTCTGGTGACCCGCAGCAGGATTCGCTCGGCCACCTGGTCGACGCCTGGGGCGACATTCCGAACTATACGGTGAGCCCGGATCAGCATTTCCAGGCCCACGCCGCACTGCTGCGGGCCAAGCCTGACTTCGTGATCTGCCGACACACCGGCACGCTGGCGGTGCTGGCCGGCCGAATGGGCATTCCGGTGCTGCCGATTTTCTATTCCAATGACGGCCTCGGTTACGAAGGCCTGCTGACGATCGGCCGCGCGATCCTGCGCGTGCTGCCGCGCAAGCGGTTCTACGAAGACGTCGCCGCGCACAGCTCGTTTCCGTATCAGCCTTGGTGGTTGGCAGAGACCGATCCCTACGCGCCGATCACCGAGCCGGCCTGAAAGAGTTCATCGATGCTGTCTCCCGTCACCAACGCCCAAGATCCCACCGGTGCGTTCTGCTCTTCGCCGGGCGCGATCGAGCAGGTGCGCTACGGCTGCAGCCTCGGCGCGCTCGCGAGCGTGATCGCCATTCCCGGCGCGATCCCGATCACCCATTGCGGGCCTGGCTGCGCCACCAAACAGTTTCATGCGCTATCCGGCATCAACGCCTATCAGGGCGGCGAATTCCACGTGCCGAGCACCAATCTCGGCAATCAGGAAGTGATCTTCGGCGGCGCCGACCGGCTCGACGAGCTGATCGCCTCGACGCTGAAGGTGATGGAGGCCGATCTGTTCGTGGTGCAGACCGGCTGCATTCCCGGCCTGGTCGGCGACGACGTCGGCAGCGTGGTGCGTCGCTATCAGAAGCGCGGCGTGCCGATCGTGGTGGCCGAGACCAGCGGCTATCGCGGCAATAATTTCACCGGCCATGAGACGGTGATCCGCGCCATCATCGATCAGTTCGTCGACGCCGGCGATGCGCCGCTGCAGCACGGCCTGGTCAATGTTTGGTCGCTGCTGCCCTATCAGAACCCGTTCTGGCGCGGGGATCTCGCCGAGATCCGCCGCATCCTCGAAGGCATCGGCCTCCAGGTGAACATTCTGTTCGGCCCGGCATCGGCCGGCGTCGCGGAATGGCGCGCGATTCCGAAGGCGCAGTTCAATCTGGTGCTGTCGCCCTGGCTCGGGCTCTCGACCGCGGCGCATCTCGAGGATCTCTATGGCCAGCCGTTCCTGCACGAGCCGACGATCCCGATCGGCGCCAAGGCGACCAGCGCGTTCCTGCGCCGGGTGGTGGAGTTCGCGGGCCTCGATCGGGTACGCGCCGAAGCGTTCATCGCGCAGGAGGAAAAGGAGCACTACGTCTACTTGCGCGACTTCGCCTGCTTCTATGCCGGCTCGACCAGCCAGTACCGGCTGCCGTCGCAGGCGATCGTGGTCAGCGAAAGCGCCTATAATCTCGCGGTGGCGAGCTTCCTGGTCGAGCAACTCGGGCTCAATCCGGGGCCGTTCGTGATCAGCGAAAATCCACCGGAGGAGCTGCGCGAGACGATCCAGAAGCAGTACCGCGCGCTCGCCGAGCATTCCGGCGCCGAGGCCGTGTTTGAGCAGGATGGCAAGCGCATCCATCAGATCGTGCGCGCGACCGATTTCACCGGCCAACTGCCGATCGTGTTCGGCTCGACCTGGGAGGCGGCGCTGGCCGATGAGATCGGCGCGCCGCTGGTCGAGATCGGCTATCCGTGCACCGACGAGGTGGTGCTGTCGCGCGCTTATGTCGGCTATCGCGGCGCGCTGCAGTTGATCGAGCGGACCTACACCACGGTGGTGCGCGCCAGCACGATGGCCTGACGGCTCAGACCTGTGCGCGGCGGCCGATCCGGGCCGCCGTGTCGCCTTCCACCACGTTGCGGATCACCTTGAGCGCCTCTTGGATCATGGCGGGCGTGACGTCGAGATGCGTGCAGGCCCGCAGCCGGCCGCCGAGGATCGAGATCAGCACTCCATCGGCGCGCAGCGCGTCGACGAATGCCTGATTCGACAATGCCGCGTCTGAGATATCGAAATAGACTAGGTTGGTCTCGGGAGGTTCAGCCGTCACGCCGCCAATCTGCGACAAACCCGCTGCGAGCAGCCTGGCATTGGCGTGATCGTCAGCGAGCCGATCGACATTGTGGTCGAGCGCATAGAGGCAAGCGGCCGCGCAAATGCCGGCCTGGCGCAGCGAGCCGCCGAGCCGTTGTTTCCACAGCCAAACCTGGTCGATGAAGTCGTTCGAGCCGGCCAATACTGCACCGAGTGGCGCGCCGAGACCTTTGCTGAAATCGATCCATACCGAGTCCCAACCCGCGGCGATCTGCCGGGGCGATGCACCGCTGGCGACGCTTGCGTTCATCAGGCGGGCGCCGTCCATGTGGGTGGCGAGCCCGTTGGCGCGAGCCAGCGCCGCGATGTCGCCGAGCGCCGACGTCCGCCACACCGTGCCGCCGCCGAGATTGGTGGTTTGCTCGACGCACACCAAGCTCTGCCTTGCCTGATGCCGGTCAGGCCGATGCAGTGCCGCTCGCAGCGTGTCGGCCGAGAACTGACCGCCTGTGCCCGCCAGCGGGTGAATCTGAAAGCCGCCGAGCGCCGCGTGTGTGCAGCCCTCCAGCGAGACCACATGCGACGTTTCGTGCGCGAGGATTTCGTCACCGGCTCGGCAATGCGCCAGCGTCGCTGCGATATTGCAGATCGTGCCGGACGCCATGAACACCGCGGCTTCCTTGCCGAGCAGATCGGCAACCCGGGCACACAGCGCGTTCACGGTCGGATCGGCGCCGATCTGTTCGTCCCCCACCGGTGCCCGCGCCATCGCCTCTCGCATCGCCGCGCTGGGCTGGGTCTGGGTGTCCGACAGCAGATTGATCCGCACCGGCGGCAGTCGGGCATCTTCAGGGGCGGGGGTGTAGATCACGGTGCGATGTCACGCTCACGTTAACAGCACACGGTTCCGTAACTAATTAGCATACTCCATTATTGCCCTATTTCCAGATGAAGCAAAGCTCTTCACGGAACGCGAAGCGTTCGATGTGGCTGATGACGACCTGCTGGAAGGTCGTCATGTTGGCCGCATTGGTCGCGGTCAGATCGATCATCAAAGCGTCGGACGTGGCGGTCAGCCGAGCCTCTCCCAGCGGCAAAGAAATCCGGCCCTGGGTCCAATCGAATTCGGTTTCGAATTTGTGCGCCCAGTGCTTGCAGAGCTGCTGCAGATAACGGCTGGCGTGGGCCGTGGGCACGGAGGCGCGGGTCGTTTGTGGGCCGGAGGGCGGGGATGAGTTCATGCACGATCTCGATGTTGCTTGATTGATGAACGGCTCAGGCGGGGCGCTGCCTGAGCCGTTTCGTTTTGTTTGCACGGCGTCGCTGAACCGCGCGCCGCACGATCGGCGATCAGAAGTTGAAGGTTGCCGACACCATGTAGGTGCGAGGTGCGCCGACGGCCAGATAGCCGCGCGCAGCCGACAGATAATAGGCGGTATCTGCGACGTTCTCGATGGTGGCGCGCAGGACCGCCGGTTTGCCGTTCGGGGCCACGAAGGTGTAGCGGGCGCCGAGGTCGACCCGCGTCCAGTCGGACACGGTTTGCGTGTTGGCCTGATCATAGAACACATCGGCCGTGTGGATGACGCGGCCGGTGAGGGTGACGCCCGGAGCCATCCAGGCTGGCAGATCGTATTCGCCGTAGAGGGTCAGCGAGGTGGTCGGTACGCCCGGCACGTCGTTGCCGTTGTAGCGGCCACCGATACTGGATACCTGCTTGGCATCGATCAGGGCGATACCGCCCAGCAGTCGGACGCCCTTAAAGGGCTCGCCGAAGATGTTGAATTCGGCACCGCGGTTGCGCTGCAGCCCGTCCACCGAGAAGATGTTGGTGGTGGGATCGGTGTAGGCACTGGGCTGCTCGATCTGGAACAGTGAGGCCGTCAGCGCCACGAAGCCGAAATCATACTTGGCGCCGACCTCTTGTTGCTTGCTGACCATTGGTGGAAACACCGTGTTGGGGTTTCGCGCCGTCCCGGGCGCCGTCGGTCCGGCGTCGAGCGCTTCGATATAGTTTCCATAGATCGACAGTTCATCTGTCGCGCGGATCACGGCGCCCACAGCAGGGCTGAAGCGGGCTTCGTTATAGTAGGACGATCGGGTTCCCTGCGTTGGCCCTGCCGCGGTCACGAAGCCGCTGAGTGCGATGTCCTGCCAACGGCCGCCGAGGGTCAGAAGCAGCCGGTCGTTGAACAATGAAAGCGTGTCGGAGACCGCGACGCTGCGAGCGGTCAGCCGCGACAGCAGCGGCCGGTCGTCGGACTGCGCGAATCCGCTGGTCTGAAAAGCCCCGGGCAATGGGCGGACCGGATTGTAGATGTTGGTCGCGTAACTGTACGACTTAAAGCCGAGCGTTCCGCCGCGATACAGCTCGTTGTTGGCCTCCACTGCCGAGATGTTGAGCTGGTGGCCGATCACGCCGGTCCTGAACTTCGACCGCAGCCCGATCTCACCCGTATAGCCCTGCAGCTCCTGCGGCTGGATTGCGAGCGTGTTGGTCGCCGTCCCGTTGTAATTGGTGATCCGGTAGGACGAGGTGAGAAAATCTTCATTGTAGATGCTGCCGCCACCGGCAAGATACAGCGTGGTGTCCGGCAGAATGTCGTATTCGGCGCGTCCGGCGATCATCTTGTAGCGGCTGTCGATGTACTCGTCCTTGCTCGCGGTGTTGATGCGGCCGTTCGGCGCGGGCGGGATGACGATGTTCGGCGCCGCCGAGTTGAACAGCGACGTTGGGGCATTGATGTGCTGGACCGAGCTGTTGAGGTCCAGCGAGGCGCGGAAGTCCTCGCTGCGATAATCGAGGCCGAGCGAGGCGACGCCGACCTCGACCGAATTGAGCTCCAGCGGCGTATCGCCATTGCGGTAGGAGCCGTTGAAGCGAACGCCCCATTCCTTGAAGTCGCCGAAACGGCGACCGACATCGATGTGGTTCCAGAACTGAGAGTCGCTCATCCAGCCGGTCGTCAGGCGCGTCAGCGGTTCGTCACCGGCCCGCTTCGGGATCAGGTTGATCGTGCCGCCGACGCGGGCGGTGCCGCCGCTGAGCAGCGCGCTCGGGCCTTTGAGGATCTCGACCCGCTCGATGCCCTCGAGGAAGCTCCGCCGCGGATTGGCCAGATAGAACAGCCCGTCATAGGCGGTGTCGAGGTTGGTCACCGAGAATCCGCGGATGAAGAACGAGTCGCGCTCGCTGAACGGGGGGGCGTCGTTGCGAACCGACGGATCGTTCGACACGACATCGGCGATGCTCCGTGCCTGCTGATCCTCCATCAGTTTGGAGGTGAAGCTGGTGATGTTGAACGGCGCCGAGAAGATCGAGGTGTTGCCGAGCAGGCCGAGGCGCGCACCGCTGGCGACCTGGCCACCGGCATAGGGGACCGGCGGCTGTCCGACCGTTCCGGTCTGCGGCACCCCGGGGGTGGGGAAGACTGACGGGGGCGCCTCGGCTTGCCGCGCGCGAGGACGGGACGCCACCCGGCGCGGATTTGTGGCTGTGCTCGCAGGCCGGCTCGCTGCGCGCTGACGCGCTTGCGGTTCGAGGATCTCGATCGGAGGCAGGTTCGTCGAGCGCGACGACGAAGTTTGCGCCAAGGCGCCATCGGCAAGCGGCATCACGCCGAAGCCCGAAACGACCAGAGCGACCTGACCAACTTTCTTTCTCATCAATATCTCCGAGATGTTCTTTGTGGAATGTCGTGGAGGGCTATCGTCGCGCTGCGGAAGTTCGCGGGCGATCAGCTGTGATCTGGGGCCACGTTTCGCTGCCGCGTTGAGCAGCGGGTCGAGGCCGAATGCGAGGGAGGGAGCGGCGGTTCATCGCAGCCGCGCCATGCAATGGGCGTCGACGAACTCACCGTCTCTAAAGCTGGCGGCCTTGTGGGTGCCCTCGATCGTGAAGCCGAACTTCGCGTACAGCGCCAACGCAGCGACATTGTCGGTTAACACCGTCATCTCCAGCCGTTTGATGTTCAGCCAGTTGTCGGCGGTGTCGATCATCGCGGCGAGCAGCTTCGAGCCGACGCCGATGCGCGCGTAGTTCTCATGAACGCCGATCCAGAATTCCGCGGCGTGGGCGCGGCGCCCAAGAAACGGGCGCAACGCGGACGCACCGACGACGCGTCCATCCAACTCGGCCGAGTAGTGCAGGTCGCGCGGGGACTGCGGCTCCAGCCATTTGGCGATGGTTTCGAACGACTCGAAGGGAAGGGCGAGAGTCCAGAACCGAAAGGCGTGTTGATTGACGATGTCGTAGATGTCGGCCGTGTCTTCCCGGCGCATCGCTCGAATGATCACATGCATGTCGTTGTCCATGGCGCGGGCCAGCTAGAACGTCAGCTTGGCGCTGACGAGGTAGGAGCGGCCGGGGTCATAGAGTGGCCGCACGACGCCGCTGCCGTATTCGAGGCCGTAGGTGCCACGTGCCGCATAAGTCTGGTTCAACAGATTGCGAACCTCGCCGCGCAGCGTGAGCGAGGGCAGTGCGAACGGATGGTGTTCGGCAAAGACGTTGACGACTTCGTAGCCGTCGAGCCGTCCGATCCCGGTGAAAGGGTTCAGCAGGCTGTCGTCCTCGAACGCGATCTCCACATCACCGCCGATCGTCAGGCTCGATGACGCGAAGCTGTGCGCGACCTGGACCGTCAGGATGTCGCCAATCGGAGCGGTCAGGTACTTGCCGAGGTAGCTGTCGGCCGGCCGGCCATTGATCGTCGCATCGGTGCGAACGAACTGCAGGCGAACAAAGCCATCGTCCCAAGAGTAGGCGCCGCCGACGTGGAAGCCCTGACTCTGCACATCGAAGGCGCGCAGCGCCATGTCGGCGCCCCACAGCGGGACGCGGGCATCCCGGATTCGAGTCCGGAATACGCCGCCCTCGATCCGGAAGCTCGTAAAGTGCGCCACTAGGCCGGCGGTGGCGTTGTCCGAGGTGACCGAACGCGGCCCGGTGCCGTAGTTCCAGGCCGGGTTCTGGACGTAGTTTTCTGCAAGCGGAACGCCGGCCCAGACGTTGGAGTAACCGGCCTTCGCGGTCAGGTGACTGGTCAGGGCGTAGTCGCCCGATACGTTGCTGCTTAACCCTTGGTCGCTGGAGCGGAAGCCATTGATGCCACCGAACTGTTGATGGTCGCCGCGGAGCCCGAACGACAGCTTGGCGCTCTCTGCGAATGTCAGGCGGGCTTGGGCATAGGCGCCGATATTGTCGGCGGTTTCGGCGGTTCGATAGGTCCGTTCAATCGATCTGGCGCGGTCGCGATAGAAATCGATGCCGGCCACGATATCGCCGATCGGTAGTGCGAACTTGTTCTCCAGCTTGCCGTTGAGACTGTCGGTGACGCCTTCGCTGGTGTAGTTGTAGGTCTCAGGTGTGGCTCCGGCGTACTGATCGACCGCGACCTGAGTGCGGTTGTAGCCAAGCACGACATTCGGATTCCACCACCCCTCCGGAGAGACATTAGAGTAGCTGACGACGGTGTTCTGCCGGTCGAGCTTGTAGGGGCGGACGAGCGGCGTGGTCTGCGAGCCGTAGATCTGCACCGCGTTGGCGCGGAACGGCCGGATGGCGTCGTCGCGGATCTGCTCGTGGCTGACGGACAAGCGATGTCCGTCGGCGTTCTGATAGGCGAGCTTACCGAGCCCGCTCAAGATATTGGTGGCGCTGCCGAGCACCTGTTCGCCGTTACCGGCTCGAAACTCGCTGCCTTTGCCGTAAGTGAACGAGCCCAGCGCCTCGAATTCGCCCTGGCGGCTGTAGCTGGTGAGGTTGGTGGTCGAGACGTTGCCGTTGAAATTGAACGTCGACTTGATCGAGCCCCCGAAACCGTCCGCGGAGAGGAAGTCTCGTGCGTCCTTGGTGAAGTAAGCAATCGCGCCGCCGAGCGCGCCGGGGCCGGCATCGGCTGGTGCCACACCGGCATCGACGCGGACCGCCCTGAGCAAGCTGGGGTCGATCATCGTGGTGGCGTTGTGGTGGAATACCTTGTTGTTTTGGCGTGAGCCGTCGATCGAGATCGCCAGATTGGTTTCCTCGATGCCCTGGACATAGAGCTTCTGGGACATCGGCAAGGATGATCCGACCACGATGCTTGGTTCGCCGCGGAACACGCCTCTCAGGTCGGTCGCATTTCGGCGTTCGATATCGGCGCTGGTGATATCGATCTCGCTGATGCCGCCGCGCCCGATGCTGACCTCAGTCACGCTGATTGTTTCGAGCGCGATGGCGGCGTCGGGCGCCGACTCGATGGTGACGGTGCGGGGGCCGGTGAAGCGATAGGCGAGGTTCGACCCGGCGAGAATCTCGCGCAGCGCGGTCTCGGCGGCGAGGCGGCCGCTGACGGCGGGCGAGGCACCACTGATTGCACCTTCGCCGAGCCGAACGACCTGAATACCCGTTGTCGTCGTGAAGTCGGCCAGCGCCGACAGGCGCGGCTTGGGCTCGATCCGGAAGTCGAACGTCGCGTCCGCTTGTGGCCGGGCTTCGGACGCGGTCACGAGAAGTGCCAACGCACAGAGGGAGGTCCCGCACCTCGATCCGGCGATACTGGCAAATCTTCGCATGGTCTTGACGTCCCCCACGACAGTCGAGGGGTACGCGTTCAGAGCCCTCGCTGATCAACGTGCGTGCGAGGCAAAACCCGTAAAAATACTGAGAAGCATTACCGGTAGATCAGCGTGGCCACGCCGGGCACCGACAGGGTACGCACGCCAAGGGTGGCGCGCAGCGCCTCCAGGACGGACTCCCGATCGTCGGCGCGAAAAGTACCGGACAGCGTCGTCCTTTCGAGTTGCCGATCGACGATCAGCACGTGACCGGGCGCCATCTTGTCGAGTTCTTTGACGACCTGCGACAGTGGTGCGCGGTCGACGATGATCAGGCCGCGCCGCCACGCGAAAGCTTGGTCCGGTTCGATCGCGGTTGGAGTGCCCAGGCGCCCGTTCTGGAACGCGACCCGTTGCCAATCGGTCAGATCGACTTGAAGATCTGTCGTCTGAGGGTCTGAGACAGCAACCCGGCCGTGCTCGACAGTCACCGCCGCAGCATCGCGGTCGACCTCGAAGGCGGTGCCGCGGACCTGGACGTCCACCTGTCCAGCGTGGACGGTGAAAGGACGTGCGGAGTCGGCAACGACGTCGAACCAAGCGCGGCCGCGCAGCAGGGTCACGACGCGGCGACCGCCCGCCATGTCGCTGTTCAGCGCCGTGTCGCCGTCGAGCACCGCCAACGAGCCATCGGCGAGGCGCACGTCGCGCCGTTCACCAGGGCGCGTGGCCGCATCGGCAAAGGCCCGGTCGATGAGGCCGGGATCGCGCCACATGAAGATCGCCGCCACCAGCGCCAGCACCGCCGAAGCGGCGGCGAACTTCACGCCGATTTTTGCTGGCTGGCGAGGGCGCGGAGTCGCGATTGGGGCAGGGGCGTCGCGGTGCCATCCGGAAGCGGCGAGCTGCGCCGCCGGCTGATCCAGCGCACCCCAGAGCTCCGAGACTTCGTGCATCGCCGCAGGATGCGCTGCATCCGCCGCGAGCCAGGTCTGGTAAGCGCGGCGGGTCTCGTCCGATACGAGCGGATTGTTGAGGCGGACGAACCACTCGGTCGCCTCCTGGAGCGCCCGCTGACGGTCGTCGTCATTCGATGCGGTGTTCATCTCCACGCCATCTCTCGCGCTGTGCGGGGGCATGATCGAGGTCGCGCGTCTCCAACGCGCGGCCGTCGCCGCATTCTCGCGTGGGATCGTAGGATGCCGTGTTTCAATGCATCAAGACTTCATAGGTGGTTCAGAACGATCGGCTTGCCGTGATAGCTTTCGACCGGCATCTCATAGCCGAAGATCCGCTGCAAGCTGGTTGTGTTTGCGATCAGCGCCGGAGGGCCGCTCGCGACCACCGCGCCGTGCTTCAGGGCGACGATGTAATCGGCGTAAGTCACCGCCTGATTGATATCGTGCAAAACGATCACGATGGCCCGACGTTCGCTGTCGGCGATCTGGCGCAGGGCGCGCATCAGCTCGCGGGCATAAAACATGTCGAGATTGTTGAGCGGCTCATCCAGCAGCAACCATCGCGTGCCCTGACAGAACGTCATCGCCACCAATACGAGTTGCCGCTGTCCGCCGGACAGCGTGTCGATGAAGCGGCCGGCGAATGACGTCAGATCGAAGCGTTCGAGCGCGGCCTGGGTCAGTGCCCGATCCTCGTCGGTGATGCGGCCGCCATTGTGCGGGAACCGGCCGAAGGCGACCAGCTCACGCACGCGCAGCCGGCTGGCAATCGCCGGATCCTGCCGCAGGATCGCGAGCGTGCGGGCGAGTACGCGGCTCGGCGTCGCGCCGACGGTCAAGCCGTCAACCGTGATGGTGCCTTGCTGCAATGGCTGAAGCCGGGCGATCAGCGATAATAGGCTCGATTTGCCGGCTCCGTTCGGCCCGATCAACGCGGTGACGCCGGTCTCCGGGATTTCCAGATTGATGTCTTTGAGTATCGGCGCGCCCTGATGGGCGAGCGAGACGTTGTTCACGACGATCATCGCCGGACTCCGTGCAGAAGCATTACGAGGAACACCAGACCGCCGACGAACTCGATGACGACGCCAAGTGTTGAGGCGCCGCCGAGAACATGCTGCAGGATCGTTTGGCCGCCGACCAGCACGATCACGGCGACCAGCGCCGCGGCCGGAAGCAGGATTGCGTGGCGCCGCGTATCGATCAGCCGTTCGCCGAGGGCGACGACCAGCAGGCCGAAGAACGCCACCGGCCCGACGAGCGCGGTCGAGACCGCGACCAGCGCCGCGACCAGCATAATCATGCCCGCAACGACGCGCGGCCATTCCAGGCCAAGGCCGGTCGAGACATCGCGGCCGAGCGCCAATACGTCGAGGACGTGGCGCATCCGCCAGACGATGGCGATGCCGACCAGCGTCAGCGCGCAGGCGGCGATCAGAAGCTCGCCGTGGATCTTGCTGAAATTGGCGTAGCTGGCGCCCTGCAGCACCACGAAGTCGTTGGGATCGATCAGCCGGGCGAGCAGCGACGACAGGCTGCGGAACAGCACGCCGACGGTGACGCCGGTGAGCAGCATCAGGATCAGGTCCATTCGGGCCTTCAGCAGCGGCAGAAACAGCAGCGCCGCGAGGATCACCATCACGGTGGCCTCGCCGGCGAACTTGAGCCGCGGGTCCAGCACCGCGAAGCCAAGCCCGCCGACGGCGAATACCAGCAGCGACTGGCTGAACACGTAGAGCGCGTCGAGTCCCATGATCGACGGCGTCAGGATCCGGTTGGTCGTCACCGTCTGAAACACCACCGTCGAGACTGCGATCGAGACCGCAACTACGATCAGCGCGGCCAGGCGGATGGCGCGCAGTTCGAGCGCGAACCAGACGTTTCCACGCAGCCCGACCGTCATGTAGGCTGCGATGCAAGCGAGCGCGACCACGCCAAGCGAGGCCAGGACGATCGTCGATCTGTCACGCATGGGACGGACGGCGCAACAGAAGCCACAGGAATGACGCTGCGCCGACGACGCCCAGCACGGTGCCGACGGGGATCTCGTAGGGGAAGTGCAGCAGCCGGCCGATGATGTCGCAGGCGAGCACCAGCGCGGCGCCGCTCCCCGCGACCCAGGGGATCAGCGATCGCATATTGTCGCCGATCAGCCGCGAGACCATGTTGGGGACCACGAGACCCACGAACGGGATCATCCCGACGATCACCACGGTCAGCGCGGTGACGATCGAGATGATCAGCAGCCCGATTTGCATCATACGGGCATAGTCCAGCCCCAGCCCGACACTGACGTTGCGTCCGAGCGACATCAAAGTGAGGCGGTCGGCGAACGCCCAGGTTACGGCGAGGACAGCGGCCGAGACCCAGAGGAGTTCGTAGCGACCGCGCAGCACGCCGGAGAACTCGCCGTTGGTCCAGATCTCGATGAACTGCAGCAGATCGGTGTGCCAGGCGACGAAGGTAACCGCGGCGCCGACCACGCCGCCGTAGACCAGCCCGAACAGCGGCACCAGAAACGGCTGCGTCGGCGGCAGCCGATGGGCGATCGCCAGGAACAGCGATGTGCCGGCGAGGGCGGTCAGGCTTGCGACCAGTGTCTTGGTGGCGATCGAGGCCGAAGGGAGCAACAGCGCCACCAACAGGATGCCGAGCGCGGCGCTCTGGCCGGTCCCCGCCGTGGTCGGCTCGACAAACCGGTTGCGAGCCAGCGTCTGCATCACCAGGCCAGCAATCGCGAGGCCGGCACCGGTCAGTACGGCGGCCAGCGTGCGTGGCAGCCGGCTCGCGGCGACGAGATAAAGCGTATCGGGATTGGTCAACACGTCGCGCGGCGCGACGTCGCCGACGCCGACGAATATGCTGACGGCGAACAGGGCGACCAGCGCCAGCAGCGCGGTCGTCCCGGCGGAGCGCGAAGCGGCTCGCTCGACTGCGATCATCGCGGCTCCGAGAAGCCGCGGGTGAGAGCCGCCAGAACGCGGGTCATCGCCTGGATGCCACCGCCGGCAATGTACAGATCGGCAGAGGGAAGATAGATCACGCGGCCGCTCTTCCAGGCCTTGGTGTCACGCACCAGCTCGTTGTCGAGTGTGGCTCGCGCTTGATTGTCGCCGGCCCCGATCGCCATCGCGCGGTCGACCACGATCAGCCAGTCCGGATCGGCCTTGCGGACGAACTCGAAGGAGACAGCTTCGCCGTGGATCGAGGGGGCCATGGTGGTTACCGCCGGCTCGATCTGAAGCGTGCTGTGAATCCAGCCGAACCGCGAGCCGAGGCCAAAGGCGGAGATCTTCGGCCCGTTGGTCATCACGATCAGCGCGCGTCCTTTACCCTTGGCCGCATCGCGCGCCGCGACGATTGCGGCGCTGAACTTCTGCCTTTCTTGCTCGGCGGTCTGCTCGCGGCCGAACAGCCGGCCGTAGGCCTGAAGCCGGGCTTCGGCGTCCCGGACCAGTTCCTGTCCGTCGATCGTCATGTCGATCGTGGGCGCAATACGCGAAGTGAACTTCGCCTTGGGCGATGAACGACCACCGAGAATGATCAGATCCGGGTCGAGCGCGCTAAGGGCTTCGAGATTAGGTTCAAACAGAGTGCCGACGACCTCGCCGCCGGCAGCGGCTGATTTCAGTTCGGGCAGGAATACCCGATCCGGTACGCCGGCGGCCTTGACGCCGAGCAGGTCGAGCGTGTCGAGCGCTGCCATGTCGAATACGGCAACGCGAGACGGTTTGGCCTGCACTCTGACCATACCTTGGGCGGTCTGGATCTCGATGGTTTCCGCGGAGGCCAGCGCAGGCAGAGCAAACGCGGCGAGCATGGCGATCATACGGATCAAATACATGAAGGTCCTTTGGAAGAGGCGACGTGCCCGGCGGCACGCGACACTGGCCGCCGCGCCTGCTGCATGGCCGCCGAGCCGCGGCGGCCTCTCGTCGATATCGAGCGGGCGAGTATGGCTAGCCGATCCCGGGCCAGGGTTTCGAAGCAATCGTGACCGAACCATTCGAGCGACGCTTCCGCATCGGTCTCGCCCGCCAAGGCCGCAAGGAAGCTATCGTAGTCCATCGCGCCGTCGAACAGTGGCACCATGCCGTCACGGCAACCGGCTGCGGAATAGACGTTCTCAGGGGCGAACACACCGAGCTCGGCGCGCGATCGAACGTTCTTGAGATGATAGTGCCCGATGAACTCGGCGAGCGTCCGGCGCGCCAGGACCGGATCATCGCCTGCTTCCCAGACATGCAAAGCATCGAAATTGATACCGAGGCTTGGGTGATCCGCATCGGCCAACAGGCACAGCGTCGACTCGACACTGTCGGCCAGCGTGTTCGGGTGTGTTTCGACCAGCAGGCGGGTGCCGTGATCTTGGACGATGCCGGCAATCTCGCCGATCCGGCGGGCCAGGGCTCTGCGCTCGTCGCGCGAAAGTGCGGCACTCGGCCTGTTACCGGCGAAGGTGCGGATCTTTGGCGCCGACCAATCCTGTGCGATCCGGCAGAGCTGCATGGTCCGGTGGCGAATGTCAGCAAAGTCGCCGTCTGTCGGCAGGTAATCGCTCAACATCGGCACCGACAGACCGTAATTGCGAATCCAGTCTGCACCGTATTCCGGGTGCGTCCGCATCAAGCCGCGCGCGTGAGCGCCCCACAGTTCGACGCCGTCGAAGCCGTTGCGTTGTGCCCACTCCACGATCTCGCTGAAGCAGAGCAGGTGATGGCGGAACGTGATGGTGCAGACCGAGAGTTTCATCACCGTGCACCGACACGTTCACGGGGCATCGCCTGGGTCAGACCTTTTAGGGTGCACCAGGCGATGAAGACCTCGTGCAGCTTGGCCTTGATCGCGGTCTCCAGAGCATCCAGGTGATCCAGCGCCTGATTGATGTCGGCGGCGCAGGCGCGATCCTCGGTCTGGGCCAACCGCAGGATCTTCAGATGAAACGCCGGGAGGCCGAGCGCGAGCTCTTCGATCCGGTCGCACCACGTCAGGAATGCGTCGTTCGGCAGCTCCAGTTCGCGCCAGAAAAAGGCGAAGCCGTGCTCGTAAGCCCATTTCCGGATCGACAGCACAGGAAGCTCACGTACCGCATCGCCGAGCGCCTGAAGGCGTAGGCCGTCGCGGCAGCCGAGATGGGCATCGACGACTTCGCGGATGCGGCGGATCAGCGGATTGTCGTCGGATATGATGCACGCCAGAAAATAGTCGCCGATGTCGGCGGCGGTTGGCAGCCGCATCGAGCGGCGATCGAATACGTAACCGCCGGCGACGCTCGGCTGAGCGACTGCGTTGAGGATACGGTCTTTTGCGATCGGTCCCTCCCAGCGGAAGTCGGGATCGCGAATCTGCCAGATCTCCGGATCCTCCGTCGCTTCGACCATCAGATAGTGCGGAAATGGGTTCTGATTGAACTTGTTCTCCCGCTCCGGCAGATGGAACATGTCCAACATCACCATCACGCTCTCGGTCGGTTGTCGGGCGGCGACCAAAGCCATCAGCCTGTCGAGATTGGCCTGTTTGGGTGCCGAGTGATCGTACCATTCGGTGACATGCACGCCGTAGAGTTGCTCGAACCATTGGCAGAAGAAGCCGTGGCTGATCTGATCGGTGTGATAGCGCAGTTGAAGCTTATCCGAGACGGCGAAGTCGGCGTCCCAAAGACCGAAATACATCGGGCGATGATCGAGGCCAGCGGCCTTCACAGCGTCGCAGAGACACGACACGACGCAATGCACTTTGATGTCCGGATAGACGTCGGCATGGACGTCGGGAGGGTCCGCGACTGCGGTATCACTGGCGCTCGAGGCAGCCGGGGAAGAACCGGCCAGCAACTCCACCAGATCGCTCACTGTCTCGATCGCCGTCGCTGCGACGGCCGCTTCGGGGACGGGGATGCCGTGATCGAGCTCAAGATGCAAAAGCAGGTCCAGCATCAATACCGAGTCGAGATAGAGGTCGGCATTCAGCCGCGATTGTGGGCCAAAGCCGTCGAGATGAAGGTTGTTCATCCGCTCGGCAAGCACTTGGTGGATCGCGGCCGTAATCTGCTCGCGAGTCACGCGGCGGTCTCCTCTGCCAAAAACGCGAGGCGTCCTTCGGCATGCAGGGCGGCGATCTCTCGCCGGTTGATCTTGCCGTTCGCCTGCCGTGGCAGCCGGGGCAGGCGCACCGTCTCCATTGGGACCTGATGGGGAGCCAGGTTCTTGATACACCAGTCGCGCAGGTCCGCCGGCGCAATGCTGCGGTCGGCGCTGAACGCCACAGCGACCCGCTCGCCCGCGAGGGAATCCAGACGTCGGAATACGACCGCGTCGGTCACACCCGGGATCGCCATCACCACGTCCTCGACCTCCTTTGGATAGACGTTGAGGCCAGAGACGTTGATGGTGTCGTCGAGGCGACCGACGAACACCAATGTGCCATCGTCCTTGGTGTAGCCGAGGTCGGCCGTCCGGATTTCGCGGTCGCCGACGTGGACCACGATCTCCCGCGGCTGCCCGGCATCTCCGGTCTCGACACGGAGATGGGGAAGCGGCACGCCCATGTCGCCTGATGCGGCCAGGTTTGGATTGATCGCCACGCATCCGGCTTCCGAGCAGCCATATTGCTGAAACAGATGCGTCGTCCGGGCCCGGATTGTCATCAGCCACTGATCGGGCAGCAGGGTGCCGGACGTCATCGCAGCATGGATCGTCTCGCCTGCGGGCAGCAGGCGGGCGATGGTGTGGAGCATGGCGGGCGATGAATACAGCAGCGGCCGGTTGATCTGGCGCAGGCGAGCGATGAGATATTTTGGATTGGCCGTGCCGAGAATGTGCGGAATCTGGCCGCGGCGGAGCCCGACTAGAACGCCGCAGATCAGTCCGTAGGAATGGGTGACCGGACATGCGATCAGCGGCGTCATGTCCTGCGGTGCGGTGAAAGTCGTAACATAGCTATCGATCTCGCGATCGATCTCAGCCCAACTGCGGGCGACCCGCTTCGGTTCGCCAGTGGTGCCGGATGTGGTCTGCATCAGCCCGCCGGGACCGGGAGCTTCGCCGCCGAGATCCTCGATGGCGAGCCCATCGGTCACCAGCCGGTGGCAGCCGAGATCGATTGCCAGCCGGCGCGCTGCAGCACGCGGCGTCGACGGATGGATCGGCAGCACGCTGGCGCCGGCATCGCGGATGGCGAGCAGCAGGGCCAGGAATTCTGCCGGATCGGACAGGCAGATTGCAAAGCTCAGCTTGGACCGATCATTGAGGCCGACTGCGTCAGCGGCGCGGGCGCCCATCGCCTGCAGCAGGGCCTGATCGTAGAATTTGTCGCCGACCTGAATCATGCGTACTCCCGCGCGATCGGCGCGACGGCCGCAAGTGGATTGGGGACTCTGTGTTGGAGAGCGTCGCCCGGCAGGCCGAGCTTTCGGGCGAGCAGGCTTTCGATCACGATCTCAGGTGTGCCGAAGCCGAGACGGGCGACGCGTTCACCGAGGCTGTGTTCGGCGATGTCGGCGGCCAGACGCAACGACACCCGATGCCAGAAAGCGCCCTCGCTGATCCCGTAGAAGCTCTGCACCAGATGCGAGATCTCGGACAGATTGAACACGAACAGGCAATCCACGAACAGATCGCGCAGGTCCTCCGGCCGTTCCATCCAATAGTACTGGTTCGGCAGCGCGCGACGATAACGAGGATCGAGAGCTGGAAAATCCGGCGCCAGGTTGGGATCGGCGAGAAAGTCCGGCACGAACTCCAGGCTGTCGTGGAAATCCCGCAGGATCAGGCGTTCGGGCCAGCCGTCGCGGTGGACCAGCACCATGTTTTGGCCGTGCGCTTCGGTGGCGATGCCATGGACGACGAGCAGCCGCCACACCGGCAGCACTGCGACGTCGATCAATCGTTCGAGCCATGGCTTGATGCCGTAGCGCTGCAGCCACGGATCGATGAAGGGCAGGCCATCTACTTCGATCGCCATCAGCGCATTGAACGGTACTGCGCGCTCGCCGTCCGCAAGCTTACTCTCGACGCTCTCCCGCCAGATCGCCGCGACGTCTCCCCCGAGTGGACCATCCCGATCGACGATCGCGCCGGCAAATTCGCGGACGATGTCGAGCCCATAGCGGGTTTTGAACAGCGGGTCGCCGTCGAGAACTGCGTCGAGCCAGCGCGACAGCAGTGGGGCGGTCGCGACCGAATGCGCCTCGATGTTGCGGCGAGTCGAAGTGTTGACGATGCCGAGCGACAGCTTCACGCTGCTCCGGCATGGGCTCTGAGCGTTACTGAGCGTTCGCACGGACTGGCTGGCGCGATACGCGTCACCGGCGACTCCGAGATCGTGAATTCGGCCGGACTCGAGCAGGGGACGCAGCCGGTCGGCCGATAGATCATGCCATTGCCACGGATGGATCGGCATCAGGCCGAAACGATTCTGTTCGAGACCGAGAGCAGCAGCGCGCGTTACGATCTTCGCAAGACCCGCGGCGCCGAGTTCACATTTCCAGAACGTCTCTTCCGCTTCCGGCAACGACAGATGGAGCAGATCCCGCGTGACCGCGAGCCAGACCAACTGGAATGAGCCACCCGCTTCTGGTCCGTAGGAGCGATGGTCCTGCTCATCGAAGCCGATGCGCGATTTGAAGCAGGGATGGTAGGGGTGCCCTTCGTCGATCGCCGCGTCGAGTGCAGAGAACGACATCAGTCGCCGGTCGCCGAGCGGAGCATGGAGCCAATTCCAACGCACCAGTGCTTCGGTCTGACCGAGTTCCTGAGCGAGCCGCGCTCGCTCTCGCGAGCCACCGGGAAGGGCCGCAACCGCATCGCCGATCGACGCCGGACGCCACGCGCTGCCGGATCGGCACTCGACCGTTCCCGGCTCGAGTCGAGGCCGTCCGAACGCGCCGAGGCGGCCGCGCGCTCGCCAAGCTTGCGCGCCACTGCGCCACTCGAAGGGCCGCGCCGGGTCGGACGCCGGCGTCAAAGGACCGAACAGATTTTCGTACAAGGCCGCTGCAATGAGCTGGCGCACGATCCGCTCATCCGGTCGGGCAGGGATGTCACCGGGAAGCGACACGAGCTTCTCCCCGTCGCGCCGCACGGCGATTGCCGAACAGCGGATTTGCTAACTGCACATAGATCGCGCGGCCGTCCTCGGACTCCAGCTCGTCGATGTCGAACATCCGTGTCAGCAGATTGGCCTTCGCGGCGACGGTCGGGCGCTCGACAAGGCCGATGGCGAAGTCGCGTCCGACGCCGCCGAGTTCGTGCGCCAAGTCGTCGAGCCGCTCGCGCAACATAATCAGCAATGCTTCTTCGTCGATCAGTCGATCCTGCCCCATGCGGGCGATTACCGAGCAGATCTGATTGACTATCAGGTAATAGGCGAACCGCTCCTCGATCACGCGATCGTCGAAATACAAGCCGCCGATCTCGGCGGTGTCCGGCACGAGCGCGACCAGCCGATCGCGATGGGCATTCGACAGGTAGAAGCCCTGATTGTCACGATAATAGGAGGCGGTCGGCAGGCCGGAGGAGACATCGAGCAGAACGTTCTGCTGATGCGCTTCCAAGGCGACGCCGAGCTCGTCATAGAGCCTGACGAGCGGGTCCAGCGCGCAATCGAGATAGGCCGAGAACCATTGCCGGGCAGCGCTCGCCACTGGCACGCCTTGCTGCGCGGCATGTTCACGCACCAACAGGTCGAGCCGTGAGCGCGCGCAAGGCGGAGGATCGGCCGTCAGGGCCGCGATCGTGATGCCCTTGCTCTCGTTGCCCGTAGTGAATGGGTTCTCGCGGAAGATGACTTCGAATCCGCTCTCGGTACGGCCGGGGAGGGCGAGCGTCAGGTAGGCTGGATCGCGGATCAGGCGGAAGCAAGGATGGCGCGCCAGGAAGTCGGTGCGCGTGAACAACCGCGACATTGCGACCCCCGCCTTGAGCTCGGGCATCCGATTGATCCGCAAGGAGTTGGTGATCCGCACCGGCAGGGAGAATTTCAGCATCCACGGAATATCCGGGCTGTACAACGTGCGGACCGAAGACGTCGATGAGAACTCCGCCCCGAACGAACCGAGGCAGCGAAGCCGGCCTTGCCTGGCGAGTCCCGCGATGTCGGGATCGAGCATCACGGCTTCTGCCTGCAGCGGATGGAGGGGAAGAAGGGCTTCGCCCGGACGCAACGTCGGGCGGTCGGCCACCGGGAGGAGTGCCTCGAGAATGTCAGGGACGGAAATTTCTTCGGTGCCACGGTGATGTAACAACGCTGCGTCGACGGCGAAGTATGTGAGTGGAAATCGGCCGCGATGCTCCGGTGCATAAGCAGGCTGCTGCCAATCGGTCATGCCTTGCCGACTCTTCGGCGTCGGGTGCAGCCAATGCCCGAATATCAGGCTTTGTTCGCCGTCGAGGAAGGTTCGGCCGGCCTCCTCGGATGACCGCTGCAGGCTTTCGGCAATGCACTGATAGCTCGCGAGTACGCGGCCGAGCAGCTCTACCTCCTCATTGCGCAGCGTTTCCGCCCGCGCGGCGCCGATTCCGGAATAGCATTCCTGCACCATCAGATAGAGCGCGCGCAGCGGTGCGATCTCATGCCAGGCGTTCTCCGGTGCTCGGCAAATGAAGACGCGCCCGAAGCGGAGCGGACCGCACAGCGACTCCCGTTCGATTTCGGCGCGTAATGTCGCAGCCGACATCGGGCAGGACCACTCGACGTAGTTCTGACGATCCCCGCACTCCGGTCGTTTCTGTGAGGGCATTCCAGGGTCGATTTCGCGCCGGTAGCAATTGGCAAAGCTCTGGAACGTTGCGCGTTCTGCGAGCTCGCGCATGGATTCGGGCATCGGTATGTCTTCCGCAAAGCGGCCCGAAATGCGAGGCCGTATGGTATCAACGGTCGACAGCGGCCAGACCCGTAATCGTGGCGGCATCCATAGTTTAGAATTCAACCAATCATCGATTGCAAAGACCGTGCGGCGTTGACAGATCCGCGAGGAATGCGATTAGAAGAATGATCGGAGGTAATGTTCACGAGCATCGCTCTCGCACCGACTTTTTGTTGGCGATAGCGTCGGCGATTACTTCGAACGCTTCCCGTTCAGTCGGGGCTGATGCGCTACGATGGGGATCTCATGTCGTCTGCGACAGAACTGCTCAGTATACTTGGAGCGGAGCAGGGCCAGCTCAAACGGATGGTGCGTCGCATCACCGGCAATGCGCATACCGCCGAAGACGTCGTCCACGAGACGTTCATCAAGCTGATGAACCGCAAACTGACCGAACGCGACGTCGGTCTCGTTGTCACGACCGCGCGCAACCTTGCTTGCGACACGATCCGGGCAGAACGCGTCCGTGCCGCTTATGCCAGCAATGTATCGTCGGAGCAGTTGCAGACCGGTGTGGCAGACCCCGAACACGCGGTGGCTAGCCGGCTGGATCTCGACGCTCTGCTGCGCGCGCTGCAGACGCTGCCCGTGCGCACCCAACGCATCTTTCTGCTGAGCAAGGTCGACGGCATGACCTATCCGCAGATCGCGCGTAGCCTGAACATTTCGGTCTCGACCGTCGAGAAGGAGATGATCTGTGCACTCGAATTCTGCCGGACTTGGCGTCAGCGTCGCGAGACCATCTAATTATCGTCTCGAGCGGGTTCGGCTCGCGAGCGATCGCGAGTTCGCTCGGGAGGCGCGGGTCCTTTGCGATCTTGGACGGAAGTCACCACGACGTAAATCCGCGTCCGAGAACAAGGCGCATGAAGAGCTGAGGTGATACGCTAACGAAGGCGCAGCCACGGCGGGCTCATTTCCGGCAAGCATGGGCCAGCGCATTTTCTGGCCCCGTGAACGGCCCGCCTTTAATTCCATGGCGGTCCCGCTCGACGAGGCCGGTCGCCCCCCCCTGGCCGAGGCGGCCGCCGCTTCCGCGAAGTCCTCAATGGGAGGAAGGCGGCAAGGTCGGGATGGCCGGCGTGCGCCGTTTCTCATCCTTAATTCGCAGCTCTGCGAGTCCATGACGGTGATTTGGTGCGACCTTGGATTTTCATCACTGTCGTTTTTGGAGCCGGCGGCCTGCGATTCCGAAGCTACCAGTCGGTTCCAACGATCTCGGCGTCGAGAGGCCGCCTGCAACAGAAAATTGTTGCTGATTCGAACCCATTTTCGCCGTGGTTGTAAAATCTGTTCGCGCCCGTCAACAGATTTTACAAAATAAAATCAACGGTTATGGCGGAAGGGGTGGGATTCGAACCCACGGTACCCTTGCGGGCACGCCGGTTTTCAAGACCGGTGCCTTAAACCACTCGGCCACCCTTCCGGACCGGGAGCCGTCGTCATGGCAAGGCGGGACAGAGGTCGCCGGCCAGCGGTTGCGACGGCGTCCGCTGCGCTTGTTTAGGGTGGATTGCCTGGCGGGGTCAACGGCTTGCCTGAACGCCTTTTGAAAGCCGACGGCAACGATCAGCCCGGCGCGATGTCCGACTTTGGTTAAAGCGGTGCGCTCTTCGAGCAGTTCCGTACCGGTCCTGAGCGGTGCCGCGGGTAAGGGCGGATTAGGGTTAATCAACTGGTCTCTTGCCGCGGGGCCGAGGTTTCCCCGGGAAGTGAGTTCGTTGGAATGCGTAAGCCCGACTTTGACGTTCGTCCGAACGCCGAGCCGATCGATCATCCGCTCAATCGTGCCCCCGTCGTTCACACCCGCGACCCTGAAGCGATGCGCGAGGCGATGCTGTCGGTCTATGGGGCGCGGGATTTTGTGGCGGAGGCGGAGGGTTTCGAGGGATTCGGCAGCTATGTTGGGCTAGAGGGCGTAGGGCTCGGCTTCTGCGCCTATGCGGCGCCGGCGGTGGCCGAGTTCGACGAGACGGACTTCGCCCGGGTGCAGATCGCGCTACGCGGCAGCAGCCGGACCTCGTCCGGCTCGTCCAGCGTCGATGTCGATCCCGAGCATTGGTGCGTATCGTCGGCCGGTACGCCGTCACGGCTCGAATTCGGCCCCGACTACCAGCAGATGATCCTTCGGATCACCACTTCGACGCTGACAGCCGCGCTGGAGGCGCTGCTCGGCGTCAAGCCACGCGGCAAGCTCACCTTCGCACCGCATCTGTCCTGCGACGAGCGTGGCGCGTCGGCGCTCCGCGATCTCGCTCTGTATGTCGCCCGCCACGTCGATCCGGCTGCTCCGGCCATGCCGCCGTTCATGCTGCGGGAGATGCAGCAGGCGCTGGTGGTGTCGTTTCTGAGCGTGACCCGGCACAATTACAGCAGCCAACTCGACCGCGACGCCCGGGATACTGCTCCCGATTACGTCCGCGTCGCTGAAGATTTCATCGAGGCGTCCTGGAATCGGGCGATCACCATCGTCGATCTGGCGGCGGTGACCAATGTCGGCGTCCGCAGCCTGTTCAAGGCCTTTCAGAAGCACCGCGGCTATTCGCCGATGGCGTTCGCCAAGGCGGTGCGGCTGAACAAGGCGCGCGAGATGCTGCTGTCGGGGGATCCGTCCCGCTCGGTCACCTCGGTGGCATTCGCCTGCGGCTTCACCAATCTCGGCCATTTCGCCAACGACTATCGCCGCCGCCACGGCGAGCTGCCCTCGGAAACGCTGACACGTCGGCGCTGACCGGCGCCCCGGCCGCCGCTTGGGCTGCTCCGTCGAGTTGCGCATAGGCAGGTGGCGTCGTCTTCGCTAACCATGTGGCGTCAGGATGATCGGGGCGCGCCGCGGGCGGGCGCGGGAGCGGCAGAGCCGGCCAAGGTGAGCGAAGACGGCAGCATCGGGCATTCCAGCAACCTCGTCGGGGTGCCGATGCGGTTTCTCACCGGCGTCGGCTTCAACGACGCGCCGGTGCCGCTCCATATCGCCGGCGTGCGCGAGATGAATCCCAGTCTGTTCGAGATGCTGGGGCAAGCGCGCGACCTCGCTGAAGCCGGCGAGGCGTTCGCCTGCTACATGACGGCGCTGTTCGGGATCGACGCCGAACAGCGTGTCCGCGGCCGCGATGGCCGCCGCCGCTTCCGCTCGTCCTACCTCGATCTGATCAAGGGCTGGGGTTTCGACAGCAACGGCGCCGAGGGCGCGGTGCTGAAGGGCTGGGTCGAAAGCCGGTTCGGGCTGTTTCCGACCTTTCACAAGGAGCCGATCCGGCGGATCGCCAGTCCGGTGTGGACCGTCTATGTCGAACAGAAGATGTCGAGCCGGTTCCACAACAACGCGATCTTCGTCCAGCTCGATCTTCTCTATGAATTCTGCCAGTGGGCTTTGACGCATTTCTCCGCCACCGGCAGCACCCATGTGACGCTGTATCGAGGCGTCAATGGCTTCGATGAGCATCAGATCGTCGAGCGGCTCGACAAGCGCCACTGCATCATCCGCCTCAACAACCTGACCTCGTTTACCTCCGACCGGGGTATAGCCGATTGCTTCGGTGATACCATTCTGACGGTGCGGGTGCCGGTGGCAAAAATCCTGTTCTTCAATCGGCTGCTGGCCGCCCATCCGCTGAAGGGCGAGGGCGAGTATCTGGTGATCGGCGGCGACTATCGCGTCACCGCGAGCTACTTCTGAAAGGGCGCGCCATGACCTCGCCGAGCCTGCAAGACCGCGCGCTCGCCGCCTATCTGGGCTTTGCGATCGGCGACGCGCTCGGCGCCACCGTCGAGTTCATGACCAAGTCGGAGATCGCGGCACGCTACGGCGTGCACAAGGACATCATCGGCGGCGGCTGGCTGCGGCTGAAGCCGGGGCAGGTCACCGACGACACCGAGATGGCCCTCGCGCTCGGCCGCTCGCTGATCCGCTGCGGCGGCCTCGAACTTTCTGATCTCTGCGACGAATTCGCCGCCTGGCTGAAGACCGGCCCCGTCGATGTCGGCAGCACCTGCCGCCGTGGCATCCGCCGTTACATCACCACAGGGGAGATGCAGGGGGCGTATTTCGAAGGCGACGCCGGCAACGGCGCCGCGATGCGGATCCTGCCGCTGGCGCTCGCCACCTCCGGTCGTCCGGAGCAGGCCGAAGCGTGGACTATCGCGCAAGCGCATATTACGCATCATCATCCGCTATCGGATGCCGCAGCGCTCGCGCTGGTGAAGATGTTGCAGACACTGCTGGCGGGGCAGGGGCAAACCGCCGCCCGCGTCATCGCCGACGATCTGGTGCACGCTCACCGTATCTTCGGCTTCACGCCGTATCGCGGTCCAGCCACGGCTTACGTGGTCGATACCCTTCGCACCGTGCTGCACTACTATTTCGCGACTGGCAGCTTAGCCGATTGCCTGATCGCCACCGTCAATCAGGGCGACGATGCCGACACCACCGGCGCGCTCGCCGGAATGCTCGCCGGCGCCACCTACGGCCTCGCCGCAATCCCGAAGCGTTGGCTCGATCGGCTCGACCGCGAGACGGTCACGGCGATCCGCGGTCAGGTGCCGAAGCTGTTGGAACTGGCGGCGGCCGCGCCTGGGTAGCGGTTCGCCTGGATGGTGCCGCACATGGGAAAGGCTCCGCGCTCTGCGGAGCCTCTCTCGCGACCGTTCAGATCTGGACGAGTGACGTCCCGAGATCATCCCGTTTGCAGGATCGACCCCAGCTACGATCAGTGCTGTTCGATCTCCAACAGCGCGACGAACTGGTGGATGAAATCGTAGATGCTCCAGTACAGCGCGCCGTGTGTATCGATGTCGTCGGTGCGAAACGCCTGTGCGAATGATGCCATGACTGCCACCCTTGTTTTTGTTGTGCCGCGGACGCCGCTGGCGTCGTCGCGGGAGCAGCCTCGGCCGGCACCACTTAACAACTGGTTGGATGGGCAGGCGCTCGTACTTTGGAGCGTTAGCGGACGTTGAACAAACGCCGCTGAGCGACAGAAATAACTACACCGATACCAAGCGGAACGGTATGTCGGGATTCTGGTCGTCAATAATTACCAGCGATGCGCGTGCTAAATGTCTCGGTTCAAATAAGCTCAATCGTCGACGCGGGTCAAAATGGCCTTCATCGGAAGGCCGGGTGTCTCGTGGGCGTAGCCTTCGATCGTGACGTAGCCATCCTTGGCGACTCCATCGAAGACGATTTCGAACGGCTCGATCCCGAACACCGACAGCCGCGAATGATCTGACGAGTAGCGTACCCCGCGCAGATTCCCGCTCACTGTCAGTCCCTTCTCCGAATAGGCGCCGGAATACAGGAACGTGGAGTCGCCGCCCTGGATCTTGCCGTCGTGAAGAAAGATCACGCCGTGCGACTTCTTTCGCGCCGTCTCGAACTCGGCCTTGTAGAATCCTCGAAGATGATCGGTCATGTCCGCCCTTGCGATCGCTGAGGGTGCTCTACCACTCCAGGTTTAGTAAGAGAAGCGGTGGATGCATCTGGAGTTGAAAAATGCTGCGGGAGCTTAGGCGAGGCGGTGCGGCGAGGGCGTTCTGATCGCACGCGAAGTTGCCGGCGAGCGGTCGATCGCGGTGCATCAAATTGCTGCACAAAGGCGGTAAAAGCGGCAGCTTTCGCATCAACAATGCGCTTGACTTGAACTACGAACTCGACGACCGTAATGGTCAAGCGTTGGGCAACTAAGCCCTGAGACGCAAAGAGTTTTGAACCATTTCCGACACCGCGCTGATCGATGCGCGTTTGGTTGGTGGCGAAAGCGCCCTCGGCTCGACAGCCGGTGGGCGCTTTTTGTTTTTGGACACAGGCATGACGAAGCGGCTGCGCATCGGTGTGATGTTCTCCACGACCGGCTCCTACGGGGCGGTCGGGCGCACCATGCTGAACGGCGCGATGCTCGGTCTCGGCGAAGTGGCGACCAGCGGAAACGGGCTGGAGATTGAGCCGGTCATCGTCAATCCCGGCGGGGACCTGTCGCAGTATCGCGCGTTGGCTCACGAGCTGCTGGCCTCCGGTGTGCGGCAAGTGATCGGCTGTTACACGTCGTCGAGCCGCAAAGAGGTGATTCCGTGCTTCGAGAAGCACGATGGCCTGTTGTGGTACCCGTCGCACTATGAAGGCTTCGAGAGCTCTGACAACGTCATCTATACCGGCGCCTCGCCGAACCAGCACGTGCTGCCGCTGGTCGATTATCTTGCCGCCAAGCATGGCAAGCGCGCCTTCTGCATCGGATCGAATTACATCTGGGCGTGGGAGAACAACCGGATCTTCCGCGAAGCGCTGATCGCGCGAGGCGGCGCGGTGCTGGCGGAGCGCTATCTCCCGGTCGGGGACACCGACGTCGATCGCGCCATCGCGGCGATCCTGGAGCAGCGCCCGGATTTCGTGTTCAACAATCTGATCGGTACCAGCGCCTACGCGTTCTTCCGTGCGTTTCGTGCGGCCTGCCGGGCGCGTGGCGTCGACCAGGCCGCCGAGATCCCGGTGGCGAGCTGCACGCTGGCCGAGCCGGAGCTTTCCGAAATCGGAGCGGAAGCGGTCGACGGGCATCTGTCGTCCAGCGTGTATTTCGCTTCGCTGGCAGGCGCCGCCAACGATGCCTTCACCCAGGCTTACGCGACGAAGTTTCCGGAGGCGCCTCCGACGTCGGCGGATGCGGAAGCTTGCTACATCGCGGTCAAGTTGCTCGCCGCCGCTTTGCAGCAGGCCGGCACCGATGAAGCGAGCGCGGTGCGCGCGGCGGTCGCCGATCAGCGTCTGATCGCTCCCCAGGGGGAGGTGCGGATCGATCCGCAGACCTATCACGCCTGGCTGACACCGCGGATCGGACGGTCGACGGCGGCGGGTCAATTCGAAGTGCTGCTCGAAGCGCCTGAGCCGATCGCGCCCGATCCGTATCTGGTGCAAACCTCGCCGCGGTTCGCCGCCGCTATGCGTTCTCCATTGTTGAGGCTGGTGAAGTCATGACCTTCCGACCGGTTCAGAACTTCAAGGGCGGCCGCGCGCTCGTGGTGATGGAGCGCACGGGCAGGGAAGGCGCGCTGGAGCCGACGCTGGCCAAGCTCGGCGTCAGCTGCGAGATCGCCCCGATCGTCGACGGACGGGCGCAGATTGAGCTCGCTTCGCTGGTGCCTGATCGCGACATGCTGTTCGTCGACGGCGATCTCGACGATGTCCTGGCGATCGAGCTCAATCCGCTGTCGCAGTTGCCGCCGGTGCCGGTGATCGGGCTTGTCGGCGTCGAAGCGCCAAGCCGGCTGAAGGCACTGGTCAATCTCGGTGCCACCGCGTTCCTGCGCAAGCCGGTGCACGGCGGCGCGGTGTACTCGGCGCTGTTCATGGGCATCAACCAATTTCTCCTGCGTGGCGGGATGCAGGAGCGCCTGCAGACGCTCGAGGAGCGCCGTCGCGGCCGTAGGGCCGTGCTGCGCGCCGTGGTCCAGCGGATGCGGGACAGCGGCCTCGACGAGGACGGCGCTTACGACCAAATCCGCCGGGAGAGCATGCGCGTGAGGCAGAGCCTGGAGAGTTACTGCGAGGATCTGCTGAGCCGACGGGCGAGGCCGCCCGATTCGACTGGCCACACCGGCACTCCGCCGCTGCACCGTGGCGACAAACGAGCGATGTAGGAGACAGCAACATGACCGGAACTGTACTACGGGGACTGCATGCCGCAGTCCTCACGGGGACGCTTGTCCTCGCGTCAGGCGCGGCGTTCGCCGCGGAGAAGCCGATCAAGCTCGGTGTGCTCGAGGATCAATCGGGCGATTTCGCGGTGGCGACGATCGGCAAGGTCCACGCCATCCAGCTCGCCGCCGACGAGATCAACAAGGCCGGCGGCATCATGGGCCGGCCGCTCGAACTGGTGGTGTACGACACCCAGTCCGACAACACACGCTATCAGGAGTTCATGCGCCGGGTGCTGCAGCGGGACAAAGCGGACGCGGTGTTCGCTGGCTTCTCTTCGGCCTCACGCGAAGCCTATCGGCCGATCGTCGATCAGCTCAACGGTCTTGCCTTCTACAACAACCAGTATGAAGGCGGCGTCTGCGACGGCCACATGATCGTCACCGGTGCGGTGCCCGAGCAGCAATTCTCGACGCTGATCCCCTGGATGATGGAGAAATACGGCAAGAAGGTCTACACGCTCGCCGCCGATTACAATTTCGGCCAGATCTCGGCCGAGTGGGTGCGCAACATCGTCAAGCAGCACGGCGGCGAAATGGCCGGCGAGGAGTTCATCCCGCTCGGGGTGTCGCAGTTCTCGCAAAGCATCCAGAACATCCAGAAGGCCAAGCCGGACTTCGTGGTGACGCTGCTGGTCGGCACCGCGCAGGCTTCGTATTACGAACAGGCGGCCTCCGCCAACGTCAACCTGCCGATGGCGTCCTCTGTCAACGTCGGGCAGGGCTACGAGCACAAGCGCTTCAAGCCGCCGAGCCTGAAGGACATGTACGTCACCACCAACTACATCGAGGAAATCGACTCTCCCCAGAGCAAGGCGTTCCTGGCCAAGTTCAAGGCCAAGTTCCCGAACGAGCCGTACGTCAATCAGGAGGCCGAGAATTCCTATCTCGCGGTCTATCTCTACAAGCAGATGGTGGAGCGGGCGAAGTCGACCAATCGCGACGAGATCCGCAAGGTGATCGCGCAGGGTGACGTCTGCATGGATGCGCCGGAAGGTAAGGTCTGCATCGACCCGAAGAGCCAGCACATGTCGCACACCATCTATCTGGCGCACGTCAATGCCGATCACTCGATCGACTTCCCGAAAGTCTGGCCGGACATCAAGCCGTATTGGCTCGGCGAGGCCGGCTGTGACCTGACCAAGAAGGATCCGATGGCGCAATACACGCCGTCGAACCCGCCGCCCAAGTAAGTGCGGCGGCCCGCTCCGGCGCACCCTGACGCGCCGGAGCGGCTGCTCTGCCTCCAACGGACTTTCGTCGGGCCGCCGGAGCCGCGGCCTTCCACGCCCACCTTGCTGGACGTCAGATGGACATCGCTACCTTCGCCTTCGCGGCGCTGTATCAATTCGCCGACGCCTTCGCCTTCCTGGTGCTGTCGGCCTGCGGGCTCGCCGTCATCTTCGGCATGATGGGCGTCATCAATCTCGCCCACGGCGAGTTCATCATGTGCGGCGCCTATGTCACCGCCACCGCTGTGCACGCCGGATTGCCGTTGCCGCTCGCCATTCTGGCCGGGGCGCTGGTGTCTGCGGTGGTGGGCATGCTGGTCGAGTTCGTGGTGGTGCGGCATCTGTATGAACGTCCGCTCGACACCATCGTGGCGACCTGGGGCCTCAGCCTGATTGCGACCCAAGGGACGCTGATCGTGATCGGGTCGACGATGGCCGGTGTCGGCACGCCGTTCGGCAGCTTTCAGGTCGGCGCCTATTCGTACTCGATCTACCGGATCGTGTTGTTCCTGGCTGCGCTCGGCGTGCTCGGATCACTGTACGCGCTGTTCAATTGGACCTCGTTCGGCGTGAAGGCGCGCGCCACGATCCAGGTGCCGCATATGGCGGACGCGCTCGGCGTCGACACCCGCTGGATCTACAGCCTGACATTTGCCTGCGGTGCCGGCCTCGCCGGGCTTGCCGGCGGGCTCTACGCGCCGACCATGACGCTGGTGCCGACGATGGGCGCGACCTTCTTGATGGAGGCGTTCGTCACGGTGGTGATTGGTGGCGCCGATGTGTTTCTCGGCACCGCGCCGGCTGCTGCGGTCCTCGCGGTGGTGAAGTCGGCGATGACCTCCTGGCAGGGCCAGTTGTTCGGCCAGATCGGCCTGTTGGTCGCGGTGATCATTGTGGTCCGGGTGCTGCCGAAAGGCATCTCCGGCTTCCTGCTGCGCGAACGGACCTGAGGGAGGCGAGGGTGAACGGTTTGATCTCTCTATTCCGCCGGCTCGAAGGCCCGCAAACCAAAGGTCGCGGCAAGCTGTTCTGGTCGGTGTTCGTGCTGGCGCTGCTCGGCGCGCTCGCCTATCCGATGTTCAGCGACGGCTACACCGTCGGCAACACTGCGTACTTCTTCGTCTGGGTGTTCATTGCGCTCAGTCTGTGCCTGATCTGGGGCTACGGCGGTGCGCTGTCGTTCGGCCAGACCGCATTCTTCGGCATCGCCGGCTACAGCTACGGCATCCTGACGCTGAACTTCGGCGCGGCGTACGGTTTCACGCTGGTCGCGGTGCTGGCAGCGATCGCGATCGCCGCGGTGGTGGCGCTGCTGCTCGGCTACTTCATGTTCTTCGGTCGGATCGAGGGCGTTTTCCTCGGCATCGTCACGCTCGCCGTGACCTTGATGCTGGAGCGCTTCATGGCCCAGACCGCCGGACCGGAATGGCGGATCGGCGCGGCGCGGCTGAACGGCTTCAACGGCATGAGCGGAATGCCGCCGATCACCATTCCCTGGTTCGACGGGCCGATCGTGCTGTTTGCCGATGTCGGGCTGTATTACCTGATCCTGGCGCTGGTGGTCGTGGTCTATCTCGGCCTGCGCATCCTCGTGAACTCGTCGTTCGGCAACGTCATCGTGGCGATCCGGGAGAATCCGGAGCGCGCCGAGATGCTGGGCTACGACATCCGCAAGTATCAGCTCATCAACTTCGTGATCGGCGCCGGGCTCGCCGGACTGTCGGGCGTCCTCTACACCGCCTGGGGCCAATACATCACGCCTTCGAGCATGGGCATGACATCGGCGGCGCTGCCGCTGATCTGGGTCGCGGTCGGGGGGCGCAGTGATCTGACCTCGACGCTGGTCGGCACGCTGGTGGTGCTCGCCGGTTTCCAGGCTCTGACGATCTACGGCAGCCAATATGCACTGGTGGTGATGGGGCTTCTGCTGGTGCTCACCGTGTTGATTGCGCCGAATGGCCTGGTGCTGGGAGCAATGAACGTGATCGGCCGGCTCGTCGCCCGCGCCAAGGGAGGACGGAACTGATGGCGCTGCTGCAACTCCGCGGCCTGAACAAGCATTTCGGCGGCCTGCACGTTACCAATCAGGTGAACCTGTCGTTCGAGACTGGCGAGATCCACTGCCTGATCGGCCCCAACGGCGCCGGCAAGAGCACGCTGTTCCGGCTGATCCTCGGCGAATACGCGCCCGGCTCCGGTGAGATCTTCTTCGCGGGCGAGAACATCACGGCGCTCAAGTCGTTCGCGCGGATCGCGCGCGGGCTCTCGGTGAAGTTTCAGGTGCCCGGCGTGTTCAAGGGCTTGTCGGTGCGGCAGAACCTCGAGATTGCGCTGCAACGGACGCGGCACGGCGCCGAGCTCGATCAGGAGATCGATCGGCTGCTGGCGTTTCTCGGCCTGGAAGCCGAGCAGAAGCAGACCGCGGGCAATCTCAGCCACGGTCAGAAGCAGTGGCTGGAGATCGGCATGGCGACCAGCCTGAAGCCGCGGATGCTGCTGCTCGACGAGCCGACGGCAGGGATGTCTCCTGAAGAGACGTTCCAGACCGGTGAGATGGTCAAGCGGCTCAATGCCGGAGGCATGACGGTGCTGGCGATCGAGCACGACATGGCGTTCGTCCGCCAGGTCGCGCAGCGCGTCACTGTGCTGCATCTCGGTCAGGTGTTCGCACAGGGCTCGATCGACGACATCGTCGCCGACGAGCGGGTCGCGGCGATCTATCTCGGGCAGGCTCATCACCATGCGTAAGGAAGTCATCCTCAACACCGTGGGACTGCGGGCCGGCTATGGTGGCAAGCCGGTGCTGCAAGGCCTCGAGATCGAGGTCCGGGAAGGCGAGATCATCGCGGTGATCGGCCGCAACGGCGTCGGCAAGTCGACGCTGATGAAGAGCCTGATCGGGCTGATCCCGGCGATGGACGGCTCGATCGTGTTCCGCGGCGATGCCATCGAGCATCTGCCGGCGTTCAAGCGGGCGCGGCTCGGCATCGGCTACGTGCCGCAGGGCCGCGACGTATTTCCGCGGCTCAGCGTTGCCGAAAACATCGCGGTCGGAGCCTCGATCAAGGGCCGGCTCACCGAGCAGCAGCGCCGCGAGGTGATCGAGACGTTTCCGATCCTCGGTGAGCGTTGGAGCCAGCGGGCTGGCACGATGTCCGGCGGCCAGCAGCAGCAGCTTGCGATCGGCCGGGTGCTGGTGGCGGATCCCGAGCTGATCCTGCTCGACGAACCGTCCGAGGGTATTCAGCCGAACATCGTCCAGGACATCGCCCGCGACATGGTCGCGCTGAACGCCAAGACCGGCGTCACCATCATCTTAGTCGAGCAGAACCTCGACATGATCCGGGCGATGGCCCAGCGCTGCTACGTCATGGACAAGGGCCGGATCGTTGCCGACCTCGACCGCGCCGCGCTCGACGACGAGGCCGAAATGCGCCGTCACCTCGCGGTGTGAGCTGATTTCAACCAAGGAGACCAACATGGCCTGGCAGACTGAATCGATCATGGCGCGCAAGGGCGTCGCCAAGGGCGTTCGCGGCGCGACCCACACGCTCACCGAAGCGCAGCAGGGCAAGTATCACTACGTCTATGGGCCTTATTTCGACAAGGTCCTGACCGTCGATCCCGGCGCGGTGGTGGCGGCCGAAACGCATGATGCGTTCGAAGGCGCGATCAAGAGCGAGACCGACGTTCCTTCCAAGATCCTGAACTTCCCGTTCCTCAATCCGCAGAACGGCCCGATCTGGGTCAATGGCGCCGAGAAGGGCGACACGCTGGCGGTCTACATCGAGAGCATCGTCCCGCGCGGCCCGCAGCCGCGGGGCACCACGGTGGTGATGCCCGAGTTCGGCGGCCTGGTCGGCACCGGCAACACCGCGCTGCTCAATCCGCCGCTGCCGGAGCGGGTCAAGAAGCTCGAAATCACCGCCGAGCACGGCACCAAGTGGAACGACAAAATCACGCTACCGTATGAGCCGTTCATCGGCACGATCGGGACCTCTCCGGAGATCGAAGCGATCTCGTCGCTGGTTCCGGACTATTACGGCGGCAACATGGATCTGCCCGACGTCGGCGTCGGCGCCATCATCTATCTGCCGATCAACACCGCGGGCGCGCTTTTGTATCTCGGCGACTGCCATGCCGCGCAGGGCGACGGCGAACTGTGCGGCGTTGCGATCGAGCATCCGACTGTCACCACGGTGCAGATCGATCTGATCAAGGGCTGGCCGATCCACTGGCCGCGGCTCGAGACCAAGGATTTCATCATGACGATCGGCTCGGCGCGGCCGATGGAGGATGCCGCCCGCATCGCCTATCGCGAGCTGTGCCGATGGATGGCGGCCGACTACGGCTTCGACGAGATCGACGCTTATATGCTGCTGACGCAGGCCGGCCGCGTCCGGCTCGGCAACATGGTCGATCCGAAGTACACGCTCGGCGCGTCGATCAAGAAGTCGTTCCTGGTGTGAGGGGAGCGACGGCGATGTCGCAGCTGCTGAAGGTCGCTACCGTCCAGTTCGAGCCGATCATGGCCGAGAAGGAGCGCAACATCACGCGCCTGCTCGAGCTGTGCGAGGAGGCGGCGGCGGGAGGCGCCAAATTGATCGTCACCCCGGAGATGGGCACCACCGGCTATTGCTGGTACGACCGCGCCGAGGTGGCGCCGTTCGTCGAGCTTATCCCGGGGGCGACCACGGCGCGGTTCGCCGAACTGGCGCGCAAGCACGATTGCTACATCGTCGTCGGCCTTCCGGAAGTCGATGAGGACGGCATCTACTACAATTCCGCCGTCCTGATCGGCCCGGAGGGATTGATCGGGCGTCACCGCAAGACGCATCCTTACATCTCCGAGCCGAAATGGTCGGCGGCGGGCGATCTGCACAATCAGGTGTTCGATACCCCGATCGGGCGGATCGCGCTCTTGATCTGCATGGACATCCATTTCGTCGAGACCGCGCGGCTGATGGCGCTGGGCGGCGCCGACATCATCTGCCACATCTCCAATTGGCTGGCGGAGCGTACCCCGGCGCCATATTGGATCAGCCGGGCGTTCGAGAATTCGTGCTACGTGATCGAGAGCAACCGCTGGGGGCTGGAACGCACCGTGCAGTTCTCCGGCGGAAGCTGCGTGATCGCGCCGGATGGCGGCATCGCTGCGGTGATTGATGGCGGCGACGGCGTCGCTTTCGCCCACATCGACCTCGAAGCGGCCCGTGCGCGGCGGATCGGCGGTGAGGCGGTGTTCCGGCAGCGGCGACCGGAGCTGTATCCCGAACTGCTGACCGGCACCTTCAGCTGGAATCCGTACGACTTCTTCGGCCTGTACGGACACGAGGCGTGGCCGAAGGGCAAGCGCTCCAAGCTCAGTGCCGCGCAGTTCGCCCCGAGTGGCGACGTGGACGCCAATCTCGATCGGATCGAGGCGCTGGCGCGCCAGGCGGGAGCGGACGGCGCCGAGATGGTGGTGTTTCCCGAGCTGAGCCTGACCGGGTTTGATGATCCGAAGGGGCTTGCGATCTCTGTGCCGAGTGCCGCTACCGACCGGCTTGCGGCGCTCGCGGGCGAGCTGTCGCTGTATCTCGTCTGCGGTCTCGCCGAGCGCGACGGTGAAATTCTGTATAACAGCGCGGTGCTGGTGGCACCGGACGGCAGCCTCACGACCTATCGCAAGACCCATCTGACCGAAGACGAACGGAGCTGGGCGCAGCCCGGCGATAGCTTCGTCGTGACCGATACGCCGCTCGGCCGCGTCGGTCTGCTGATCGGCCACGATGCGATGTTTCCCGAAGCCGGCCGCGTGCTGGCGCTACGCGGCTGCGACATCATCGCGTGCCCGGCCGCGATCGCGACCCGCTTCAGCACGCCGCATGCGGGCACAAGCGTCAAGCAGCCGGAGCCGATCCCGACCGGCGCCGACCCGCACCACTGGCATCATTTCAGGGTTCGCGCTGGCGAAAACAACGTGTTCTTCGCTTTTGCCAATGTGGCGGATGCTGCAAGAGGCTATCCCGGACTGAGCGGCGTGTTCGGGCCGGACACGTTCGAATTTCCGCGCCGCGAGGCGCTGATCGGGAGCGAGGAGGGTGTCGCCACCGCGACCATCGACACCTCCAATCTCGACAGCGTGTATCCGACCAACGTGGTGCGGCGGAAGGATCTGGTGGCGATGCGGATGCCGCACAGCTATCGGCCGCTGGTGCAGGCTGTGGCCGGCAACTACTAACCAAGGGGAGCGAGCATGGATCTGGGATTGAAAGGCGCCAAGGTACTCGTCACCGGTGGCACTAAGGGCATCGGCCGTGCGATCGCCGAGATCTTCGCGGCGGAAGGTGCGCATGTCGGCCTCTGTGCGCGCAATGCCGCCGAGGTCGAGAGCGCGGTCGCTGCGCTGCGGGCGAACGGCGTATCGGCGTTCGGCGGTGCCGTCGACGTATCCGATGGACCGGGCTTGAAGGCGTGGGTGGCCGACATGGCGGCCAAACTCGGTGGCATCGATGTCGTGGTCGCCAATGTCAGCGCGCTGGCGATCGGCTCCGACGAAGAGAGCTGGGCGAAGGGCTTTGCCACCGACATGATGGGCACCGTGCGGCTGATCGACGCCGCGATGCCGTATCTTGAACAGAGCGCGCAGCCAGCGATCGTCACCGTCTCCAGCGTCTCGGGGCGAGAGATCGATTTTGCCGCGGGGCCCTACGGGACCTTCAAGGCGGCGATCATCCACTACACCCAGGGGCTGGCGTATCAGCTCGCCGCCAAGGGCATCCGTGCCAACACCGTTTCGCCCGGCAACACGTATTTCGAGGGCGGGGTATGGGAGCAGATCAAGAACGGCAACCCTGATCTCTACAACACCGCGCTCGCGCTCAACCCGACGGGGCGGATGGGTACGCCGCAGGAGATGGCGAATGCCGTGGTGTTTCTCGCCAGCCGTGCCGCCAGCTTCATCACCGGCACCAATGTGGTGGTCGACGGCGCGCTCACCCGTGGCGTGCAGTTCTGAGGCGCTATACGTTAAGTTGTGTCGCCTTCATTCTGTACGATGGAATGATGATGTTACCAAATACCTCTGGGAGGTGAGCAAGCCGAAATAACTACGTGCCGCGTGCTGATCAGTTGCGACGCGGCGTGTCGATCAGGCTATACAGCCGCGTTCTGGGTGGTGGGGGCCGCGGTGTCGAGTAGCAGCAGTAACTGCGCGGTCTGTCGATCGGCGACGGAATTGCTGCGCGCGCGCCCGCTGGTCGAGGGCTACGCGCTTCGTGACTACGCGTGCCCGCAATGCGGCGGCGTGTTCAAGATCGTCGTCAAGTGCGAGGAGGCTCAGCCTCGGCAGCCGCCGAAGCCGGACAAATCGTGAGCGCTTCATCGGATGTCGGCGCCAGGCGCTGTACGACCGCGTTGTCGATTCGCAGCGTCACCGCGTCGCCAATGTCGAGCCCGCTCGATTCAGATAAACGCAGCCGCAGCTTGCGGCCGTCGACCAGCACCGCGCAGACGCCGCTTGCGTCGCGCTCGCCGAGATAGATGCCGCTGACGACAAACGGATCGCGGCCCGACGAAGCGACCAGTGACTCTGCCGGTGTGCCGTCGAACACCACGCGGCCGTGCTCGATCCGGACGACGCGGTCCGCGAGGCGAAGGATCTCGGATGCGTCGTGGCTGACCAGCAGCGTGGTGGTGGCGAAACGGCGATGCAGCCGGAGCAGATCGTCCTGCAGCTTGCGTCGCATCGCCGGATCGAGTGCCGACAGCGGCTCATCGAGCATCAGCAGCGACGGCCGCCGCGCCAGCGCGCGGATCAGCGCCAGCCTCTGCTTCTGTCCGCCCGACAGCCGGTCCGGCATGGCGTCGGCCAGCCCCTTGAGCTCGACCAGTTGCAGCAGTTCGTCGACCTCATCGCGATGGGCGCGTGATCCGATCGCATAGTCGACATTGCCGCGCACCGTCATGTTCGGAAACAGCGCGTAGTCCTGAAACACCAGTCCGATCGAGCGCCTTCGCGTCGGCAGGTTCACCCGCGCCGCGCTGTCGCTCCACAGCGTTCGGCCGACGCGGATGCGGGCCTCTGCCGGTCGCGTCAGCCCCGCCGCGGCGCGGAGCAGGGTCGTCTTGCCGGCGCCCGAAGGACCGGTGATCGCCACCAGTGATCCCGGCGCGATCCTCAAGTCGACGTCGAGCCAGAATGGTCCCGCCGGCCCGCTCAGCGGTGTGCGGACGCGTAGCGCGATATCGTCCGTCCCATTCTCCATTGCCTGTCTGCCTAGTGAGATCGTTGTATAGTGAAATATGCAACGATCGCTGTCTCTGCTAGCCAGAGGTCGGCGAGCGGATGCAAGGGCGAGGGTTTGGAATGGTGTGGTCGATCAGATCGGCGGTGATGGGTGTGGCTCTGGTGTCGTCCGCGGCGCCGACCTTTGCGGACGAAACGACCCTGGCTGCTGGTGCAGGCTATCGGCGGCCGATCGCCGAACTGGCTGCAGCCTATGAAAAGCAGTCGGGTGACAAGCTTTTGCAGGTGTACGGCCACATGGGGCAGGTGCTGGCGCAGGCGCGTGAAAGCACCCAGATTGCCCTGGTGTGCGGCGACAAGGCTGTTCTGGAAAAGGCCAAGGATGTCGGCTTTGCGCAGATCGCGCCGCTCGGCCTCGGCCGGCTGGTGATCGCCTACCGCAAGGGCCTGACGCTTGCGAAGCCGGAAGAGATCGCGGCGCCCGAGTTCAAGCGGATCGGCATCCCGGATCAGGCCAGCGCCGTCTATGGCAAGGCCGGCCGACAGTTTCTTGAGCGCAGCGGGCTGGCCGCAACGATCGATGCCCGTCTCGTGCCGGTCGCCACCGTGCCGCAGGTAACGAGCTACGTCGCTAGCGGCGAGGTGGATGCCGGCTTCATCAACGCGACCGATGCGATCGGCGCGGCTGGTAACATCGGCGGCTATGTCGCGGTCGACCGCAAGCTGTACGATCCGGCCGAGATCGTCTGCGGCGTGCGGGCCCCGGCGGCGAAGGCGGCCGAGGCTTTCGTGCAATTCCTCGGCACCGAGCAGGCCCGCGCCATCCTGCAGCGCTACGGGCTGTAGGCTGCGATGCTGGCTGCCGCGATCGAGGCGCTGCGCGATCCGGCGCTGATCGCGCCCGCGCTGTTGTCGCTAAAAATCGCCGCGGCGACGCTGGTGCTGCACATCGTGCTCGGCACGCTGCTCGGCTGGGCGCTGGCGCAGCGATCGTGGCCGGGCCGCACCGTCCTCGACGCGGTGGTGACGATCCCGCTGGTGTTCCCGCCGATCGCGCTCGGCTTCTTCCTACTTCTGCTGCTCGGACGCCGCAGCCCGGTCGGGCAATGGCTCGACACCAGCTTCGGCTTCAGCTTCGTGTTCTCGGTGGAGGGCGTCCTGCTGGCCTCGGTGATCGCCGGCCTGCCGCTGGTGGTGAAGCCGATCGAGGCGGCGATCGCCAGCGTCTCCCGCAGCCTCGGCGAGGCATCGCGGACGCTAGGCCGCAACGAACTGGAGACGTTCCTGTTCGTGATCCTGCCGAACATCCGCGGTGCGATCGTCGCCGGCTTGGTGCTCGGGACCGCGCGGTCGCTCGGCGAGGTCGGCATCACTTTGATGCTCGGCGGCAACATCGTCGGCAAGACCAACACGATCTCGCTCGAGGTCTACAACGCGGTGTTCAATGGTGAGTACGGCCGCGCGGCGGTGCTGTCGGCGCTGCTCGGCTTGGTATCGCTGATCGTGTTTGCGGTGCTGCGGCGGGCATCGCGACCTATCCCGCATTGAGCGGCGTTGGGGGAAGGACTAATCCTCGCGCGACAGCTTGGCTTCCAGCTTCTTCAGCGAGTCGGCCGATGGCGGTGCTTTCTTGAACTCGCGGATCGCCTCTGCCAGTTCCTGATCGGTCATCGGCGTCGCAGGCTGACGCAACCGGCCGCCGGCGAGACCGTCGGCGATCAGATCGAGGTGCTCATCCGGGCCGTCGAAGAACTGCCGGATGCGGGCGAGAAAGGCTCGGTAGGGCAATGGACCTCCTGACGGACGGAGCTGCGCCCTGGCGGCTGCGACGTCCCATGTTCTCTACTGTTCCCGACACGGAACGACTCGGGACTGTAGGCGGAACCGACCAGCCGAATACTATCATTTGATCCAACTACGGGCGAGCGGGGCAGCGATGTTCAGCCCGCATGTGCCGGCACGTTACGCTGGCGCGGCGCGGGCTCCTGGCGTGCCGCGGAAAACCGTTGCCGATACTGTCCCGGTGACAGCCCGGCGATCTTGGCGAACACCTTGCGAAACGATTTCGGATCCTTGTAGCCGCATTGCCAGGCGATCTGGTCGATCGGCAGCGTCGTGCTTTCCAGCATCACGCGGGCGCGGCCGATCCGCAGGTTCTGGCAGTAGGCCAGCGGCGCAAACCCGGTGGCGCGCTGAAACCGCCGCTGAAAGGTGCGGGGTTCGAGTCGCGCCTGCTGGGCCATCGCGGCGACCGTCACGTCCGGAAGATCGATCCGCTGCAGCCAGTGCTGCACTTTCAGGATCGCGGCGTCGCCGTGCCTGAGCCGCGGCGAGAACACGCTGTAGGCGCGCTGGTCGCGGCCGGGCGGGTCGATAATGAAGCTACGCGCCGTCTCGATCATCGTCGCCGGACCGAGCAGCCGCTCGATCAAAGTGAGGCCCATATCGGTCCACGCCATCATGCCGCCGGCGGTGATGATGTCGCCGTCGTCGATGATCAGCTTGTCGGTGTCGACGCGAATGTCCGCGAACCGCTCGGCGAGTGCTTCGGCATAGGACCAGTGGGTGGTGGCGACGCGGCCTGCCAGTACGCCGGTCGCGGCGAGCAGGAACGTGCCGGCGCACACCGAGGCGAGCACAGTGCCGTCCTGATGGCGGGATTTCAGATAGTCAACCAGGCCGCCGGCCTGAGGCGTTTCTGCCGGCTTCTCCAGGCTCGGCAACAGCACCAGGATCGTCGGATCACCGTCCTCAGCCGGCAGACTGTCGAACACGCGGACGATGCGATCCTGCGCGTTGTCATAGGCGAGGTGGCTGATGCGGAGGAGCGGCGTCGTCTGGCCAAGACGCTGCCGTGCATTGCGATCGGCGATGGTGAGCAGATCGGTCAGTCCGTCGACGCTGGCGCGCTGCACCCCGGGGTACAGCACCAGGCCGATTTCCGGCGGCGACGATGCGCGGGCCATTGTCGGATTCGCCCCTCGATTTGTCGGGTCCGCCCATCCTGAGCGGCGTGTCTTTCACCTAGCGTGCAGCCATCGGCGCCGCAACGGCGCTCAAGGGAGGTTCTCATGACCAAGCGCGCACTGGTGATCGTCGATCTGCAGAACGACTACTTTCCGAACGGCAAGTTCGAGCTGACCAATATCGTCCCAGCGGCCGAGAATGCGGCCCGGCTGCTGCGGACCGCACGGGCCAAAGAAGAGTTCGTCGTCCACGTCCAGCACGTGTTCGCCTCGGCCGAGGCGCCGTTCTTCGTCAAAGGCACCCCAGGGGTCGAGATCAATCCCGCAGTCCAGAACCTCGAGGGCGAACCCGTGGTGGTGAAGCATCGGCCGAACTCGTTTCTGGAGACCGATCTCAATGCGCAGCTGATCGCCAAAGGCATCACCGACGTGGTGATCTGTGGCGCAATGAGCCACATGTGCATCGACGCCACGGCGCGCGCCGCGGCAGATCTCGGTTACACGGTGACGGTGGTGCATGATGCGATCGCGACCCGCGATCTGGAGTTCGGGGGCGTTCATGTGCCCGCCGCGCAGGTGCAGGCGGCCTTTCTCGCCGCGCTCGATTCCAGCTACGCGGCAATCGTTGCCACCGATGAGCAATTGCAGCTCTGATGCGGATGTGGTCGGCTTGACGGAATGACGACCGAATAAACGCCGTGCTTACGCCGAGGGTGCTTTAGCGTCCCCGGCAGCATCGCGTGATGAGACGACTCGCCGTCCGTCGATGGGCTGTCCGTGTACTGATACCAATTAGTTCGCGACCGAGAATGAAACCGTTGTCTGCTGCACGGTCAGCAGCAACGGACGTTCCCGCTGTCATTTATCTTTGGAATGGGCGGGCGAGGGAGATCGACTAATCTCACAATCAATCGTTGGCGGCGTCATGGGGCATTCATGTGAGCCGCCAGCGGATGATTGGGGGCATCATGTCGAACGTCGAATTGATTTTCAAACCTGTTCGTTTTCTCGCGCGATTGGCGGCCGTCGCGGTGGCAGCAGCGGTCGCACTTCCCGGTGGCGCGTCGGCCGATCCGGTGAGCCCGGCGGGGTGGACCGCCGGTATCGCGCTCGGCGCGCCGCTGCCGGAGGGCGTGTACTTCATCAATACCGCGACTTATTTCGAACGTTCGTCGCGGTTTGCTGCGCCGACGATCGATGCCGGCGTCAACATTCCGGTGGTGGCGTGGTCGACGCCGGTGACGATCCTCGGCGGGCGGCTCGAAATCCTCGGAATCTTTCCGGAGCTGACGGTCAGCGTCAATCCGAACAGCCCGACGAGTGCCGCTTGGCGGGACTTCTATAATCCGGCGGGTCTGGTTGGTCTGGCGTGGGATCTCGGCGGCGGCTGGGGCTTTGCCAACTATGTCGGCGCATTCGCACCGGTCAACACCACCCTCGGCAACACGCTCAATCTCGGCGGCAACTACTGGACCTTCCTGGAGTTGGCGACTGTCGCCTACAACCGCGACACCTGGAGCGCGACCGCCAACTTCACCTATTCGAGCAGCGGCAGCGATCGCGCCACCGGCGTGAGCATCCAGCCGGATACGGCGCAGATTGATTTCTCGGTCTCCAAGCACTTCAACAAGTGGGAGGTCGGCCTGGTCGGCTACGGCTCGACCGATCTCGGTTCGCCGTCGCCGTTCCGCACCGCAGGCGGGCTGTACGGTAACAAGCAGAGCCAGTTCGCGCTGGGCGGCCTGGTGGGCTACAATTTCGGCCCCGTGATCACTCAGTTCTATCTGACCCGCGATGTCGCCGAGCACAACTACTCCGGATACGACACGCGGTTCTGGACGCGCCTGATCATCCCGGTGTGGAGCCCGGAGGCACCGGCGCCACGTCGGCCGCTGATCACCAAGTGATCCGTATTTTGCAAGGTCGATGAACACAACGCCTTGGCTGCCGGGCGGTCTTGATCAACGGATGGCGTAGGCCCTGGCCACGGGGGACTAGGCCGAGGAGCGAGAGCAGGGTGATCCTGGCTCGCTCCTCACGCGTTCAGGGGGACGACTGACTGTGGCGGGCCGAGCGGAAGCCAACCCGCGGGTCGTCTTACAACTCCTGCATCCGCTTCTTGTCGAGCATCCGGCTGGTGTAGGTCTTCACGGTGTGGAACGCCGCAACGGGATTGTGGCTCAGGACCCGATCCTTCACCACCAGCGTCGTCACCGGCGCCTCGGCGTGGCGGATGAACAGCGAGTCGTGGCCGACGCACAGGCCCATGATGACGTTGAGGTGGGTCTCTTCACGGTTGAGTAGCCGCGCCTGCAGCACCGGGTTGCAGCATGCTTCGTGGCCGCATTTGATCTTCATCTCTTCCGGCACGCCGATCTCGGTCTTGTCGATCGAGCCGACTTTGCACAGGGCGGTGCGGGTCTCGAAGCCGGCGAGCCGCAGGATGTCGACCAGCACCTTGGTCTCTTCGATCAGGCCGATGCAGGTGGCGATACCGATCCGCTTGGCGCCGATCCGGCGCGCGAACGCCACCGTCTCTTCAACGCGGTTGAGCTTGCAGTAATACAGACCCTCGACCTCGGCCGCCGCTCGCGCCAGCGTCGCGTCGATCGCATCGCCGGAATACAGCTCGACCAGTTCCTGCCGCTCCTCGGGCGCCAGATCCGTCGTCGCGCAAATGCCGGGGTAGCGCTTGTCGTGACGATAGCAGTTGAATTGCCCGCATTCGGAGCAGGTGACGACGTCGGGCTTCGGTTTGGCCATGAGGGTATTTCCAGGTGTGATGGTTCAGAGGTCCGCGTAGCCGGCCGGCGCCGGCCACGCAATCGCGCTCGGCGTCGGTCGGCCTGCGTATTTGGTTATTTGCGCTTGTTGAGCGCGAATGCGAGGCGGTCGCCGCCAAACTGGATGGTGGTCACCAGGATCACCAGCAGAACGATCACGGTGACCATCACCTGGGTGTCGAAGCGCTGATAGCCGTAGCGATAGGCGAGGTCGCCGAGACCGCCGGCGCCGATCGCGCCGGCCACCGCCGAGGCGTTGATCATGCTGACCAGGGTGATGGTGAAGCCCGCGACGATGCCGGGCCGCGCTTCCGGCAGCAGCACGTGCCAGACGATGTGCCAACGGCCACAGCCCATCGACTCCGCCGCTTCGATCAGGCCGCGGTCGACTTCGCGCAAGCTGACTTCGGCGATGCGGGCGAAGAATGGCACGCTGGCGACGGTCAGCGGCACCACGGCGCCGAGCACGCCGTAGCTGGTGCCGACGATCAGGCGCGTGAACGGGATCAGCGCCACCATCAAGATTAGAAACGGCACCGAGCGCACGACATTGACGACGCTGCCGACGCTCGAATTGACCCAAGACTGCTCGAGGATGCCGCCCTTGCTGGTGGCGACCAGCAGCAGCGCCAAGGGTAGGCCGATGCCGAGCGTGATCAGCGATGACGCCCCGATCATCAGCAGCGTATCGATGATGCCTTCGATCAGGCGATCAATGACCAGCGGAGACAAAACCCAGATCCTTCACTCTGTCCGCCAAGAGGTGCGCGCGCTGCAGAACGGCGTCGCGGTCGTCAGCGGCATCCACCGAGACGATCAAATGGCCCTGGGCGCGGCCCTGAATGCGATCGACGCCGCCATAGACCAATCGTGTCCGTGCGCCGAGCGCTTGCGCGATCGCGCCGATATCGGGATCACGGTCGCCGGTGCCGGTGAAATGCAGATCGAGCAGCAGCGCATCGGAGGGCTCACGCGGCACTGGCACCAGCTGCGCCAGAATTTCCGGCGGAAGCGACCTGTGCACTGTGCCCAGTAAGGTCTGCGTGACGTCGTGCTTGGGATCGCCAAACACCTTCCATACTTCCCCCTGTTCGACGACCCTGCCGCGTTCGAGAACCACCACGCGGTCGCAGATCTCGCGGATCACCGCCATCTCGTGGGTGATCAGCACGATCGTCAGTTCGAAACGGCGATTGATGTCCTGCAGCAGTGCCAGGATCGCCTGGGTGCTCTCGGTATCGAGCGCGGAGGTCGCCTCGTCGCACAGCAGCACCTCGGGCCGGTGCACCAGAGCACGTGCAATGCCGACGCGCTGCTTCTGTCCGCCCGACAGCCGCGCCGGATAGACATCGCGCTTCTCGGACAACCCCACCATGTCGAGCAGCTCGTCGACGCGGCGCTCGATCTCGCGTTTGCCGACCCCTGCGACCTTCAGAGGCAGCGCAACGTTCTGCCAAACCGTCTTCGCCGACAGCAGGTTGAAGTGCTGGAAGATCATGCCGACCCGGCGGCGCAGCCCGATCAACGTCGCGTGGTCGAAGGTGGCGATGTCTTCGTCGTCGACCAGGACGCGGCCGGCGGTCGGACGTTCGAGCCGGTTGAGCGTGCGGATCAACGTCGACTTGCCGGCGCCGCTGCGGCCGATGATGCCGAAGACTTCGCCGCGCTTGACGGCGAGGTCGACCTCGATCAACGCCGGTGTCGTCGAGCCTGGATATTGCTTCGACAGACGCTCGACGATGATGTGCGGGCTATCCGCGCCAGTCTGGACACGGCTCCGAGGGGCGATGCCGACGCCGGGGCCGGCGCCAGCGTCGGTGAGGGCGTCCATCACTCACGTTCCCAAAGCCGGACGTAGAGGTCGCCATACTGCTTGTCGAGCACTGCGCGCACTTCGGGAGCGGTCTGGTAGATTTTGATGAACTGCGCGATCCGCGGATCGTCCTTGTTCTTCGGCTGCGCCACGAAGACGATGCCGTACCGCGGATTGATCGGCTCCCAAAACAGCGCGGCGTGCGGATCGATCACGCCGGACGCCTTCAGGAAGTGGGTATAGCCGTGCGCCAAGTCGACCTCGTTGAGCGACTGCGGCAGCTGGTGGAAGTCGATCTCCAGGAATTTCAGCTTCTTCGGATTGTCGATCACCGCGTCGACATTGACCTGAGGGCCATGGTCCGGCTTCAGCTTGATCAGCCCGGCCGCCTCCAGCAATTCGAGGCCGCGGCCGAAATTGAACGGATCGCCGGCGAGCGCGACACGGGCGCGGACCGGCAGCTCGTCCAGACTCTTGTACTTCTTGGAGAACAGCCCGGTCTTATTGGCGATGCCGATGCCGACCGGCTCGAGGTCGAAGCCGCGTGCGGCCTTGACGACATCCAAGAACGGCTTGTGCTGGAAATAGTTGAGGTCGATTTCGCCGTTCGCCAGAGAGGTGTTCGGCGTCACCGGATCGGTGAACTCGATCAGCTTGACGTCCAGACCTTGCGCCTTGGCGACCGCCACGGCGGCTTCGATCGGTGGGGCGAAGCCGGCATTGGTGCCGACCCGCAGCGGGCCCTTGGCTGCATCGGCGATGGCGATGGAGGTCAGCGCGCCCAACGCCGCGATCAGGCCGAGCGTGCGCGCGGCGGTCTTCAGAACAGTCATGATGTGGTCCCAGGAGAGAGGTGAAGGCAGCGCGTGGCGAGATGTCTCGCGCCCGCAGCATTGCCGCTGACGATCAGCCTAGCGTGGTGGGGTGCGATGCAACAAGGCGAAGCAAGTTCTTATTTATCGGCGCAGCAGAGAACAGCGAGGCTGCGTTGTGCCGCGGATGTGAAACAGGACCATTACGTCGCGTGACGTTGCTTGGACTGAATCACATGGCTGAGGGTGACCTATTACCTCGGTGTTCGCAGAGCCCACGTGCGCGGCCGATGCGAGAGTCGATCGTGACGAGAACGGCAGGCGAGCGGAGGCGGAGTTATCATCTTCATTCGATCGCGATCGCAGTTCAAAGTTGCCGCGATCGTCGCGGCTCGAAAGATGATTTTCTAAAGATCGCCGCGCGTATTGACCCTCGTTGATGGGCGGCGCCAGTGTGGGGCCTGACGCGCTGTTTGCATGACTGTGAGCGGCGCACGCGTATTGAGAGCCTCACCTGTGTCCCATTCTCTTTCTTCACCGCGACCGAACCTCGTTCGTGCCGCGGCCGTCTCGCTGTTGCTCGGTTCGCGCCAATGAGCAACGAGTTCGACTACGTCATCGTCGGCGGCGGCAGCGCGGGCTGCGTGCTCGCCAACCGGCTGAGTGCCGATGGCCGCAATCGCGTCGTGCTTTTGGAAGCCGGCGGGCAGGGACGGCACCCGTCATTTCATCTGCCGGTCGGGTATGTTTGGAATCGCGCGCATCCACGCGGCAACTGGCTGTACCGGATCGAGCCGGAGGCTTCGAGCGGCAACCGGCCGATGCTATGGCCGCGCGGCAAGGTGCTGGGCGGCAGTTCGGCGATCAACGGGCTGCTCTACATCCGCGGGCAGGCGCGCGACTATGACGAGTGGCGCGACCTCGGCAATCCCGGCTGGGGCTGGGATGATGTGTTGCCTTGCTTCCGCAAGGCCGAGGATCAGGTACGCGGCGCCGATGAGTTTCACGGCGTCGGCGGGCCGCTCGGCGTATCCGATCCGACCATTCGGCATCCGCTGTCGGATGCTTATGTCACCGCAGCCGAGCAGGCGGGCCTCGCCGCGCGGGACGATTTCAATCGCGACGTTCAGGCGGGCGCAGGTTATTTCCAGCTCACGGTGCGCAACGGGCTGCGCGCCAGCACCGCCAATGCTTATCTGAAGCCGGCGCGTTCGCGTGGCAATCTTGAGGTCGTCACTGGAGCGCATGCCACCAGCCTAATCTTCAAGGGGCGCCGCGCGACCGGCGTTGCCGTGGTGCGCGGCGGCCGGGTCGAGACCTATACGGCGCGCCGCGAGGTGATCGTCGCGGCCGGTGCTGTCGCCAGCCCGGCGTTGCTGCAGCATTCGGGACTCGGCGATGCCGATCATCTGCGCGGGCTGGGGATCGAGGTCGTCGGCCATCTGCCGGGGGTCGGGCGCAATCTGCAGGACCATTATATGGTCAGCCTGATCTACGACGTCAGGCGGCTCGGCAGTTTCAATGAGACGGCGCGCGGCTGGCGGCTGGTGCGCGAAGTGTTGCGCTACGCGGCTTCGCGTCAGGGACTGCTGACGCTGAGCGCGTCGCAGATCAACGTGTTCCTGCCGACCACAACTGATCCGGACCATCCCGACATCCAATTCCACGTGATGCCGGCAACCTTCAATTTCGAAACCGGAGAGGTGGAGCGAGAGCCGGGCCTGACCTGCGGCGTGTGCCAGCTTCGCCCGCACAGCCGCGGCACCATTCAAATCAGCCAGCGCGATCCGCTGGCGGCGCCGGCCATTCGGCCGCGCTATCTGACCGACGACCACGACAAGCGGGTCCTGCTCGAAGGGCTGCGGTTCGCCCGCAAGATCGCGGCGCAGCCAGCGCTCGCCGATGTCGTCCGCGAGCGTCTGCCAGGCGTCAGTGGCGGTAGCGATGCAGAGCTGCTGGAGTTCGCGCGGCAGACCGGCAAGACGCTGTATCACCCGGTCGGCACCTGCAAGATGGGCACGGACGCTTCAGCCGTGGTGGACAGCGAGCTGCGGGTGCGCGGCGTGTCATGCCTGCGCGTGGTCGATGCCTCGGTGATGCCGACGCTGGTATCCGGCAACACCAATGCGCCGACGATCATGATCGCCGAACGCGCCTCCGATCTCATCCTCGCCGACGCTCGTACTCCGGAACTGCAAGCATGACCGATCCCAACAATCCGCTCGCCATCGACAGCCGCGATCCGGCCGAATACCAGGCCGCGCTTGGCCGTCACCGCTTTGAAAAACTGAAGCAGCAGATCCGGCACGTCTGGAGCAATGTCGATTATTTCCGGCCGAAGCTGATCGCGGCGGGCGTGTCGTCGCCGGATGACATCCGCTCGCTCGACGATTTCCGCCGCCTGCCGGCGATGCTGGACAAGGTCAGCCACCGCCAGTCGCAGGAGGAGTCGCTGGCGCGCTACGGCCATCCGTTCGGCCTGCATCTGACCGTGCCGCTCGACCAGGCGGTGCATCTGGCCGCAACTTCGGGCACGACCGGCCAGCCGACGTTCTATGTGTTCAGCCCGCGCGATCTCGAAATCTCGCATCGCGTGCTCGGCCGGCTGTTCGCGCAAGCCGGCATCCGCCCGGGCGACACCACATTCCACGCATTCGGCTTGTCGCTGTGGCTCGCCGGGGTGACCTATGTGCAGGCGCTGGAGGCCTACGGTGCGCGTCCGGTCGCGCTCGGCGCCGAGGCCGGTGTGCCGAAGATTCTGCGCTACATCGAGTTCACCCGGCCGACCGCGCTGTTTGCAACGCCGTCGATGGTCAATCAGCTGATCGAGCGCGCGCCGAAGGAAATCGGCAAGCCGGTCGCGGCGCTTGGGATCAAGCGGGTGCTGTGCGCCGGCGAGCCAGGGGCGGGGCTTCCGGCGTTCCGCCAGCGGGTGCGCGAGGAGTTCGGTGCCGAGGTGTTCGATTTCATGGGCGGCGCCTGGCACAACGCCGCCCTGTCCTGTGCAAGCCCTGACTATCACGGCATGCACTATCTCAGCGACGACACCTGCTTCCGCTACGATCTGATCGATCCGGCCACCAAGCAGCCGATCCCGCTGACAGATGGCGCGGTCGGCGAGGCGATCCATACCGGGCTCGACTATCAGGCCGCGCCGGCGTTTCGCTACGCCACCGGTGACATCCTCAAGATCCATGTCGGCACCTGCCCCGGTTGCGGGGCGTTCGGCACGCGGATGGAGGTGGTCGGTCGTGTCGACGACATGCTGGCGATCAAGGGCGTCAAAGTGTACCCGGCGGCGATCCAGAACGTCGTGCTGCAGTTCCAGCCGCGGGTCTCGGGTGAGCTGCGCATCAGGCTCGACCGGCCGCCGCCGAAGGTCGAGCCGCCGCTTCGGCTCGCGATCGAAGCCGCGCCCGATCTGCCGGAGGCGGCGTGGGCGGATCTCGCCGGCGACATCGAGCACCGCGTTCGCGAACTGCTGACGTTCCGTCCCGTGGTCGACATCCTGCCGCACGGCAGTCTGCCGCGCTCGGGCCAGAAGACCAAGCTGATCGAGATCGCCAGCCAGGCGGCGAACTGAGCAAGACAAGAGGAAACGCCGATGTCGAGCGTACTGTACGAGTCCCGCAATGGGATCGCCGAGATCACCATCAACCGGGCGGACAAACACAACGTCATCGACCATTCGGTGGTGGAGGGCCTGAATGCCGCGTGGAAGCGGTTCAATGCTGGCAGCGACCACGTCGCGATCCTGACGGCGAGCGGCGACCGAGCCTTCAGCGCCGGAGCCAATCTGAAAGACATCCCGCATGATTTCTGGCGGGCGGTGCCGGGCGTCGGCGTTCCAGTCGACAAGCCGATCGTCGCGGCGATCGGCGGCCTTGTGGTCGGCGGCGGTCTCGTGCTGGTGCAGTTTGCCGATCTGGCGATCGCCGCCGACAACACCGTGCTGTCCTATCCGGAAGCCAAGGTCGGCTATAGCGGCGGCCTGATCAGTTCGCTGGCGGCGCGCATCCCGCACAAGATCGCGATGGAGCTGCTGCTGGTCGGCGGTTCGATCGACGCGCATCGGGCCTACGAGATCGGGCTGGTCAATCGCGTGGTGCCGAATGGCGACCAGCTCACAGTCGCGCGTCAGTTCGCGGCCGAGATTGCCGCCAATGCGCCGTTGGTGGTGAAGCTGCTCAAAGGGTTCGTCGGCGCGACCCTGCCGAAGGGGCCGTCCGAGGCTGCCGCAATCACCCGCGCCACCGTCGAGGCGGTCAACACCGCGGACGACTACCGCGAAGGCATCGCCGCGTTCTTCGAAAAGCGGGCGCCGGCGTTCAAGGGCGTGTAGTTCGCGTCCACTTGATCCGGCATACCGTGACAACACTCCGTGCGACTCTGTTCATCAAAGCGGGTGTTCGGCCAGAGATGATCCTGCTGTGCAGGCGGCGTCATTGAGAACATCATTCTCCGTGAGGGTCGCTTCGCTGTCCCTGCCTGCACGACGCCCGTGATGTTCTCTGTTAGGCGGGTCATTTGAAATCGTGTTTCATTGACCGGATACCGGCGCACCTCGATCATGTGAGCTCTGAATCTCATCAGCGAGAGTGGCCGAAATTGGCCGAACCAGCTTGCTGATAGTTGCCGCAACGGATGCGGCCCGAGCCCTGAAAGCGAAGAGGACATTCATGAGCAACCAAGAAAAAGGCCGGTGGATCAGCCGGCGTTCCGTGCTGCTGGGCGCGGCGTCGGGCGTTATTGCGGCGCCGGCGGGCGCCTTCGGCCTTCAGGCATTTCCCGCCCGTCCGATCGGCTACGATCTGTCGGATACGCCGATCTGCCGGACCTCCGGTGAAGCAACGCCGCTGACCGGCGCGCCGCGCAAGGTGAAGCTGTCGTGGAACGCCACTTCGGTGTGCTCGGTGCAGGTGCCGGTCGCGGTCGACTACGACTTCTTCAAGAAGCAGAATCTCGACGTCGAACTGGTGAACTTCTCTGGTTCAACCGATCAGTTGCTCGAAGCGATCGCCACCGGCAAGAGCGACGCCGGCGTCGGCATGGCGCTGCGCTGGCTGAAGCCGCTGGAGCAGGGGTTCGACGTCAAGATCGTCGCTGGCACCCATGGCGGCTGCCTGCGTGCGATCGCGCCGACCAAATCGGAGATCAGCAAGGTCACCGATCTCAAGGGCAAGGTCGTGGCGATCGACGATCAGGCCGGCCCGGGCAAGAACTTCTTCTCGATCCAGCTCGCCAAGGCCGGCATCGATCCGACCAAGGATCTCGAGTGGAAGCAGTATCCGGCCAACCTGGTTCGGCTCGCAGTGGAGAAGGGCGAGGCACAGGCGGCCCTGGCATCCGACCCGCTGGCGCACGCGTTCCTCAAGGACGGCGAGTTCAAGGAGATCGGCTCCAATCTCGACGGCATCTATCGCAATGTGAGCTGCTGCATCGTCGGCGTTCGCGGCAGCTTGATCCGCGAAGAGCCGCAGGTGGCGCGCGCGCTGACGCAGGCGCTGCTCGACGCGGCCGAGTTCTCGTCGAAGAATCCGGAGAAGGCGGCGAAGTCGTTCCTGCCTTACGCGCCGAAGATCGTCACCGAAGAGGATATCCAGGCGCTGATCAAGTATCACACTCATGATCACCACCCGATCGGCGCTCAGCTCAAGAACGAGCTGAAGCTCTACGCCGACGACCTCAAGGCCGTCTCGGTGATCAAGCCCTCGACCGATACCAGCAAATTTGCGGAAAAGATCTATGCCGACGTATTCCGCGTCTGAGACGCTCGATATCGACGTCGGGACGCGACTTGCGTCCCGCACGCCGTCGCTGCTTCGCGCGTTGCGCGGGCATTTCGTCGGCTTCGCCGCCAGCCTCGGCTGGATCGCGTTCGGTCTGTCCTGCCTGTGGCGGGAAGATATCGGCGATTGGACGCGCACCAAGGAGGTGGCGATCGCCGCCTTCGTGTTCGGCGGCGTGATCGCGATCGCGGCAGTGGCCGGGTTTTGGTCGCAGCGGGTCGGCGAGTCCTTGCAGCGGCGGTCGCCGTGGCTGCTGCTGCTCGGCGTGGTGCTCGCGCTGTGGGAGGTTCTGACCGCCAAGCTCGGCGTGCTGCCGCTGCCGTTCTTCCCGCCGCCGCAGGCGATCGTCGAGGTCTATACCGACGACTTCGTCAAGCTGTTCGACAGCGTGTTCGCATCGATCAAGCTGCAGCTCGGCGGCTATCTGATCGGCGCCGCGGTCGGCTTCGTCACCGGCGTGTCGATCGGTTGGTCGCGTGCGGTCGGCTATTGGGTGCATCCGGTGCTGCGGTTCATCGGCCCGCTGCCGGCGACCGCCTGGCTGCCGATCGCGTTCTTCGCCTTCCCGTCGAGCTGGAGTGCTTCGACCTTCCTGATCGCGCTCGCCACCGGTTTCCCGGTGACGGTGCTGACTTGGTCGGGCGTTGCCAGCGTGTCGAACGCCTACTACGACGTCGCACGCACGCTCGGCGCTAAGCCGGCATTCCTGGTGTTCAAGGTCGCGATCCCGGCTGCGCTGCCGCACGTCTTCGTCGGCCTGTTCATGGGCCTCGGCGCCTCGTTCGCGGTGCTGGTGGTGGCGGAGATGATGGGCGTGAAGTCCGGCCTCGGCTGGTACCTGCAATGGGCGCAGGGCTGGGCGGCGTACGCCAACATGTATGCGGCGCTGCTGGTGATGTCGCTGCTGTGCTCGGGCGCCATCACGGCGTTGTTCAAGGTCCGTGACCGCTTGCTGGTCTGGCAGAAGGGTGTGGTGAAATGGTGAGCGCCGTCGCATTGAAGCAGCCGCCTCAGGCCGCCGGCGCCGCGCTCGACGTCGTCGACGTCAGCCACCACTTCGACATCGACGGCAACGAACTGCCGGTGCTCGATCACGTCACGCTGAGCGCCAAGCCCGGCGAGTTCGTCGCGCTGCTCGGGCCGTCGGGCTGCGGCAAGTCCACGCTGCTGCGGCTGGTGGCGGGGCTCGAGCCGCCGCGCGCCGGAAGGCTGCTCGAAGATGGCCGGGTCATCACTGGGCCGCATCCGTCGCGGGTAGTGGTGTTCCAGGATCCGACGCTATTTCCGTGGCGGACGGTGTGGAAGAACGTGGCGCTCGGGCTGGAGGCGCAGGGCATCCTCAAGAGCGAGCGTCACCGCGTCGATGCGGCGCTGGCGCTGGTCGGGCTCAGCGGCTTTGCCAACGCCTATCCGCACCAGCTTTCCGGCGGCATGGCGCAGCGTGTGTCGCTGGCCCGAGCGCTGGTCAACGATCCGGACATCCTGGTGCTCGACGAGCCGCTCGGCAAACTCGACTCGCTGACCCGGCTCAGCATGCAGACCGAAATCGTGTCGCTGTGGCAGCGGCAGGGCTTCACGACGCTGCTGGTGACCCACGACGTTGAAGAGGCGCTGTTCCTGGCGCAGCGGGTGGTGGTGTTCAGCGAGCGTCCCGCCAAGCTGAAGGCCGACATCGCCGTCGAGGCACCGTATCCGCGCCACCGCGGCGATCCATATCTGGCCGACCTGCGCCGCCAGATCCTCGGTCTGCTCGGCCTCGACGCCACCTGGTGATCAGCGCCGCGCCACAATAGCCAACGGCGCGCCGTAACCAGCGCGCCGCGATCTCTCTCCCTCCTGACGCCGTTCCGGCTCTGCCGGAGCGGCGTCTTTTTTACGGAGCTGCGTCCGGACGACGGCGGCGGTCGTCATCGCGAACGCGTTGCAGGCTCAGAGCACTCGCGACAGCAGCACGTACAGCGTCGCCGACAGCAGGATGGCGGCCGGCAGCGTCAGCACCCAGGCCATCAGCAGGTTGCGGATCGTGGCCATCTGCAGGCCCGAGCCGTTGGCCGCCATCGTGCCGGCGACACCCGACGACAGCACGTGGGTGGTCGAAACCGGCAGGCCGAACATGTCGGCCGCGCCGATGGTCGAGGCAGCCACCAGCTCGGCGGAGGCACCCTGCGCGTAGGTCAGATGTGACTTGCCGATCTTCTCGCCGACGGTGATGACGATGCGCTTCCAGCCGATCATCGTGCCAAGGCCGAGCGCGATCGCAACCGCGACCTTGACCCAGTTCGGAATGAACTTGGTCGCGCTATCGAGCGAGCCTTTGTAGGCGTTGAGCTTGGCAACATCGTCCTTGCTGAGGTCGCTTTCCTTATCCTTCATCAGGAAGCGGATCGCCTCGGACGCCAGATACATGTCGTTGCGGGTATTGCCGACGGACTCGGCCGGCACTTTGCTGAGCGAGCCGTAGCGCTGCACCTGCTCGCCGATATCCCTCACCAGCACCGCCAGCGACGGGTAGGTGCCTTCGCTGATCTTGTGCTGCGACACGTATTGCGTCACCGCGGGGCGGGGATCGCCGATGATGCTGTAGCCGGCGCCTTTCGCCGCGATCACGGCCGAGGCGGCCGCCGAGGTCTGCTCGAAATGCGCGACCTGGGAATCCGGCAGCGCACGGTTGAGCGCGTAGGCGGTCGGCACCGTGCCGATCAGGATCAGCATGATCAGGCCCATGCCTTTCTGCCCGTCGTTGGAGCCGTGGGCGAAGCTGACGCCGGTGCACGTGAGGATCAGCAGGCCGCGGATCCACCACGGCGGCGGCGCGTTGCCTTCCGGCGCGGAGTACAGCTTCGGATTGCGCACCACCAGCTTGAGCAGCAACAGCAGGATCGCGGCGCAGACGAAGCCGACCAGCGGCGACAGCAGCAGCGCGTAGCCGATTTCGGTAGCCTTGCCCCAGTCTACACCCGAAGTGCCGTCGCGGCCGCGCATCAGCGCATTGGCGACGCCGACGCCGATGATCGAGCCGATCAAGGTGTGCGAGCTCGAGGCGGGGAGGCCGAAGTACCAGGTGCCGAGATTCCATAGGATCGCGGCGATCAGCAGCGCGAACACCATCGCGAAGCCGGCGCTTGATCCGACTTGCAAGATCAGTTCGACCGGGAGCAGCGAGACGATGCCGAACGCCACCGCACCGGTGGAGGTCAGCACACCGAGGAAGTTGAACACGCCCGACCACACGACCGCAACTTCGGCGGGCAGCGAGTGGGTGTAGATCACGGTCGCGACCGCGTTGGCAGTGTCGTGGAAGCCGTTGACGAACTCGAAGCCCAGCGCGATCAGCAGCGCCACCAGCAGCAGCAGATATGGCAGATACGTCGTGACGCGGACGCCGGTCGCTTCGACGTCGACATAGATGCTGTAGGCCACGAACAGAATGCCGACACCGAGGACCCCGAAGAACAGGATCATCGTCAGTGGATTGAAGCCTTTGTCCAGGTTCGGCCGACCGGCCGGCTGAAGTGGCCCGTTGTCGTCGATTGCTTGATTGATGGTGAAATCGGTCACGCTACGCCCCATTTTATTTAATGGCGCGATACTCTCCCCGCGATCTGACACTCCGATGACACTTGTTAGTCACCCGGATGTCGGTAGGCACGCGAAGCGACAGCGACGAACGGTGCGCGTGGGTGGGTCAGAAGCGAATTGCAAGTGATGACGACCGCGCTGCTGCATTGAATGGCGGGCAAGCTGAAGCTGCCACCCTTGCCGAAGTGTGGGCGGTCGATCCTCTGATCCTGTGCCGATCCGTCCTTCCCGAAAGTCCCGATTGCGCCTCGGCGAACGTCGATGCGGTGACCGTCTCGGCATTTCGGCGCGCATGGCGGCTTTGGGCGATCTGCTGGTGGGGTGGCACGGACCGGCTGTGATCAAGAGAGCGCGCCATCATCTCAGCGACACTGTGCGCGGCTGGGGCTGCTTCATCATTGGAGCGCAGGATATGAGCCTGCGGGAGCGGCTGGCGGCCATTCGCCCTTCGCCGACGATCCGCATTTCGGCGTTCGCGAATGGGCATGGTTTGCGGTGCGTCCTGCGATCGCTGATCGTCTGGACGATGCTTTCGCGATCTTATCGGACTGGGCGGCCGATCCTTCCGACCGCATCCGCCGCTTCCCCAGTGAGGCGACACGGCGCCGCGTGTCTGGCGCAAACATATCGCGGCATTCAAGGCCAATCCTGAGCCTGGCCGCGTGCTGCTCGATCCGCTTCGAGCTGACCCGTTGGTCTATGTGCAGGATTCAGTCGGCAACAGGCTCAACGATGCCGCCGAGACGAGGCCCGGTTGGGTGCACCACGTTGTCGATGAATGGCTCGCGCATTGCCAGGCGAGCGCAACGCAGAGGATCGCGATCGGGTGCTGCGTTCGGCTGACCAGTCTTGATGTGCGGAAGGAGCAGCGACACCGCACAGTGCGCAGCAACGCTTGTTCGCCGTCTGGTGTGCGCCTGACCGCGAATCCCTCGATGCCCTGATGGCCAGCATCTCAGCGTCCGGATGGCACAGCTATTTCGAGACCGTGAATGCCGTTGTGGCAGTCTTGGAACTCACCGCGCATCTCGGGCAGCTCGACGCCTGAAACGGGTACAATAGGCAGAGGAGTTTGCGGGGCGGTGTGATCGAAAAACGTTGGTGCGATCGCCGCAAAACCCAAACAGGGCCTTTGTCTCGGTGGAGGCGCGACTCGGCAGGCGTCTGAGCGACCTGAGAGATAGGTGACAGTCCGTACCGGAGACATGGGTAACACTTTTCGCGTTTTGGCGGGAGGTGTGGATGCCGTGGAGAAGGTGTTCGGAGATGGAGGAACGGTTACGGTTCGTGGCTCGCCTGCTCGAGGGCGAGGGCATGAGCGAGGTGTGCCGGGAGTTCGGGATTTCCCGCAAGACTGGCTATAAGCTGTTCAATCGCTACAAGGACGAAGGGCTCGACGCGCTGACCGATCGCTCGCGGCGGCCGGTGCGCTACGCCAACCAGCTCCCCGATGCGGTGGAACGGCTGATCGTCGCCTGCAAGAAGGAGAAGCCGTACTGGGGTGCCCGCAAGATCAGGGAGCTGCTGATCAAAAGGCTCGCCGGCGAGGTCCGCGTGCCGGCCAGGAGCACCGTCCACGCGGTGCTCGATCGGCACGGGCTGGTGGCACACGCCCGCAGGCGCCGCAACCGGGCGGAGGGCACGCCGCTGTCCGAAGCCATCCGGCCGAACGATCTGTGGTGCGTCGACTTCAAGGGCGAGTTCAAGCTCGGCAACGGCCACTATTGCTCCCCCCTGACGGTCACCGATCAGGCCGCGCGCTATCTGTTGTGGTGCGAAGCGCTTGAATCGACCCGCGAGGCCGGCGTGGTTCAGGCTTTTCAAAACCTCTTCACCCAGAGCGGCCTACCGGTCGCGATCAGGAGCGACAACGGGCTCCCCTTCGCCAGTCCCAACGGCCTCTACAACCTGTCAAAACTGTCAGTCTGGTGGCTGCGGCTCGGCATCGCCATCGAGCGGATCAGGCCCGGGCACCCGCAGCAGAACGGCCGCCACGAGCGCATGCATCTGACCTTGAAGCAGCAAACGACCCGCCCGCCGGGCGCCAACTTCCTGCAACAACAGCAGCGATTCGACGCCTTCGTCAGCGAGTTCAACACCGAGCGCCCGCACGAAGCGCTCGCCATGCGGACCCCCGCAGACCTCTACGCACCATCACCCCGGCGCTATGCGGGATTGCCGGAGGTCGACTATCCTTTCCACGACAAAGATGTGCTCGTCACCGCCTGCGGCCGGATCTGCATGCATCGCAAGAAGATCAACATCTCAACCGTGATGGCCGGTCAGCGGCTCGGCATCAAGGAAGTCGACGACGGCATTTGGCTGGTCAGCTTCATGCAATACGATCTGGGATACATCGACCTGGAACAGAAAACCTTGCAGACCATCGACAACCCGTTCGGCACGAGGTTGTCACCCATGTCTTAAGAACGTTCTGTCACCGATGTCTCAGGTCTGGACAGTCGCAAAACTGGCGGAGACGGAGGGATTCGAACCCTCGATAGGGCTTTACAACCCTATAACGGTTTAGCAAACCGCCGCCTTCAGCCACTCGGCCACGTCTCCGGTGCGCTCGATATGCCCGACACGGTCGCGGCTCGCAAGCGGGATTGCGAAGATTGCACCGCGACCTTTGGGCCTGTGCACGAGAATGTCGGCGCGACGCGGGGCAGGGCGCTTGCATTTTGCCGGTTTGCAGCTCCGGCGGTGTCTCGGAGACGTTCGGATTCGTCCCAGCAGAGGAATCGATTCTCAGGGCTCCGCCCTTGCAGACCGCGTATTTGCCGCTTGGCGGGCGGCTCATCCACCGCGGCCCGACTGTTGCAGTGCGGCATTGCCCGCCGCACTCGATTTAAAAAATGCAATTAAAACAGATGGTTGTGTCAGCCGTCGGAAACGGGTGAGTGCTATTTGTGCAACACCCCTCCCGAAAACGGGGCCACAGCATGGCTCCCTTGTTGCTTGTGCATCACTGTTAGGTAATTGTCGTGGTGCGACGGAGGGGGGCATCCCGAGGTCGCCCCGTAATAGGTGGTTCGCTTAAGTCCCTCGCGTTCAGCGGGTGTGTCCAAAGGCGCGAAGCGGCTAGGCGGGTTTCTGGGATTAAGGGACCACAGCGGGTGCTTGCACTTTGCGGATCGGAACCTTCCCGACAGAGCAACTTGGAGGTTTACATGAACATCGTTAAGGGCCTGTTCCTCGGCTCAGCAGCGGCGCTTCTCGCCGTCGGCGGCGCGCAGGCGGCCGATCTCCCGTTGAAGGCCAAGGCGGTCGAATACGTGAAGGTCTGCTCGATCTACGGCGCGGGCTTCTACTACATCCCGGGTACCGATACCTGCATCAAGCTCGGCGGCTACCTGCGCGCCGACGTGACCATCGGTGGCGGTTCAGCCTTCAACATGCCGGCCTGGAACGGCAACGCTGGCCAGAAGAACCGCCTGTCGAACGACTACATCTTCCGGTCTCGCCAGGATCTGAACATCGACACCCGCACCGCGACCGAATACGGCGTGGTCCGCACCTACTTCGATGCGGTCTTCAACTGGACCACCGGCACCGACACGGTCGCCAACGGTCATCTCGGCGTGTACTACGCCTTTGTACAGTTCGCCGGCTTCACCTTCGGTAAGGCGGTGTCGCAGTTCGACACTCCCTGGACCGGCTATCCGGGCAACAACACTTCGTTCCTGATCGGCGGCTACGACGACGTCACCGGCATCAACCAGGTGTCGTACACCGCGGAATTCGGCAACGGCGTGTCGGCCTCGATCTCGCTCGAAGATCAGTCGTCCTACCTGCAGTCGGCTCTGTACAATACTTCTAGCCCGGGCCTGAGCGCGACAACGCAGTCCACGTTCAACGCCGGATGGGCTTCTGGTGTGTACGGCACCAACTCCTACGCCGGCACCTCGATTCCCGACATCGTCGGCAAGATCCGTGTCGATCAGGCTTGGGGTCTGTTCCAGGTTTCGGCCGCGGCGCATCAGGTTCGCGCCAGCTACTACAACCCGGCGCTTGAGACCTCCGGTCATCCGAGCGACACCTGGGGCTACGCGGTCCAGGGCGCTCTGTCGCTCAAGAACCTGCCGACCGGCCCCGGCGACAGCATCAACATTACCGCGACCTACGCGAACGGCGCGACCCGTTACGTGCTGGGCGGCGTGAGCCCGAACTCGTTCGCGATCTATGGCAACTCGGGCGTGGGCTATCAGAGCGTTGCCTTCGCGGGTGCGGCTGACGGTGTGTTCGATGGTCTGAACAACATTGTTGGCAGCAGCATTCAGAAGACCAATGCTTGGGGCGTGCGTGGTGCGTTCAACCACAACTGGAACCCCTACTGGTCGACCTCGCTGTTCGGATCGTACACCTCGATCGACTACAATGGGACTGCAACTGCTCTGATCTGTGCGGGTGGTGCGGCCGCCGGTTCGGTCACCTACACTCCCGGCTCGAACTGCAACCCGGACTTCCGGATTGCTCAGGTCGGTACTGTTACTCGCTGGACTCCGGTCAAGAACCTGACCTTCTCGGGCGAAGTGCTTTACACCTATCTGGATCAGGCTAGCTCGGGAACGGTTGTTCTGGCCGGCCCTGGTGGTACTAAGCCCACCAACCAGACTTACGAGCTTAAGGACCAGGGCGTCTGGAGCGGCAACCTCCGCGTTCAGCGCAACTTCTGATCCCCGCTTCTCGAAGCGCGAATCTGACGAACCCCGGCGGGCAACCGCCGGGGTTTTTCGTTATCGCCCAAATTCGGAGTCTCTCGTCGCGGGCAGATTGCGTGAATTCAGTCTCTGCCGCGGCGATTGGCGGGACACCGGGTATGCTTGCACCGGCGTCTCTCTCAAGGGAAGGCGGCGAGGTAATGCCGTCAGTACGACGGAGTTCGCGACAGAGCGATCACCGGGAGCAAACTCGAAACTCTGTGATGCGTTGGGGCCGCTGAGCAGGAAGCGCTGGAAGAAATGCCGACCGGCAACACGCCAGCGCCGCTATTCGGTCCCGACGCCGGCGCCGCGGCGGAGGTCGGCTTCGATCTGCAGACGGTGACCGCCGCCGAAACGGGCACGATAGACCTGCAAGTTTTCGATGATCCGCTGCACGTAGTTGCGCGTCTCCGCGAACGGAATCAGCTCGACCCAATCCACCGCGTCGACCTTCGGATCGCGCGGATCGCCATAGCGCTCGACCCATTTGCGGACGCTGCCGCGGCCGGCGTTGTAGCCCGCAAAGGTCATGATGTAGGAGCCGCGATAGTCTTCGATCAGGCCGCCGAGTTCGGCGGCGCCGAGCGCTGCGTTGTAAACCGAATCGGTTTTGAGGCGCTGTAGATCGAAGGTGCAGCCGTGGCGGCGGCAAACGTACTTGCCGGCGTCGGGCGTCACCTGCATCAGGCCGTACGCATTGGCGGGCGAGACGACGGCCGGATTGAAGGCGCTCTCCTGACGGGCGATCGCATAGACGATGGCGCGTTCGACGTCGGGGCCTACCGAGCGGAACTGCGGAATGCCGTTGACCGGGTAGGCGTAGTGATCGAACGGCAGACCGCGATTGAGTGCGGCTTTGCCGACCAGTAGCATCGCGCGCGCATCGTTGCGCCGTTCTGCGACTTCGCTCAGTCCAATCAGTGCGTCGACATCGCCGTTCTCGCCGACATCGGCGAAGATCGGAATCGCCATCTCGCCTTCATCGATCGCATAGAGCAGGCTCACCGCGCGGACGATCTCAAGCCGGTCGGCGTTGCGGCCACCGGATGGCGGACCGTTGAGATCGAGCTGCGCCAGACCGAGCTTCGCGCGCGACAACTGACCGTAATAGCTGGTGGAATGCGCCGCCGATGCCGAGTAAGCGGCGCGCGCCTCCTGGATGCGCCCGGCTGCTTCCGCGGCGCGGCCCTGCCAATAGCCGGCGCGTGCGAGGGCTGTGGGGTTGGTGGTGTCGCGGCCAAGGCGTGCGAAGTGCTGCGCGGCGGTGGCGGGATCATTCAGGAACCGCAGCGCGATCCAGCCCGCAGTGAACTCATGCTCGGTCTTGTAGATCGCCTTTGTCGGCGTCGCCGCATCGCGCGCCACCAGATAGGCGAGGCGATAATCGCCGATGTCGATCAGCTTGCGCGCGACCAACCGGCGCTCGATCCACCATTCGTCGAGATTGTGCAGCCGGGCCGGATCGCGTGGCACCGTCAGCATCAGCCGTCCGGCCTCCGCGATCATGTCGTCGCGGCGCAGAACTTGGATCTTGCTGAACAGAAAGCCTGGGTCGTGGTGTAGTTCGGACGGGACGGCGGCGAGCAGCGCCTTGCCGTTCGATGCTTTCTTGTCGACCGCGATCCGCGCCCGCGCGAGCGCCAACTGAGCGGCGCCGAGGCGTTTGGCGGCGCGCAGCGCCGGGCCGAGATCGTCGCCGTACAGGAACGAATCCATCCGCGCTTTGTGGTCGCTCGGCGTGATCAGCGGTCCGAACAACTCCATCGCGGTGGTTTCGGTCGCCTCCGACATGGTGTCGTTGCGCCAGGCGTCGCGCACCAGTTGCTCGGCGGTGCGGCGGTCGCCGCGCGCCAGCAGGGCGCGTGCCAGCGCCAGTTTGCCCTTGCCGGTCGAAGGGCGCTCGTCTTCGAAGTAAGCGAGCACGGCGGAATCATCGCGCCGATCGTCCCACAGCGCGGCCTCGGCGCGGCGGCGCAGGAAGCTCTGCGACGGCCAGCTCGGATTGGCGCGCACGAACGCCGCATAGCGTTCGACGCTGGCGCCGTTGTCTTCGCTGCGCAGGATCACCCATTCGGCAAGCTTGCGCGCGACGGGATCGGAGATGGTGTTGGCGACCTCGGTGGCTTCGCCAGCCCTTTTCTTGCGGGCGAGTTCGATGACGTTTTCGAGCGCGCCGGCATCGGCGGAGGAAGTCGATGCGGTCGCAGCGATCGCAGAGCGCGTCGCCGGCTTGTGCAGCGCTGCGGCGGGCGGCCTCTGACGCATCGGCTCGACCGCTGCAGCAGGGCTGGTGACGGGGAGCTTGGTCGAGGGGCGAGGATCGGGAGCCGGCAGCGACTTCGCAACGTTCTTGGGGGCGGCACTCCGCGCCAGCGGTCGCGGCTTCGGCAGCGGCACCTTGCTGGCGGCGTCGGCAGCCTCGATCAATCCCGCAAAGCCCAAGCTGAGCGCCAGGATCGCGGTCGACGCCTTCAGGGCGACCGTGAAGGGCAGGCGGCGTTGTGATGATGAAGATGGATGCAAAACGCTGCGGCCTCCCTGTGGGGGCGATTCGGTGATTCTGGCAGTATCGCCGGGGGAAGTGAAGGCGCCCCATGGGCGAGGGCACTTCGCTTGCAGCGATTTGGGGGCGAAAACACGGCAAAACGATCAACGCTCGGTGAGTCCGATCGCCGCAGGTTTGCAGCGTGCCAAACAAAAGCGGCGCCCGTGAAGGCGCCGCTCGTCGAGACGATAAGGGTTTTACTATGGGCAGGGATGCCGGCGGCCGTCGTAGCCGAGATATGTGCCGGAGGCCGGGTCGTACGATTTGTACCGACGCCGGCAGTAGGCGTCGCCGCCATCGTCGTCCGGCGCGACAGTTACGGTCGGCTCGTCGTAGTAGCCGTAGTCATACGGGTCGCCATAATAACCGTAAGAGTAAGGGGCTCCCCAGGCACCGCCAACGGCGACACCCGGCCAATACCCGCCGCGCCAGCCGCCACCGTGCCAACCGCCGCCGTGCCAATGCCGGCCGCCGCCACCGTGCCATCCGCCGCCGCCTTGCCAGCCACCACCGCCACCTCCGACTCGCGGGCCGACTGGGGCTCCACGGGCGATTGCCGCGCCGGCCAGGCCGCCGCGGCTGATTCCGCCGCCAGCGAACGCGGGACCGCCGCCGCCGCCGCGGCCCATCCCCATCGCAGGACCGCCGCCGCCGCCGCCAGCTACGGCGGGACCACCGCCGCCGCCACCGGCCGGCGCGCCACCACCGCCACCACCCGCCACTGCGGGACCCTGCGCGAAGCTCGGCGTCGCCGTCAGGGGAAGGGCGATGGCCAGCGCGGCCACGGCACTCAAGGTTCTCAAATTCAACATCATCGGCTCCATCGACGGGATTGGCTTGGAACGCCCGCGGTCTCAACCCGGCTGGATCGCCGTCGTTCCCATTCCGCCGCTTATCGGCGAAAGCTGATCCCATTCAGTTGTATAAGGGCTGAATGAATTGCGGTGATTTTGCGGAACCTGGCCGTGGCGCTTGTTCGCAGGCATTCGCAACGGCTGGACAAGCGGGCCCGCCGGTGGCATCAGGGACTCTGTTGTCGCCGCCAAGGATGCGCCGAGATGAAACTGTTTTTGCTGCGGATTTTTACCTGGTGGAACGGCTTCACGTTCGGCACCCAGCTGTGGACCTGGCGGTTCGGCGAGCTGGTCGGCACCGACGATCAGGGCAACCGTTACTTCCGCACCAAGGGCGGCAAGATCGACCCGACGCTGGGCTTCGAGCGGCGCTGGGTGCTGTACAACGGCTATGCCGAGCCGAGCCGCGTCCCGCCGGAATGGCACGGCTGGCTGCACAACGTTGTGGATGTGCCGCCGACCCAGGAGAGCTTCACGCCGCGCGAGTGGATGAAGCCGCATCAGCCGAACCGGACCGGCACGCCGTTGGCGCATCGCCCGACCGGCTCCACGCTGTCGACCGGCCGCCGGCCGAAGGCGACCGGCGACTATCAGCCCTGGACCCCGGGCGCCTGAGGCTTCTCGCTTCCGCGGCGGCCTGACAGGTCGCCGCCTTCAATCGCGTGACAGCCGATCGGCCGCACGCTTGACGGCGTCGATACGGCGCTGACGCGCCCCCTGCATCCGCTGTTTCAGCAGCGCCACCACCTCCTGCGGGGCGGTGTCCGGCGAACCGGCGTTGAACGGCGGCGCCGGATTGTACTCCAGCATCAACTGGATCGCCTGCGCGGTCGGGCGATCGGCCAGCAGCTCCGCCAGCGTCAGCGCAAAATCGATTCCGGCGGTCACTCCGCCACCGCTGACGCGATTGCGGTCGATGCAGACCCGCGACCGCTCCGGAATCGCCCCGAACGCCGCCAGATCCTCCAGCGCCGACCAATGCGTCGTCGCGCGGTAGCCGCGCAGCAGGCCCGCCGCGCCGAGCACCAGCGCGCCGGTGCAGACGGAGGTGAGATAGCGCGCCTGTTCCGCCTGCTGCCGCAGGAAGGCGAGGGTGTCCTCGTCATTGACCAGATCGTCGGTGCCGGCGCCGCCAGGCACGCAGATGACATCGAGCTGCGGGCAGCGGCCGAAGTCGATGGTCGGCGGCAGCATCAGCGCGGTGTCGCTGGTGACCGGGGCCATTGTCTTGGCCACCAGATACACTTTCGCGTTCGGCAACCTCGAGAACACCTGCAGCGGCCCGGTGAGGTCGAGCTGCGTCAGGTTCGGAAACAGCAGCAATCCGATGGTCGTGGTGGTCATGATGGTCTCCGTGAAACGGCCTGGCGCGCATCAGCGCTTGACGGAGCCAATCTGGCATGCTCGGCTGTTGGCCGAAATGGCATATTTCCCTCGTTTTCGGACAACCCCTCAGCGAGGCGCTTCATGATCGGCGTGCTGATCTATCCGGATTTCCAACTGCTCGATGCCGCAGGGCCGATCGCGGCGTTCGAGATCGCCGCACGCTACGCGAAGATGGCGCCTGCCATCAGAGTGATGGCGGCAGAGGCCGGAGCGGTGCGTAGTTCGTCGGGCGCCGAGCTGCTGGCGCGCGGCCTGCGCCATGATCGGGCGATGCGGACGCTGATCGTTGCGGGTGGTGAAGGGGTTCGCGCGGCGGCGCAATGTCCACGGCTGCAAGCGTTTCTGAAGGCCGCGGCGAAACGCGGCCGCCGCATCGCGAGTGTCTGCTCGGGCGCCTATGTGCTGGCCGAAGCCGGACTGCTCGATGGCCGGCGCGCCACCACGCATTGGGGGCGCAGTCGTGACTTCCGCACGCGCTATCCGCAGGTTCGGCTGGAGCCGGATCGGATCTTCGTGCGCGACGGCGAGGTGTGGACCTCGGCCGGCATCAGCGCCGGCATCGATCTGGCGCTGGCGATCATCGCCGAGGATTACTCCGATGCGATCGCCCGCGACGTCGCGCGGCAGTTGGTGGTGGCGCAGCGGCGCGCCGGCGGTCAGTCGCAGTTCTCGTCGTTGATCGAGCTGCAGGCGCCGTCCGGGCGGTTCGCCGGACTGCTGTCGTGGATGCGCGAACATCTGGACACGCCGCTCACCGTCGAGCAATTGGCCGAGCAGGCGGGGATGAGCACGCGGCATTTCGCCCGCGCGTTTCGGGATGAAACCGGCACCACGCCGTCGAAGGCGGTGGAGCGGCTGCGGCTCGAAGTGGCGCGCAGCCGGGTGCAGGCTTCAGGTGAAGCGATCGAGTTGGTCGCACAGGCCACCGGCTTCGGCGATCCGGAGCGGATGCGCCGCGCCTTCATCCGCGCCTTCGGTCACCCGCCGCAGGCGCTGCGCCGCGCCGCGAAGGCGGCGTGACGATCGCTGCGGCTCCAAGGGTCAGGCCAACACCTGCGCGGTCTCGGCGTGAATCCGTTCGGCTGCGGCGTTGAGCGCCGTCATCGCCTGGGTCAGCTCGGGATAGACCTCGTCTTCGATCGTCACGACGCCGTAGTTGGAGTCCTCGCCATCCCAGCGGCCTTGCGCCGGCTGGTCGGCGTGGACGAACCAGTGGTAGCCGATCAGCGCCGGATGGCGCAGCGCCGCGGTGGTGTAGCGCATGAAACCCGCAGCGCGCTCCCGCTGGGTCGGCATTCGCGGTCCGGCGCCGTGCGTATTGGGGAGTCCGGCGTCATCGCCGCGGAACGAGTATTCGCCGATCAGGCACGGCCGCCCGGTTTCGGCGTAGCCGTCGATTACTGCGTCCGGCAGCGGATCGTAGCAATTGACGCTGATTACGTCGCAATATCTGCCGGTCGCTTCGACGACGTCCTGCGGCGGCACGTAGGCGAACCTAGCGCCGAGCACGAGGTGATTGGGATCGGCCGCACGGATCGCAGCGGCGCTGACCGACAGATAGCGCTCGGCCAGCAGCCCGGCGAAGGCATCGCAATCCGCGAAGTAAGCGCGCGCGATCGGATCGTGCTCCTGCGCCCGATCGTTGGTGAAGAAGTTGCGGCTGAACGGCGGCGGCTGCAGCGGCGCGGCGGCGAGATCGTCCCACGATGAGAGAGCGCATTGCCACGCCGCATTGAACTGATCGATGCCGTCGTAGCGGTTTTTCAGCAGCGCCAGCGCGGCGCGCCGCGAGAATGGCGCGTCCATCGCGCGAAGGATAGTCGGCAGCAGTTCGTTTTCGCCGCGCCAGTCCGGTCCCCACGGCAACTCGTTATCGGTGAACCAGCCGAGCACGTGCGGATCGTCGCTCTGCGGCGTGCAGACCTTGCGCGCGTGCGCGCGGGCGAACTGCTCGAACTCCGGATCGAAGATGTCGCACAACGGCCAGCCGCCGCGCTGTTCGCCGAAGGCGGTCGCGACATAGACGACGCCGGCGGCGGAGGCGAGGGGCACGGCGCCGGCGCCTGCGACCTCCGGCTCAGACCAGGCGCCGAGTGTGTTGAAGCCCCAGGAGGCGAGGCGGTCCGCCGCGACGCGGCGCCACGCTTCGCGGCTGCCGTATTTGCGCGTGCAGGCTTCGCGATACGGCCGGCGATCCGTGCCCTGAACGTTGTCATGGTCGAACTGTACCGAGACCACGCCCTTGGACAGAAATCGTCCGCCGTCAGGATCGATGAACCACCACACGCCGTCGATCTGTTCGGTTCGGAAGAAACCGCTGGCCTCGACCTTGTGATCGGCAAGGCCGCCCCAGCGCGTGCGTGCAAGTTCAGTCATTCCGTCGTGACGACCGGCGCCCGCGCGCCGCTGCTCCCTGTTGACCCCGCAAATCCTCGGACGGCTGGAGCGCGGTCACGTTGACGCCGGTCAATGCCGGCCTGCGGCTAAAGCGCCTTCAGCCAGTCGCCGATCTCGCGCACCGCGACGTTGGCTTGCGGCAGCAGCTTGCCCATGGTGAAGAAGCCGTGGAATTGCCCCGGATAGGTCCGATGCACCAGCGGGACGCCGGCGTCGACGAGGCGGCGGGCGTATTCGTCGCCTTCGTCGCGCAGCGGATCGGCGCCGGCGGTGATGACCAAGGCCGGCGGCAGGCCCGCAAGGGTCTCGGCGCGCGCCGGCGAGGCGCGCCAGTCCTCGGCATCCTGCGCGCCGCCGAGATAGTGATCGCGAAACCAGCGGATCACCGAATGCGTCAACAGCACGCTGGTCTCCGGCTCGCTGTGCGACGGATGCCGCATCGAGAAATCGGTGGCGGGATAGATCAGCACCTGACCGGCGAGCAAGGGGCCGCCGTGATCGCGGGCATGCAGCGCGACCACCGCGGAGAGGTTGCCGCCGGCGCTGTCGCCACCGACGCTGAGCTGTTCTGGATCGATGCCGAGCTTTTTGGCGTTGTCCGCGATCCAGCGCGTCGCGGCGATCGCGTCGTCGACGGCCGCGGGGAATTTGTGCTCGGGCGCGAGCCGGTAGTCGACCGAGATCACCAGCAGTTCGCCATCCTGAGCGATGCCACGGCAGACGACGTCGTGGGTCTCGAGATCGCCGATCACCCAGCCGCCGCCATGAAAGAACACCAGCGCCGGCGCCAGACCCTCGTCCTGGCGGAGTTTGTTTGGGGTGTAGAGCCGGGCCGGGATATCGCCGGCCGGGCCGGGGATCGCGATCGAACGGACCGACGCCATTTCGGCCGGATCGGGATTGCTGACCAGCCGCGCCGCCGAGTAGTAGGCGCGGGCTTCGTCGGCGGTGAGTGTCTCGTAAGCCGGGCGTCCGGCGTCTTGGAAGGCCTTGTAAACGGCAGCGGCGTCGGGATCGAGCTTGGCGGGCATGGGGCTTCCTCGTGCTTCCCGGTTCGAGCCGGGGCCTGCTTATTCGCCGGCGGTAGGCCCGCCGGGATTTGAAACCAATATCTCAGGAGTTCCTCGCAATAGCCAGCCGCGTCGACCGGAGCGGCCACGCCCTTTCCCCGCCGTATTCCCCGTGTTAACCGGGAGGCCAATGCGAGCGGCCCGAAGCTGTAGAATGTCGCAAGCCTGATTCGTCGATTGAAGCCGCGCGGAATGTCCCGAAGCCTGAGCCTAGTCGGTCTTGCGGCGTTGATCGTCGCCCCGTTGATCGCGTTTGCGCCTCCCGCGCAGGCGCAGATCGGCAACATCTTCTCGGATCCGCCGCCGCGGCCGCCGGGAACGGTGCCGCGTGGCGCGCCGCCGCCTGCCGACGACGAAGAGGAAGAGGTGCCGGATCTGCCGCCGCAGGGGCGGGTGCTGCCGGCGCCGGGTCGCGCGATGCAGGGCTCGGCGATGCCGGGACCGGTGCAGTCGCAGCCGTTGCCGCCGCCGCCGGGCTCCACCGTGATTCCGCAGAACCCGCCGCCGGCCGCTCAGCAGCCGGCGGATCCGAACGCCGGTGTCGCCAACGCGCCGGCCGCGACCAATCCGCTGCCCGGTCTGCCGCCGGGCCAGCGCCAGCCGCGCGGCACGCCGCAGGCCAATCCGCCGCCGGCCCCGGCGACGCTGCAGCCGGGCGACGAGATCGTCACCGAGCCGCCGGCGCAGAAGATCGTGAACAAGAAGGCGAGCTTCGCCGGCCTCGACAAGATCACCGGCCGTACCATCAATTTCGACGCCGACATCGGCGAGACCGTGCAGTTCGGCGCGCTGCGGGTGAAGACCGACGCCTGCTACACGAGGCCGTCGACCGAAGCTGCCAACACCGACGCCTTCGTCGAGGTCGACGAGATCACGCTGCAGGGCGAAGTGAAGCGGATCTTCTCGGGCTGGATGTTCGCGGCCAGCCCCGGCCTGCACGCGGTCGAGCACCCGATCTACGATATCTGGCTGACCGACTGTAAGGACCCGGAGACCTCGAACGTCGCCAGTGCCCAGCCGGACGCGCCGAAGCCGGCCGCGCCGCCGCCACAACAGCGCCGTCGCCAGCAACAGCAGTCGCAGCAGACGCTGCCGCCGCCGCCATCGCTGCAGCAGCCAGCGCCGCAGCCCCAGCGCCCGCAACGCCCCTTGCCGCCGCCATTCCCGGGCTTCCAGCAGTAAGCGCGCTCGGGCCTCCGAAAGATCGGAGCCGGCGATTTCGCTGATGGCCGAGGGTTCAGCGTTGCCGCCAACGGCCGTGAACGGCGTAGTCCGCTTCAGGCAGGGAAGGCATGAGCGCGATTAGCAAAGTTGGCCGCGCGTGAGCCTGTGCTTGCTTTCGCACTGGCAGCCCTTGCGACGGCCGCCAGGCGATCACCGCTCAGTTGCAGAGCACCTGAACAGTGAAGATCTTCGCGAGGTCGGCGATCGCCTCGGGCGCAAGCTCGCGCGTGCTCACCTTGCCGGTCGGAACTACACCGCTGGAATCGAGGAAGTTGGTCGCGATGCCGGTCTTGATCGCAAAGTTGACGTTCTGTGGAATGTCCTTGGTCGCGGCGGCGATGTTCAAGGCATTGAGCTTCGAGACGATCACGCCGATGACATTGCCATACTTGTCCAGCAGCGGACCGCCGCTATTGCCCGGCTGAACCGGCGCCGAGATCTGAGCGAGCCGGGTGTCGTCTTCCATTCCGGTCGTGGCGGTGATTGCGCCGGCGGTGAAATTGCCGGAGGTCGACAGGATGCCGGTCAGCGGGAAACCGAAGACATAAACGGCTTCGCCGAGCCGCATCTGCGATCGCAGGCCCGGAATCGCAGCCGGTGACGACGCCGTCTTCAGGATCGCAAGATCGTTGGTCTTGTCCTTCGCGACGAGGGTAGCGCTCACGGCAGTTCCGCCTGGAGGCAGCACGTTGATGGTCGAACACTCGGCGATGACGTGGTGATTGGTCACGATATGGCCGCTGTCCGAAACGTAGAAGCCAGTGCCTGAGCTCTTGGTATGGCGTTTCGGCTTGGAGTCTGTTGAAGGCTCGTCGCGGGTATCGCTCTGCGCCGTCATGAACGCCTTCTGGCACGACAACACCGCTTCGAGCGCGCGTCGCGAGCCATCCAACGACAGCGCTGCGACGCGGCGCCGATTGAGGAAAACGCCGACGCCGCCGGATTCGGCCAGCTCCACCATGAACTCGGTCTTGAGATTGCCCGAGAACACACCCTTCTCATTGCTTCGCTCAAAGCCCATGAACTCGCCGTTCCACCGGGTGCGACCCATGACGAGTTGCATATCGTACTGGCCGTCGACCTCGACCGACGCCCAGCGCGGATTGGTGAAGGCGATGTAGGCGCTCGGCTTGTCGCCTGCGAAGCCGAACCAGACCGTCGTTCGATCCTGATAGGTCGCCGCGGCAAGGCAGCCGCCGACGCTCTTGCTGAATCCGACGTCCCAGCCCGAGACCTTTCCGAACGATTTATCGATGTTGAGGTCGCCGCAGCGGGCCTCCGATGCGCAGGCAATCGATCCGACCAGCATCAGTGCAGCAATCGTCCGCGCGAGGATGTCCTTCCGCGGACGAGGTTTGCGGGGCGGGTACACGAGCCGCGCTGCGAATGTTGTGTGCTTCATCGGCCTTCGCGCAGGAGAATGGCTGCGCCTCTGGTGGAGGTGCCTTTGTCCGGCGGCAGACGCTTAGTCCCTGGCCGGACGTGTTTTCGAAGCGGCGACGCCGGCGAACGGGTCCGCCATCGAGGCCTGTGACGGCGTCGGACGCGACCGGTGCGCAACGTGCCGGCGATGACGCGCAGACCGATAGACGCGCGGCTGTTGTTGCTGCGCGATGCCGTTGGCGATGATCGCTGCGGCGGCGACGCCAGCGAGCGCGCCGAACACGGCAACGCCATCGCGCGCGACGGAACGGGTTGGAAAAGAGATCACAGCGATCGCAACAGCTGCAGCCAGCAGAGCCGGCGAGATACGCAATGACGTTTGGTCCAATGTTCTTTTCAGCATGACAGTCCCCAGATGCCCTGCCTTCGATTAGTAGGAAACGGGGTTGCAGCGGTCAAGCAATGACCGTCATGCGAGAGACGTTGGTTCACGTCTTGAACAGTTCGCTGTGGGTACCAGAATGCGCTACGTCCGCGCGATGATCGCCAGCGCTTCGGCACCCGTGACGGGGCGGTCGAGCGGCAACGCCGCGAACGAAGCTTCGCCTTCGAGCGCGTCGTCGAGCAGCGAGCGATAGCGCAGCCGCGGCACTTCGATGGCGCCGAAGCTCTTCAGATGATCCGTGACGAACTGGGTGTCGAGTAGGGTGTAGCCGCCGGCGAGCAGACGCGCGACGAGGTGGACGAGTGCCACCTTCGAGGCATCGCGGGCGCGGTGAAACATGCTCTCGCCGAAGAACGCCCGGCCGAGGCTGACGCCGTAGAGGCCGCCGGCGAGATCGCCGTCCTGCCAGACCTCCACGCTGTGGCAATGGCCGATGTCGTGCAGGCCGATATAAAGCTCACGAATCCTGCGGTTGATCCAGGTGTCGTCGCGCCCCGGCTGCGGCGCGGCGCAGCCGTCGATCACCGCCTTGAAGTCGCGATTGACGGTGACGGTGAACGCGTCGGACCGCACCGTGCGGGCGAGGCGCGAGGACACCCGGAAGCCGCCGAGCGGAATGATGCCGCGCATGTCCGGTTCGACCCAGAACAGCGAAGGATCGTCGACGCTCTCGGCCATCGGGAAGATGCCGCACGCATAGGCGCGCAGCAGCACGTCGGGCGTGATCTCGGAAGCGGCGGAGGAGTCGCGTGAGGCCATGCGTAAAGCATAGCACGACGATGCCGGCGCGCGACCCCGTGGGAACAGCGGGCGATCAGTGGCTCAGTGCGGCAGGTCGGGATGCCAGCCGACCAGCAGCAGCATCGCGAAGAACGCGATGAAATAGGCGACGCCGACGTGCCAGCCGTGGCGCAGCCACATCACCACCGACTTTCCTTCCGGGAACATATTGGTGATCGCGACGCCGGCCGAGGAGCCGAACCACATCATCGAGCCGCCGAAGCCGACCGCATAGGCCAGAAAGCCCCAGTCGTAGCCACCCTGCTTCAGCGCCAGCGCGGTGAGCGGGATGTTGTCGAAGCCGGCCGAGACGAAGCCAAGGCCGAGCGCAGTCTGCCAGCTCGCGGTGGGCAGTTCTTCGACCGGCATCAGCGAGGCCGCGGTCACCAGCGCGAGCAGGAAGATCGTGCCCTTGAAGGTCGCGGGCATCAGCTCCCAATCCGGGCGGCGCAGCGGCGCGGTGATCAGGATCACCGCCCAGACCGTCAGGCCGAGCACCGGCGCGTGGTCGAGCAGGGCGGGGAATTTCATGTTGGCGGTGACGTTGGCCGCCAGCGCCGCGATCAGGATCGCGGCGACGATGCCGACCCGCACCCACTCGATCTGCAGGCCTTTCGGCGCGTTCTTCACGATTGGCGAAAACTTCTGCTGCTGGATCGAGGCCGGCACCGCGAACAGCGCCAGCGCGATCACCGCCGCCACATAGGCTTCCAGCACGCTGAGCGGCGAGACGCCGGCGATCCACATCATCGTCGTGGTGGTGTCGCCGACCACGCTGCCGGAGCCGCCGGCATTCGAGGCGGCGACGATCGCGGCGAGGTAACCGATGTGCACCCGGCCGCGGAACACGTGCCGCGCCACCATGCCGCCGATCAGCGCCGCGGCAATGTTGTCCAGGAAGCTCGACAGCACGAACACCAGGCCGAGCAGTACCACCGGGCCTTTCCAGTCGTCGGGGAGCAGCGCCGGCATCTCGTCGGGAATGCCGCTCTTCTCGAAATGCGCCGACAGCAGCGCAAAGCCCATCAGCAGCAGGAACAGGTTCGCCAGCGTGACCCATTCGTGCTGCATGTGCAGCGCCAGGCCGGACAGGCCGACGCCGGTCTTGAAGCCGGCGAACGCCAGCTTGTAGCCGACCACGGTGACCAGGCCAGCGAGCGCGATTAGCAACGTATGGCGGTGAAAAATCGCGACCCCGACCAGGGTGGCGGCGAACAGGATGAAATCGAGCGGGATGCCGAAGATCAGGATCGGTGTCACGGCTGCCTCGCGCCGGACTGGTCGGGCTGCGCCGCAGCGGCGCGCCAGCGAGATACGAACGGCAACCTATGGCCGCTGAGGGCGTGAGCGTTCAAAGGCGTATCTTCCCGAATTTGCTCGGCCGAGCCGGTTGGGCCGGCGGCGCGGCGGAAGCTGCCCGAGGTGCGACAGAATGGCAAGGCGGCAATGGTCTTAGGGCACCGGCCGGCAAAGCAATATGTTCGCCGGCAACGTTTGGCCGGTCAGGTTTTGACCGCGAGCCAGATCCAATGCCGCGAGCCGGTGCGTTTGCCGACCGCCCGAACCGGGACTTCGTTGACGACGAAATCGCCGCGCCGCAGCCGCTTGGTGAAGCTGTCGTCGGGGCCCGACGACCACACCGCCAGAACGCCGCCGCCGCGCAGCGCCGCGCGGGCGTCGGAGAGGCCGCGGCTGTCGTAGAGCTGGTCGTTGGCGGGCCGCGACAGTCCTTCGGGGCCGTTGTCGACGTCGAGCAGGATGGCGTCATAACGCCCGGCGCCGGCGCGGATCAGCTCGCCAACGTCGCGCTGCAGGATGCTGACGCGGGGATCGGTCAGGCTGTCGCCGTACAGCCCGGCCATCTCGCCGCGGGCCCAGTCGATCACTTCGGGGACCAGTTCGGCGACCTCGATGACGGCATCGGTCCCGAACACCTTCAGCGCGGCGCGCAGCGTGAAGCCCATGCCGAGGCCGCCGATCAGGACGCGCGGACGAGCCCGGCCGGCGAGCTTCTGACAGGCGAGGGTGGCGAGCGCCTCCTCGGAGCCGCCGAGCCGGCTATTCATCAGCTCGTTGGCGTCGAGCCGGATCGAGAACTCCTCGCCGCGCCGCATCAGGCGCAATTCGCCGCCGCCGGGGACTTTCGCGGTGGCCAATTGAATCCAGGGAAGCAAAGTCGTCGCCTTTGGTCGATCAGAGGTCGCCGGCAGACAGGTGAGGTCCGGCGGTTCGTCCGGCCGGAGAACCCGCGGCCTGTGTAGTGCGCAGGCGGGCTGGTGTCACCCTGGCGGGTGCACAAGGTCAGGAAGCTGCGGGCTCGGGGGCGGGGGTGGCAGGGGCGTTGACGCGGCGGAAGCGCAGCACCATCCGGGTGCCGGCGTGCTGCGGGTCGCGCTCGACGTCGGCTTCGAGCTTGGCGGCCATCGCGCTGACGATGCGCTGGCCCATGCCGGTCGATTGCGGGTTGGCTTTGACGTTGAGCCCGACGCCGTCGTCGGAGATCACCAGTTCGAGGTCGTCGCCACTCGCCTTCAGCTCGACATGGATCGGGCCCTTGCCCTCGGGGTAGGCGTATTTGACGGAGTTCATCACCAGCTCGTTGACGATGATGCCGATCGCCACGGCGCGGTCCGGATCGGTCTCTACCGGCTGTGCCGACAGCGTCAGCCGCGACATCCGGTTGCCTTCGGCCGAACGCCGCAAGTCTTCGAGCAGCGCCTCGAGATACTGGTTGAGCATCACGCTCTTGAGGTCGTGGGAGGTGTAGAGCCGGCGGTGCACCTGCGCGACCGCCGCGACCCGGCCCATCGCATTGGTCAGCGCAGCCTTGACCTCTTCCTCTTTGCTGGACGAGGCCTGCAGATGCAGCAGCGAGGCGATGATCTGCAGCGAATTGCCAACACGGTGGTTGACCTCGCGCAGCAGCATTTCGCGTTCGGCAGCGAGCGCAGCGTAGCGGTCGCGGGAGGCGCGCACTTCGGCTTCGGCGTCGTCGCGCGCCTTGCGCACCATCGCCTGCTTCAGTGCCTGATCGGCGGCGACCTGGAGCAGCGGCACGAACTCGCCCTGGGCGTCCTTGACCAGATAATCGTCGGCACCGGCTTTCAGCGCGGTGACGGCGATCTTGGAATCCTGCGAGGCGGTGACGAACACCACGGGCGGCGGATCCGGGATCGCCTGGATCTGCTCCAGCGTCTCCAGCCCGTCGAGGCCGGGCATGTACTGATCGAGCGCGATCACGTCGACGCCGCCCTGGCGCAACCGCTCCAGGCCGGCTTCACCGCTCAGCACGTGTTCGACGCTGAATCCCTGCCGCTGCAGGCCGCGCGACACGAGGCGTCCGAGCGCCTCGTCGTCGTCGATATAGAGCAGGGTCGGCTTGGCGTCTGTCATGGAGCGTCGGGCTGAGGGACCTGGATGACCGAGAAGAACAGGCCGAGTTGGCGGATCGCGTTGGCGAAGCTCTCGTAGTTCACCGGCTTGGTGATGTAGACGTTGCAGCCGAGCTCGTAGCAGCGCTTGATCTCGTGCGCATCGTCGGTCGTCGTCAGCACCACCACCGGGGTGGTCTTGAGATGATCGTTCTCCTTGATCCGCCGCAGGATGTCGATGCCGCTGGCATCGGGCAGATTGAGGTCGAGCAGCACCAACAGCGCGCGGTGCTTGTGTTCGATGCCGGTGCCGTCGCTGCCGAATAGATAATTCAGCGCGGCTGTCCCGGAGGTGAACGGGATGATCTCGTTGTTGACGCCGGAACGGCGGATGTTCCGCTCGATCAGACGGGCATGACCCTCGTCGTCCTCGATCATGATGATGGTGACTGGGTTACTCATGCGCGCTGTTCCTGGTTCTTATTCGCCGCCCATTTGGCCGGCAGGGTGATGGTGAAGGTCGAGCCTTCGCCGAGCGCTGATGACACCGACATGGTGCCGCCCAGGCGTCGGACCAGCGCTCGCACATGGGCGAGGCCGATCCCTTGGCCGGGCCGGTCCTGTGTACCGGCGCGGCGGAAAAGATCAAAGATTCTCTGGTGGTCCTTGGGATCGATCCCCCGGCCATTGTCGGTGATTTCGAAGATCACGAAGCCGAGCTTCTGGCGGCCCCGGATCACGATGTCGCCCGGCACGCCGTTCTTCAGATATTTCAGGGCGTTATCGATGAGATTTGAGAAGATCTGTTCGAGCGCCAGCCGATCGCTGACGATCTCCGGCAGCGGCTCGATGCGGATCTGCGCATCGGCCTCGGCGGCCTGATGCGCCACGGTCGAGGCGATGTTCTCGATCAACTCACGGGTGTCGATCCGCACCGGCTGGAACTGGCGGCGGCCTTCGCGGGTGAGATTGAGGATGGCGCTGATCAGCCGGTCCATCTTGCCGATCGAGGATTTGATGAAGCCGAGCGCTTCGGTGAAATCCTCGGAGAGCTGGCGGTCGGCGGGTTCGAGCTCCGGCTCGCCGTCGCTGTCGGCATTGGCCGCGCTCTGCTTGCCGGCGACTTCGCGGCTCAGCGTCGCGATCCGGCGGAAGATGTCGCTGCGCAGCTCCTCGAGCTCGCTGGTGAAGCCCATGATGTTGACCAGCGGCGAGCGCAGATCGTGGCTGACGATGTAGGCGAAGCGCTGGATCTCCTCGTTGGCCTCGCGCAGGTCGGTGGTGCGTTCCTGTACGGTGGATTCGAGGTTGAGGTTGTTCTCGCGCAGCTGATTTTCGGCCTCGTCGCGCGCCCGCGCCGAGCGGCGGACCAGAAAGATAGACATCCCGGCGAGCACCAGCACCAGCCCCGAGCCGGTGGTGGTGATGATGGTGGCGAGCGCCTGGCTGCGGTCGGCCTCGGTGGTGCGTTCCGAGAACAGCCGGTTTTCCTCCTGCCGCATCGCCGTCAGCGACGAGGTGAGGGTGTCCATGGCGCGGCGGCCATCGATGTCGCGCAGCAATTGCCGGGCTTCGTCGATCCGGTCCTGCTGCGCCAGCGCGATCACCTGGCGAAACCGTTCGATGCGCGCGGTTGCGGAGGCGATCGCCTGATCGATGTAGGGGACCTGAGCGGTATTGTCGGCGACGAAATCGCGCAGCCGCTTCAGCCGCGGGACCACGTCGGATGCAGCTTCCTCGAACTGGGCGATCAGGTCGTCCTGGCGGGTCAGGACATAGCCGCGCTCGGCGCTCTCGGCGCGGCGGAGCTGCAACTGAGCCAGAGCGATCTGGTTCTGGACTTCCAGGGTGTGGGCGACCCAGGCGTTGTCCTCGCGCGCCTTCTGCAGCCAGTACACCGAGGCGAGGCTGATCGCGACCAGCACGGCGAACGACAGCGACAGCAGGGTGATCTGGGCAAACGAGCGTTTGCGCGCGGATTCAGGCGTCACCGCGCGCCTCCAGCACGAACGAAATCAGGCAAGCCATCCCCCAGGCGTCGCAAGGCAGAACTCAGAACGCTTTCTAACGCAGCTGAGGCGGAAAGGTTCCCGAGGGACGCAGGAGAATTTGGGATGTGTTCGTTTCGGCTGGAACGAGCGGGCTCGCGAGGAAAGCGAACCCGCTGCAAGAGGTTAGGCCGCTAACCTGCAGGATCGCCCGAGGCGAGGTACTGCTCCAGCCAGTGGATGTGGTAGTCGCCATCGATGATCGACGGCTCACGCACCAGGGCGCGGAACAGCGGCAGGGTGGTCTCGATGCCGTCCACCACCATCTCGTCGAGCGCGCGGCGCAGCCGCATCAGGCACTCGCCCCGGGTCTTGCCGTGGACGATCAGCTTGCCGACCAGCGAGTCGTAATACGGTGGGATGGTGTAGCCCTGATACACCGCTGAATCGATCCGGATGCCGAGGCCGCCGGGCGGATGGTAGCGCGAGATCTTGCCGGGCGACGGCCGGAAGGTCACCGGGTTTTCGGCGTTGACCCGGCACTCGATCGCATGACCGTTGAGGGTGATCTCGTCCTGGGTCACCGGGAGATCACCGCCAGCGGCGATCCGGATCTGTTCCAGCACTAGATCGATACCGGTGATCATCTCGGTGACCGGATGCTCGACCTGGATGCGGGTGTTCATTTCGATGAAATAGAACTCGCCGTCCTCGTAGAGGAATTCGATGGTGCCGACGCCGAGATACTGCATCTCCTGCATCGCCTTGGCGCAGATGCCGCCGATCCGGGCGCGCGCTTCCGGGCTGATCACAGGCGAGGGGCTTTCCTCCCACACCTTCTGATGCCGGCGCTGCAGCGAGCAGTCGCGCTCACCGAGATGGATCGCGCCGCCACGGCCATCGCCGAGCACCTGGATCTCGATGTGGCGGGGCTTCTGCAGGTACTTTTCCAGATACACCGAGGCGTCGCCGAACGCGGCCTTGGCTTCGTTGCCAGCAGTGGAGATCGCCAGCGCCAGATCGTCGGCGGTGTGCGCGACCTTCATGCCGCGTCCGCCGCCGCCCGCCGCGGCCTTGACCAGCACCGGGAAGCCGATCTCCTTGGCGATCGACATCGCATCGTCGTCGGGGCCGACCGCGCCGTCGGAGCCCGGCACCACCGGGATGCCGAGCCGCTTGGCGGTCTTCTTGGCCTCGATCTTGTCACCCATCAGGCGGATGTGCTCGGCCTTGGGGCCGATGAAGTGCAGATTATGGTCGTCGAGGATTTCGGCGAAACGGGCGTTCTCGGACAGGAAGCCGTAGCCCGGATGCACCGCATCGGCGCCGGTGATCTCGCAGGCGGCGAGCAGCGCCGGAACATTGAGGTAGCTGTCCTTGGACTGCGGCGGGCCGATGCACACGCTTTCGTCGGCGAGGCGGACGTGCATCGCGTCGGCGTCGGCGGTGGAATGGACCGCGACCGTGGCGATGCCGAGCTCCTTGCACGCGCGCAGCACGCGCAGGGCGATCTCGCCGCGATTAGCTATCAGGATTTTATCGAACATCGGCTTAACCGCGCTGTGAGGCCAAAGAGGCGAGTGGCGAGTAGCGAAGGGAGTGTGGAAGAGATGCAGCTAAGCGGCGTGTTTCACTCGCTAATCGCTGCGTCCGATCCGCCTCTTACTCGATCACGACCAGCGGCTCGCCGAACTCGACCGGCTGGCCGTCTTCGACCAGGATCTGGGTGACGACGCCGGCCTTCGGCGAAGGAATCTGGTTCATGGTCTTCATCGCCTCGACGATGAACAGCGTCTCGCCGACCGACACCCGGCTGCCGACATCGATGAACGGCTTGGCGCCCGGCTCAGGTGCCCAGTACACGGTGCCGACCATCGGCGAGGTGACGACGCCCGGATGCTTGGCGAGATCGACCGACGAGGTGTCTTTCGCGGCGGCCGCGCCACCGGCGGCGGGGGCCGGCGCGTAGGCAGCCGGTACCGCTGCGGCGATGCTGACGTTGCGGGCGACGCGCACGCGCAGACCGGCCCGTTCGATCTCGATCTCGGTCAGGTTGGTCTCATCCAGCAGCACCGCGAGTTCGCGGATCAGGCTGCTGTCGTCGGTCGCCGGGGCGGTGGTCGGCTCGGCGGCGGTTTTCTCTGCAGGCTGGCGGGCCATGGTGTGTCGATCCAGATGTCTTGAGTGAACGGGCGGGCTCAGGCCGTGGTGCGGGCGCCGAGTCTGGCGGCGAGGCCGGTGATGGCCAGGCGATAGCCGTCGATGCCGAAGCCGCACAGGCTGGCGAAGGCGGCCTTCGCGATGAAGGAGTGGTGACGGAAGTCCTCACGCGCAAATACGTTGGAAACATGGACTTCCACCGTCGGGACCTGCACGCCGACAAGGGCGTCATGCAGAGCGATCGAGGTGTGGGTGTAGCCACCGGCATTGATCACGAGGCCAGCCACCTTTTCGCTGCGCGCCTGATGAATCCAGTCGATCAGCTGGCCTTCGTGGTTGGACTGACGGCAGACGGCGACCAGACCGAAACCGGCGGCGGTCTCGGCGCACAGCTTCTCGACATCGGCCAAGGTGGCGCGACCGTAGATTTCCGGCTCACGGGTCCCGAGCAGATTCAAGTTCGGGCCGTTCAGCACGTAAATCGTCTGAGCCATCGAAAATTCCGGCAATTTTTGCGAATCTGATCCAGCCGAGCGGGACAACCCGCCGCACAGCCTGTCGGAATCCGGCGAAATTCACCTGATCGCGGGCGTTATAGGTAACCTCGGGGCTGAGGGGAAGCCTGAACAGGCTCGAACAGGGGATGAATTCCCTGATGCTTTGGACGAGTTCGCCTGCGCAACCGACAGGAATTGTTCGCAATCGAGGCCGCGGCGTGGTGCCGGGACACCTAAGGGAATGCACAGGGGGCGGCCATGACCGCCCCCTGTGTTGGAGTGCGTGAATCAGATGTCGAGGACAGCGACGATTTCCAGCGTGCGCGGATTCACCACCACGATCTCGTCGCGCACCATGAAGAACTCGTAGCCTCGCCAATCCGGATAGACCGTCACGATCTCGGTTGGCAGCGGATGGAAGTGGACCTCGCGCGGCACGCGCGTGCCGACCGAGATCGAGAAGTTGACGTTGGTCTGCGGCTCGATGTGCTGGTTCTTGATCACCGTGGTGATCTTCGTGCGCTGCTCGGTCGAGAGCTGCGCCCGGGCGCCGGCTTGGCCGGTGGTGGTCGACGACCGGTCGCGGTCGTTATCCGCGCCGCGTTGCTTGCTGCGGTCATGGTCGCGGTCGTTGTCGGCACCGCGCTGCATTTTACTGTCGTGATCGCGATCATTGTCGGCATTGCGGTTGCCGCTTCGCTCGTTGCGATCTTCGGCCTTCATCTTGGAGCGGTCGCGATCATGATCGCTGACACCCTTGGTGGCATCGTTGGCGCTGCGATCCATCGCCGGGGCTTCGCGCGAAGTGCCGGAGCGGTCGGAGTCGGAGCGCTGCATCTGCGAAGCGCCGGCACCGCTTGGCGCGGGCGTGGACTGTCCGACCGATGGCGCGGAGGTGGCGGCGACGCCACTGCCGCTGGAACTACCGGAGGATGACGACTGCGCGTCGGCGGCGGCTCCGCCAGCGATCAGTGCGGCGGCGGCGACTGACAGCAACAAGCGATGGTTCATTGGGGCTCTCCCATGTGCCTGCCCGTGCCTCAACTTCATCCCTGCAGCACCGTTCCCGCGGTGATGAGGAGTTCCGTACGCTGACGTTCCCGGAGTTTTGTTTTGTCGAACCGTCATGTTCGGACTAGTCTGACGGTCCGTGAGGCTCCGTGCGACCCAATGATCCGGTCGCGATTGCCCGACCCAAACGCTCGCGGCCAGCAGCCTGAACCAGCCGATGCGAATTCAGGCGTGCACCTTCGCCGCGAGACTCCAACCGGAGGTGTCATGGCTCGCTACATCGTGCGATTTATGAAGGGCATCCTCGGCGAGAACGGCCGTCACGAGGAAATCTGCCAGGGCCTGCTGGAGGTCGACGCTGAAACCAGCGATGGCGCGATCGAACTCGCCAAGCAGCGGTTCTGCGAACAGGAGCGGCTGCCGGAATGGTCGCTGCACGCCGACCGTGTCGACGTCGCCGAAACCGAGTTTCCGTCCTAAACCCTTCTGCAATTCGCATCCGTACACGATGGACGCGGGCCGACTGCGGATGCCCGCGCATAAACTTGACGCGCCATCGGGTAGGTGGCGGGTGCCGTCATTCCTGCGTCAGGATGGCGCGGCATCGTACGGTTGCCTCGCTAATCTCTACAGTGTAGAAATTGGCTACCGTCAGCGGCTGACAGCGTTGCGAGAGCTTCTCACGGTGGTGTCGCGACAGGTTTCGCGACCCTCAATCAGGCTCTTGGCGGGACCGCCGGTCTTTCACCCGTCTGCATAGGATGCGGACGCGCGTGTCCGAGAGCTCACTCGCGACGTCAGGCTCGGACTGCGAGCGAACCATGAGCGGACTGCTCTCATTTTTTGATCTGTCAGACGAACGCGGCGTGTTGAGAACCTCGATCGCCGTGACATTCGTGATCTCTTTTCTCGGCATCGGCTTCGGCCTGTTCTCGGGATCGTTCTCGATCGTGTTCGATGGGGTGTATTCCCTGATCGATGCGGGGATGAGCCTGCTGTCGCTGATCGTGGTCAACCTGATCACGTCCTACGCGGTGGCGGATCATCTGTCGCGCAAGCTCAGAGAGCGCTTTTCGTTCGGCCTTTGGCACCTCGAACCGATGGTGCTCGGGCTGAACGCCACCTTGCTGATCAGTGCGGCGCTCTACGCGCTGGTCACGGCGATCGGCAGCCTGCTGAGTGGCGGGCGTGATCTGGAGTTCGGCTCGGCGGTGATTTACGCGGCCGTCACGGTGATCGCCTGCGCGGGCATCGCGGCTGTGGAATGGCGCGCCAATCGCAAGATCGGATCGGAGTTCGTTCGCCTCGACGTGCGCGGCTGGATCATGTCGGCCGGCATCAGCGCCGCACTGCTGATCGCCTTCATGATCGGCCTGACGGTGCAGGGGACATCATGGCAGTGGATTTCGCCCTACATCGATCCGGCGGTTCTGGCTGCGGTGTGCGTGCTCATCATTCCGCTGCCGGTTTCGACGGTGCGGCAGGCACTGGCCGACATCTTTCTGGTGACGCCGGTCGATCTGAAGAAGCACCTGGACACGGTGGCGGCGGCATTCGTCGCCAAGCACGGCTTCGTCTCCTACCGTGCGTACGTGGCGCGGGTCGGACGATCGAAGGAGATCGAATTGTACTTCATCGTTCCTGCCGATGCGCCGGCGCGCACGATCGGCGAATGGGACGTGTTGCGGGACGAGATCGGAGATCTGGTTGGCGACGACGGACCGAACCGTTGGCTGACCGTTGTGTTCACGGGTGATCCTGAATGGGCCGAATGACGTCGACCGTAGACACGAAATCGAACACCAAGACCCGCGCGAGCTCCGGCCCGCGCGGTCTTGCCAAGCAGGCGATCGTCGAGACCGCGGTGGGTCTGATGGAGGAGGTGGGAGAGGCCGCCTTCAGCGTGCGCAAACTCGGCGACAGAGTCGGCTGCGATCCGATGGCGATCCTCTATCACTTCAAGAACAAGGACGGCATGTATCGCGCGATGGCGGACGCACTGGTGGCGAAGCTCTCGCCGGTCGGCCACGACCTGCCTTGGCAGGATCGGCTTCGGATGCACGCGCGCGATCATCGTGCGCTGGCGCTCCGCTATCCGAACACGTTTCCGCTGCTGCAGAGATTTCTCAACACCGGGGTCGCCGACTTCCCGCATATCGAAATGGTTCATCGCGCGCTGGTCGACGCCGGTGTGTCCGACGCGGAGGCACCTGCCGTCTGTCTCGCCTGGTACGCAGGCGTGATCGGGTTGTGCACGGCAGAGATCTGCGGACTGGTCCGGCCGGCTCGCGAGTCCGATGTCGTGGAAATGGAAGAGCTGCCGTCTGCCGAGTTTCCGGTTCTCAGGAAACTGGCTCGCTCGTATCTGGCCGTCGAGACGGAAACCGTCTTCGAAATCGCCAACGAGCTGTTTATCGAGGGGCTCTGCAGCCGCGCGGGCTGCAGGTCGGACTGAAACGTCCGGCATGATCGTTTGGCAAGATCGCCAGCGCCGCAACAGACGGCGACTGGCGATGCTAACTCAGGCGACGATCGCGCTCAGCACTTGTCCTTGCCGCAGCGCGCGGTGTTGATCTTCTGGCGCAGCGTGTCGAGGCCGACCGCGCCGACCACCACCTGCTTGCCGATCACGTAGCTCGGCGTACCGTTCATGCCCATCGACTCCGCGAGCTTGAAGCTCTCTTCGATGGTGGCGCGCACTTCCGGGCTGTTCATGTCCTTCTCGATCTTGGCGGGGTCGAGACCGGCGTCCTTCGCGGCCGCGAGCGCGCGCGCCTTGTCGGCCTGACCGCGGCCGCCGAGCAGCTTCTGGTGGAAGTCGAGATACTTCTTGCCGGTCGGGTCCTGCATCCGCACGGCGATCGCGACCTGAGCGGCTTCGACCGAGGGCGGGCCGAGCACCGGGAATTCCTTCAGAACGACCTTCAGGTTCGGATCGTCCTTCATCAGCTCCATCATGTCGGTCATCGCGCGTTTGCAGTAACCGCAATTGTAGTCGAAGAACTCGACCATGGTGACGTCGCCGTTCTTGTTGCCGACCGTCACGCCGCGCGGCGAATTGTAGATGATGTCGGCATTGTCCTTGATCGCCTGCTGATGCTTTTCGGCCTGCGCCGCAGCCTGGCGCTTGCCGAGCTCTTCCGAGGCTTCTTCGAGCACCTCAGGATGCGACACCAGATATTCCTTGATGATGGATTCGATCTGGCTCCGCTGCTCGTCGGAGAACTTCTGCGCCGAGGCAACGGCCGGCGCGCCAACGATGGCGAGCGCGAGCAGGGCTGTGGCGAGCGGGCGGAACGACAGCATAGGCGGATCCCTTCGGCGGGTCAGGTCGTGGAAAAGACGCGTGGATTCGGACGTTTCATAGCGCTTTTCCCCGGCAAATACGCGGTTTTTGTGAACACGATCCGGTCAGGCAGGGCCTGAGGCCGGTGCGACGCGACGACGCCGGCGCCCGGGAGAACCGAACGCCGGCGTCGTCAGATCGCGTGCCGAGTTACTTGATGGTGGTCAGGCGCAGATAGGGGCGGGGTTCTTCCCAGCCCTGCGGGAACGCCTTGGTGGCGGCTTCGCCCTTGACCGACAGCGGGATGATGACCTTGTCGCCCGGGCGCCAGTCGGCCGGGGCCGCGACGGTGTGCTTATCGGCGAACTGCAACGCGTCGATCACGCGCAGGATCTCGTCGAAGTTCCGCCCGACATTCATCGGGTAGGTCATGGTGAGACGGATCTTCTTGTTCGGATCGATGATGAACACCGAACGCACCGCAGCGGTATCGCTCTGGTTCGGATGGATCATGTCGTAGAGCTTGGCGACCTTCAGCTCCGGATCGGCGATGATCGGGAATTGCAGGTCGGTCTGCTGGGTGTCGTTGACGTCCGCGATCCACTTCAGATGCTCGTCCACGGTGTCGGTCGACAGGCCGATCGGCTTGACGTTCCGCGACGCGAACGGCTGCGCCAGCTTGGCGGTCTTGCCCATCTCGGTGGTGCAGACCGGGGTGAAGTCGGCTGGATGGCTGAAGAAGAAGACCCAGGAGCTGCCGATGAAGTCGTGGAACGAAATCTTGCCCTTGGTGGTGTCGGCGGTGAAGTCGGGGGCAATGTCGCCGATATGAAGGGACATCGGTAGGGTCTCCTGTACGTTTGTAGAGTGCTGGATTACGCGCCGAACGAGGTCGTGCGCGTGGAAGGATGGAGACCTTCTAAATGGAGATTCCGCACCGCAGGATCAAGGAACTCGTCGCAAAAGCATCTGCAAAAAGCATCGGGCGATGCATGATGATCATGCGTCGCCCGATCAATGTCCTATCTCGGTACGGCTACGGGCAGGGCATCTCGCGGCCGCCCTTGGCGATGTAGGTGCCGGTCGCCGGATTGTACGATCGGAAGCGCCGCGCACAGTAGTCCTGCTGCCGTGCCGCTTCGGCCTGGCTGGCTGCAATGGCGCCGCCGACGATCGCCGCGCCGATGCCGATGCCGACCGCGGCGCCCGGGCCACCCCAGCCGCGCCCACGGCCGCGACCCCATCCACGTCCGCGCCCGCGGCCCCAGCCGCGCTGCGCATGCGCCGGCGTCGAGGCCAGCGTCATGGCCGCGCCGGTGGTGGCGATCATCCCCAAACCGTACATCGTCAGCAGCGCAACGCTCGCCAGCGCACGCGTGATGAACTTTCGGGGCTTGTTGCCCGAGGGCCGTGTCGAGTTGGTCATGGATGTTTTCTCCCGATGTTGGAGCAGCGATGCTGTTTGCTGGTGAGCGCCGAGCGCTCAACGCAACCGTCGCGAGTCTTGGACGATCGCGAGACACAAGCGGACAAGATCGCCGCGCCGGGAGTGTGACAGAGCCGTGCACACGGGACAATCCGCCGCGGCGCGACAATGACGCGCGCAACGCTATTTCTGGCCCGGCATCTTCGCCGCGACGATGTCGTCGGCCTTGACCCAGCCCGGCGAGCCGACCGGGAATCGGGTCTTGGCGCGTGCCGCAAGCTCGCGCGCGGTCTTGGCATCGCCTCGCAAGTAAGCCGCCTGCGCCGAGGCGAGATCGGCCTCGGCGTAGTTGCCCTTCTGGCCGTAGGCCATGGCCAGATGGCTGTAACCGAGCGGCACTTCGCCCTCGCGGCCGAGCGCGCCGCGCAGGATCTGGATGGCTTCGTCGGTGTAGGCCTTATTGTTGCTGGCGACCAGCGCCTGGCCGAGCAGGATCTGGATCAGCGGCGCGCCGTTGGTCATCGCCACCGCCTTGCGCAGCGGTGCGATCGCCTCGGCCGGCTTGCCGCCTTCGAGCAGCGCCTGACCGCGTAGCTCGTAGAAATAGGGATTGTTGGGCTGAGCCTGGATCAGGCCGTCGATCTGTGCGAGTGCCGAGCGCGGGTCGCCGTGCAGATAGCTGGCGATCGCGCGTGCGTAGCGCGCCGGCAGGCTGGTGTTCGACGCCGGATAGCGGCGGTACACCGTATCGGCCCGCTCCATGAAGCCCGACACCTTGGCGCGCATCATGTCGTGGCGCATCTGCAGCGCCGGATCGTCCTTCTTGTCCCAATACGCGCTGGTCCGCGCCAGTTCGGCGAGCGCTGAGACGCGCTCGGCCGGCATCGGGTGCGATTGCGCATAGGGATCGGCACCGCGCGCCGCGAACAGGCTCTCGTTGGTGAAGCGCTGGAAGGTCTCGTACATGCCCTTGGCAGATTGCTGCGTGGCGTTGAGAAACTTCACCGCGGCACGGTCGGCGTTCTCTTCCTGCTGGCGCTGATACGACAGCAGATTGCGCCGGATCACTTCCTGCGGCGCGGTGATCGCCGCCGCGCCGATATTGGCGGCGCCGCTGTTCGGGCCGGCGCTGGCGCCCGCCACCATCGCGCCGACGCCGAGCAGCATCGCGACGATCATCTGCGTCTGCGCCTGCGCGAGCTGGGTGCGCAGCTTGGAAAGATGGCCGCCGGCGAGGTGGCCGGTTTCATGCGCCAGCACGCCGATCAATTGATTCGGCGTTTCCGACTGCAGCAGCGCGCCGTAGTTGACGAAGATGCGGTGGCCGTCGGCGACGAAGGCGTTGAAGGTCGGATCGTTGATGATCGCGACCTGGATGTTCTGTTTCTCCAGCCCGGCGACGCGCAGGATCGGCCGGGTGTAGTCGCGCAGCAACTGCTCGGTCTCGGTGTCGCGCAGCAGCGGCGGTCCCTTCGGCGTGGGAGCCTGCGCCAGCGCGGGAACCGGCGTGATCGCCAGCGCGAGCGCGGTGAGCCCCGCGACCAGCCGCGACGCCTGCTTGCGTGCGGACGGGCATAGCCGTCCGGCGAAAACTGCAATGTCCTTCAGCATTGGCCGAGCATCGAATTCCGGGTATCTCCAGGTCGGCCCAGCAAGACGGCAGCGGCGCGGCGCGCAGCGGGTTCACCGAACAGACCGCGCGGGGATAGCAGAATTCGATGCTCGATGCGACCAAGACACAACGTGCGCGCGGATTGTTGACCGCGTCCGCCCGCAGCGACGTACCGCCGTTCATGGTGATGGACGTGATGGCGGCGGCCGACCGGATCGAAGCGGCCGGCGGTCACGTCATTCATATGGAAGTCGGACAGCCGTGGGCGCCGGCGCCGCGCGCCGCGCTCGCTGCCGCACATGCGGCGCTCGACAGCAGCCGGATCGACTACACCTCCGCGCTTGGGATTCCGTCGCTGCGCGCACGGATCGCGAAGCATTATAGCGAAACCTATCGCTGCGATGTCGATCCGGACCGCATCGTGGTCACCACTGGATCGTCGGGCGCGTTCATCCTGTCGTTCCTGGCGCTGTTCGAGCCGGGCGATCGCGTCGCGGTGACGGTGCCGGGCTATCCGCCGTATCGTCACATTCTGAATGCGCTCGGCTGCGTGCCAGTGCCGATCGAGACGCACAGCGAGACGCGCCATGCGCTGACCGGCGAAGCGCTGCTCGCGGCGCACCGCAAGGCGCCGCTGAAGGGCGTGCTGGTCGGCAGCCCCGCCAATCCGACCGGCACGATGATGACGCGCGAGGCGCTGACCGAACTGATCGCGGTCGCCGAAAGCGAAGGCATCCGCTTCATTTCCGACGAGATCTATCACGGTCTCGACTACGCGTTCCCGGCGGTGACCGCTGCGCAGTTGTCGCCGAACGCGGTGGTGATCAACTCGTTCTCGAAGTACTTCTGCATGACCGGCTGGCGAGTCGGCTGGATGGTGCTGCCGGAGAATCTGGTGCGGCCGGTCGAGCGTCTGCAGCAGAATCTGGCGATCTCGGTGCCGACGCTGTCGCAGATCGCCGCCGAGGCGGCGTTCGACGGCCGCGACGAGATGGAAGCGGTCAAGCGCGGCTATGAGGAGAACCGCGCAATTCTGATCGAGGGCCTGCCGAAGGCGGGCTTGACCGAGTTCCTGCCGGCCGACGGCGCGTTCTATCTGTACGCCGACGTGTCGGCCTTCACCGCCGACAGCTACGACTTCACCAAGCGGATGCTGGAAGAGGCGAGGGTGGCCGCGACCCCGGGCATCGACTTCGATCCGGTCCGCGGCAAGAGCTTCGTGCGGTTTTCCTACGCCCGTTCGGCCGACGACATGCGCGAAGCGGTGCGCCGGATCACGGACTGGCTTGCACGATAATTTCGTCTGAATGACTGGATCGGCAATTTCGCTGCTTGATCTGAGCGGCATTTCGTCGCTATAGGCTCCCGCGACTAATTCCTCTCGGGAGAATTCCCTTGCCGCTCGGTTCGTCCGCGCCGCCCAGGATCGGCGGCCACACCGCGCTCGCAGCCGATTTGTGGCCGCGGCGCACGGACGGATTCTCCGCCTGGTTGCGGATCGCGGTTTTGATCGCATTCGGCTCGGTGCTGCTGGCGCTGTCCGCCAAGCTCAACCTTCCGCTGCCGCTGGTTCCGATGACGCTGCAGACGCTGGTGGTGGTGCTGATCGGCGCCGCCTATGGCGCGCGGCTCGGCGCCGCGACCGTGCTCGCCTATCTGGCGGAAGGGGCCGCCGGCCTGCCGGTGTTTGCCGGACCGGTCGGCGGGGTGGTGCCGCTGCTCGGCCCGACCGCCGGCTATCTGGCCGGCTTCGTGGTCGCCGCCGTCCTGGTCGGCTGGTGCGCCGAACGCGGCTTCGACCGCTCGGTGGCCAAGCTGTTCGTCGCAATGCTCGCCGGCCACCTCGCCATTCTGACGCTCGGCTTCGCCTGGCTCGCCTTCGGTCTCGATCTCGGCCTCACCAAGGCGTGGTGGGTTGGGGTGGTTCCGTTCCTCGCCGGCTCGCTGGTCAAGTCCGCCCTCGGTGCGGCCTTGCTGCCCGCGGTGCGCCGCATCGTCGACCGCCAACGCTGACGGTTCGTACTTCAATCGACTAGGTCGACCGGGACTGCCTGCGGTCGGCCAGCAACGTCTTTTCGTTCGACAGGCATCAAGCGAGTGGAGTGATCGCCATGTCGGCAACGACCCATATCGATGCACCAGCACTGCCGCAACGCGGCAAGTCGAAGCCCTTCTACAAGGTGCTTTACGTCCAGGTGCTGTTCGCGATCGTGGTCGGCGTGCTGGTCGGCTGGCTGTCGCCGCACCTTGCCACCAACGAATGGATCAAGGCGCTCGGCGACGGCTTCGTCAAGCTGATCAAGATGGTGATCGCGCCGATCATCTTCTGCACCGTGGTGTCAGGCATCGCCCATATCCAGGACGCCCGCAAGGTCGGCCGCGTCGGCGTCAAGGCGCTGTTGTATTTCGAAGTGGTGTCGTCCTTCGCGCTGCTGCTCGGCCTGATCGTCGGCAATATCTTCCAGGTCGGCCACGGTCTCGCCGCCAAACCGGACGCCGGTGCGGTGGCGAAATACGTCGATCAGGCCAGCCATCTTAAGGCGGTCGACTTCGTGCTGCACATCATCCCGGATAGCGTGGTCGGCGCTTTCGCGCAGGGCGACATCCTGCAGGTGTTGCTGTTTGCGGTGCTGTTCGGCTTCTCGCTAATGGCGCTGGGCGAGCGCGGCCATCGGCTGCGCGACGTGATCGACGATGCCGCGCACGCGGTGTTCGGCGTCATCGCCATCGTGATGAAGGCGGCGCCGATCGGTGCGTTCGGCGCGATGGCCTTCACCATCGGCAAATACGGCCCGGCCGCGCTGAGCAACCTGCTCGGGCTGGTGCTGCTGTTCTATGCCACTGCCGCGCTGTTCGTGGTGCTGGTGCTCGGACTGATTGCGCGGTTCGTCGGATTCAACATCTTCAAGTTCATCGCCTACATCAAGGACGAGCTCTTGATCGTGCTCGGCACCTCGTCGTCGGAAAGCGCGCTGCCGCAGCTGATGGAGAAGCTGGAGCGGCTCGGCTGTTCGAAGTCGGTGGTGGGCCTCGTGGTTCCGACCGGCTATTCGTTCAACCTCGACGGCACCAATATCTACATGACGCTGGCGACGCTGTTCATCGCCCAGGCGCTCGGCATCGAACTGACCTTCAGCCATCAGGTCGCGATCCTGTTGGTGGCGATGCTGACCTCGAAGGGCGCCAGCGGCGTCACCGGCGCCGGCTTCGTGACGCTCGCGGGCACGCTCGCCGCGGTCAATCCGGCGCTGCTGCCGGGGATGGCGATCGTGTTCTCGATCGACAAGTTCATGAGCGAAGTCCGCGCCCTGACCAACATCACGGGCAACGGTGTTGCCGCGGTGTTCGTGTCGTGGTGGGAAGGCGAACTCGACCACGACCGCCTGCACGCCAATCTCAACCGCACCATCGATCCGTCCGACGTCGAGACCGCCGTTACCACCGGCTGACGACTTCGAACCAACGATTGCAACGACTAAGTCGGTGCCCGCGCTTGTCGCGGGCATCTGCGTTTTGAGGGGCTTGTTAGTCCGAGAATGCGGCCCGTGAGTTGCAGAGAATTCGCGGCCTCTTAAGACGATGGCCGATTGGCCACTTACTTCGTCATGGCCGGGCTCGTCCCGGCCATCCACGTCTTTCTCGCAATTTCGGCTTCAAGGCGTGGATACCCGGGACGAGCCCGGGCATCACGAGTGGTGCGTCAGGGCTGATCAAACTGATGCCGCGCAGCGGAACGCTGATCCCACCACTAATGCCTGACCAATGCCTGAAACGAAAATGCCCGCGGCGTGCGCGGGCATTTTGGAAACGGTGGTCTTGATGGCGGCTTAATTGCCGGCGCCGAACCGGCGGGACCACCAGCCGACCCGGCGCGGGGCGGTGGAGGAGGGCTCCTGCGCAGGCTGCTCGGCTGCTTGCGTCGCTGCCTCGGCGGCCGGGGCTTCTGCCGCAGGCGCGGCTGCTACGGGCTGCTCGGCCTCAGCGGTCGGCTCGGGCTGCACGTCGGCTGCAGGTTCCGCCGTCGCTTCGGAGGTGGCCGGAGCGCCGAAGCTCACCTTTTCACGAACCGTAGAGCGGCGACGCGCAGCCTTCTTCGCGGCGCTGTCGTCTTCGGCGGATGCGTCGCCGCTGTCGAGTGCGGCGGCTGCGGCTGCCGTGTGCTGCGGTTCGGACGGCGCAGCGTCCTGCGGCGCGGCGTGATGCGGCTGTTCGGTCTCGGCTGCCGGTTCGAAGCTCGGCTGCACCGACGGGCTGCCGCCGTCGAAGTCGGCGACCGCATCGGCGGATTCGGCTTCGTCGGTTGCGTTCAGTTCGTCGCTGATCGAGCCGACCACGCCGGCCTCGGTCTCCGTGCCATCCGCAGTGCCACGGCGGCGGCGGCCACCACGACGACCGCGGCGGCGCGGACGGCGTTCGCCGTTCTCGCCCTGGTCGGCGCGGGCTTCGGTCTCGCTGTCGTCTTCACCAGCCTCGTCGCCTTCGTCAGCTTCGCCGACCTGCTCGACGCCTTCGGTCACGAACGGCTGCTCGCCGTCTTCGCCCACTGCACCGGCCTCGGCGGCATCACGCGGCTCGCCCGACCGCCGACGACGGCGGCGCCGACGGCGCTTGCGGCCTTCGCCTTCGCTCTCGCCGGCTTCGCTGCCCTGATCCTCGGCGAGGCCGACGGTCTCGTCGGTCTCGATCTCGGCTTCGAAATCGTAGCCGTCGTCATCCTCGGGCTCGTCGAGCGGCGCCGGGGAGGCGGCAATCTGCGCCGCGAGCAGCGCCTTGGCGGTCTCCAGCGTGTGGACCTGTTCGCCGCGGTCGATCACGAACGACTGCTGGCCGCTGACGGTCGGATCAGCCAGCACCGACAAGGACACCCGGAATCCGGTCTCGAGGTCGCGCAGGTGGCCGCGCTTGTGGTTGAGCACATACAGCGCCACGTCGGTGCGGGTGCGCACGATCAGATTGTGCGTGGCGCCCTTCATCAGCACCTCTTCGAGGCCGCGCAGCAGCTGCAGCGCCACCGAGGACACCGAGCGGACGTGGCCCGAGCCGCCGCAATGCGGGCAGGGCTCGGTCGAGCTTTCCAGCACGCTGGCGCGGATGCGCTGGCGCGACATTTCGAGCAGGCCGAAATGCGAAATGCGGCCGACCTGGATGCGGGCGCGGTCCTGCCGCAGGCAGTCGCTGAGCTTGCGCTCGACTGCGCGGTTGTTGCGCTTCTCGTCCATGTCGATGAAGTCGATGACGATCAGGCCGGCGAGGTCGCGCAGCCGGAGCTGCCGGGCGACTTCTTCGGCAGCCTCCATGTTGGTCTTGAGCGCGGTGTCCTCGATGTGGTGCTCGCGGGTCGAGCGACCCGAGTTGACGTCGATCGAGACCAGCGCTTCGGTCTGGTTGATGACGATGTAGCCGCCGGAGCGAAGCTGCACGGTCGGCGAGAACATCGCGTCGAGCTGGCTCTCGACGCCCATCCGCGAGAACAGCGGCTGGCCGTCGCGATACAGCTTCACCGCGCGGACCTGCGACGGCATCAGCATGTGCATGAAGTCGCGGGCTTCGCGATAGCCGGCTTCGCCAGCCACCAGCACTTCATCGATCTCCTTGTTGTAGAGATCGCGCAGCGAGCGCTTGATCAGCGAGCCTTCTTCATAGACCAGCTTCGGCGCCTGCGAGTTCAGCGTGACGTCGCGCACCGTCTCCCACATCCGGATCAGGTATTCGAAGTCGCGCTTGATCTCGGGCTTGGTCCGTGAGGCGCCGGCGGTGCGCAGGATCACGCCCATGCCTTCCGGCACGTCGAGGTCCTGCACCACTTCCTTCAGCCGCGAACGATCCTGGGCCGAGGTGATCTTGCGGCTGATGCCGCCGCCGCGGGCGGTGTTCGGCATCAAGACAGCGTAGCGGCCGGCGAGCGACAGGTAGGTGGTGAGCGCCGCACCCTTGTTGCCACGCTCTTCCTTGACGACCTGCACCAGCATCACCTGGCGGCGCTTGATGACTTCCTGGATCTTGTACTGCCGACGCGGACGGAAGGCGCGTTCCGGCACTTCTTCGAGCACGTCGTCACCGCCGACGGACTCGACGACGTCCTCTTCGGCTTCCTCTTCGTCGTCCTCTTCCTCGTCATCCTCGGCTTCCGCCTCGGAGTCGGTCTCGACCTCGTGCTCGGCTTGCACGTGATCATCGTGCGCCTCGTGGAGGTCGTCGGCCTCGTGGTGATCGTCGATCGGGAACGGCGCGTCCTCGGCGTAGCCGGCGCCTTCCTCGGCGTGGTCGTCGTTGTGCGCGTCGGTCTCGTCGTGCGACGCCGCGGCCTGCGGGGCTTCGACCGGCTCGGGAGCTTCGGCAACCGCCGGCTGCTCGTTCGCGACGGGCGCGGCTGCAGCGCTCACCTCAGGCTCGGACGGAGCGGGGGCTTCGGACGGCGCGGCTTCGACGTGGGGGGGCTCGTGATCGGCGGAGGCGTGCGCGGCGTCGTGCTGCTCGGCGGTCTCTCCCTCCGGCAGCTCATGCATCAGGCGCTCGCCCTCGGCGTGTGCCTCAACCTCGTGCGCCTCGTGATGGTCAGCAGCCTCGTGCGGCTGCTCGGCCGCAACGTCGGCAACGGCTTCGACGATCTCGCTCTGCACCCGCTCGCCGTTGTTGCGGCGGCGATGGCTGCGATGCCGTGACCGGCGGCGGCTGGAGCGCTGCTCACTTTCTTCTTCGGCTTCGCGGTGGGCGCGTTCGTCGGCTTCGATCAGGGCCTGCCGGTCGGCGACCGGGATTTGATAATAGTCGGGATGGATTTCGCTGAAGGCGAGGAAGCCGTGGCGATTGCCGCCATATTCGATGAAGGCGGCTTGCAGCGAGGGTTCGACCCGGGTGACTTTTGCGAGATAGATGTTACCGCGGAGTTGTTTGCGCTGGGCGGTTTCGAAATCAAACTCTTCGACGCGGTTGCCACGGACCACGACCACCCGGGTCTCTTCCGGGTGGGTGGCGTCGATCAGCATCTTGTTGGCCATTTTTCAACTCATGTCGGCGAAGCGCGCGCGAAACGGCTCGCGCAAGCAGCGCGGCCGGCAGACGCGACGGTTCACCTGATTCGGGGGTGAGGGGAAGGCCGAAACGCATCGCGGTGTGCCGTGCCGGTCGGGGACCCGAGGCGACGCGCAAAGCGAAGCGTGAGCTTCGCGGCGGCGCGGCCTTTGCGTGGGTCGGTTTCGGCATCGCAGTCTGGCGCATTAAGCGTCGGCCCGTCTGAACAGGTGGCGGCTCGATCAGCCGCCGTGTCGTTTCGCTGATGGGCCGGCTCCGCGCCGAGGCGCTAAGCCGGAGTAGGGCATCCGGCAGGTGTGCCGAATGTGGCCGGTCATGAAGTGTTGAACCGTCCCTGGTACAAGAGAAGGCCCGGGGACGGACGCCGTTCGGGCTGGGCCGGCACTCCTTGACCTGCCGCGCGCTGCGCTGGCTCGGAGGGGCCGGCAAAACGCAAAATCCGCCGGGTTTGGGATCGGGGACTTAGCGCTGCACCGAGTGGCTGAACGCGACACAACCGGTAGTATAGACCGTCAGCAGTAAATACATACGTGGATTGGGTGGCGGTTGCAAGGTGAGCGTCACGGCCCGGCAACACTCCGCAGGTTTCATCCCGAGCCACTTAAGGTCCGATTAACCGTGCAGTTCTATTGCGGTAGAACGACTTCCGGGAGGGTTGGGATTCGTTTGGCACGCCGCGCAAATCATTTTGTTTTGTACTGTGCAATCGGTGCGTGCGCTGCAGCATTGTCGTGGCTGACGCCCTGTATGCTGATGCCGGCTGCCGCCGAGACCGCTGCGCCTGCCGCCGCTCCCGTTCCGACCTCTTTTCCGATCGCATCTGACGCCCGCATCGCCGGTGATGACCACCAGACCCGCCTGATTGTCGATCTGGACGGAAAGGTGCCGCTTCGCGCATTCGCGCTGGCCGACCCGTATCGCGTGGTCATCGACCTGCCGCAGATCAATTTCCGGCTGCCGAAGGGCACCGGCGAGAGCGGGCGCGGTCTGATCAAGGCGTTTCGCTATGGCCTCGTCATGCCGGGCGGCTCGCGAATCGTGCTCGATCTCACGGGGCCGGCCAAGATCGCCAAGGCCGAGATTCTCGGTCCCGCCAACGGTCAACCCGGCCGGATGGTGATCGATCTGGAGTCGATCGACCGCGCCGCCTTCATGCAGGCGCTGCAGACCGCCGAGAATGTCGCCGAATTGCGCCCGACGGTGGCCGGCACCGAGACCACAGCGACGGTGTCGCGGAGCGTGCCGCTGCCGAAGGTCGAGACCGACGATCCGCGCCCGGTGGTGGTGATCGATCCCGGCCACGGCGGTATCGACAATGGCACCCAATCCGCCGACGGCGTCGCCGAGAAGACCATCGTGCTTGATTTCGCCGTGGCGCTGCGTGACCGGCTGGCGCAGCAGGGGAAATTCCGCGTGGTGCTGACCCGTGCCGACGACACCTTCATCCCGCTCGGCGACCGGGTGAAGATCGCCCGCGAGCAGTCCGCTGCGCTGTTCGTCTCGATCCACGCCGACGCGCTGCCGCGTAAGGAGGGCGACGCCCAGGGCGCCACCATTTACACGCTGTCCGATAAGGCGTCCGACGCCGAAGCGCAGCGGCTGGCGGACGCCGAAAACAAGGCGGATGCGATCGGCGGCGTCAATCTCACCGAAGAGCCGACCGAGGTCGCCGATATCCTGATCGACCTGGCTCAGCGCGAGACCAAGGCGTTTTCCAACCGATTCGCCCAGCAGCTGATGAAGGACATGAAGGCGACCACGCGGATGCATAAGCGGCCGATGAAGTCGGCCGGCTTCCGGGTGCTGAAAGCCCCCGATGTACCTTCGGTGCTGATCGAGCTCGGCTACGTCTCCAACAAGGCCGATCTGCAATACCTGCTGTCCGAACAGTGGCGCAGCAAGACCGTTGGCGCGGTCGCCCAGGCGATCGATTCGTTCCTGAGCAAGCGCCTGGTGACCGCCGGCCCGCCGGGCTGAGGCCGCCTCAAGCGGTGCGGGGACAGGCCTGGCCGGGCCCTAGTTTGGCCACAGCGTAAGCTCTATAAGAAATTCGATAAGACAGGCTGCCCGGTTCGCGAGGCGATTGCAGTTCGGGCCTCGCCCGGTGGCGCAAACCGCCCGGGTTGCGAACGGTGGCATTCTCGGTCAAGGGACATCCGCCGCGAGGCGCGGCCCTGGATGGAAACGGAACTTTTTGATGCGCTTTCTGCTGCGTTTCTTCGGCTTCCTGTTCGCGGCCGGAACGATCGTGTTCCTGGTCGGTGTTGCAGCCGTCGCCGGGCTGATCTGGCACTTCTCCAAGGACCTGCCGGACTACTCGCAGCTGCAGGACTACGAACCTCCGGTGATGACGCGAATCCACGCGTCCGACGGATCGCTGCTCGCCGAATACGCCAAGGAGCGCCGGCTGTACCTGCCGATCCAGGCGGTGCCGAAGCTGGTCATCAACGCGTTCCTCGCCGCCGAAGACAAGAATTTCTACGAGCACGGCGGCATCGACTATCAGGGCATGGCGCGCGCCGCGCTGCTCTACGCGCAGAATATCGGCACCAACCGCCGGCCGCAGGGCGCCTCCACCATCACCCAGCAGGTCGCTAAGAACTTCCTTCTGACCAACGAGGTGTCGTTCACCCGTAAGATCAAGGAAGCCTTGCTGGCGATGCGGATCGAGCGCGCCTATTCCAAGGACAAGATCCTCGAGCTGTATCTCAACGAAATCTATCTCGGCCTCGGCGCCTACGGCATCGCCGCGGCGTCGCTGGTCTACTTCGACAAATCGGTCAACGAACTGACGGTGGCGGAAGCGTCGTATCTGGCGGCGTTGCCGAAGGCGCCCGCCGCGCTGCACCCGATCCGCAACCACGACCGCGCCGTCGAGCGCCGCAATTACGTGATCGACCGCCTGGTCGAGAACGGCTGGATCAGCCAGGCCGATGCCGACAAGGCGCGCAAGTCGCCGCTGACCGTCACCAACCGTGGCAACGCCGCGCACACCTTCGCGGGCGAATACTTCGCCGAGGAAGTCCGCCGCGACATTTTCGAGCGCTACGGCGAGAAGAAGCTTTACGAGGGCGGCCTGTCGGTGCGCACCACGCTCGATCCGAAGCTGCAGATCGAAGCGCGCAAGACAATGGTCGCGGGCCTCGTCCGGTTCGACGAAGCGCGCGGTTGGCGCGGGCCGGTCACCAAGCTCGAGACCGCCGGCGACTGGGGCGTTAAGCTTGCCGACGTGAAAGCGCTGGCCGACATCACGCCGTGGCGGATGGCGGTGGTGCTGGAGACCTCGGACCAGTCGGCGCGGATCGGCTTCCAGCCCGGCCGCGAACTCGGCGGTGCGATCTCCAAGCAGCGCGAGACCGGTCTCGTCACCCTCGAAGGCGTCAAGTGGGCCAAGCCGGCCGCCGGCCCGTCGCGCGGCAAGACTCCGCGCACGGTGTCGGAAGTGCTGTCGCCGGGCGAAGTGATCTATGTCGACCCGCTGCTCGACAAGGACGGCAAGGCGATCGAGGGCCAGTACCGGCTGAGGCAGCTGCCGGAAGTCTCCGGCGCGATGGTGGCGATGGATCCGTCCACCGGCCGTGTGCTGGCGATGGTCGGCGGCTTCTCGTTCGACCAGAGCCAGTTCAACCGCGCTACCCAGGCGTATCGGCAGCCGGGTTCGTCGTTCAAGCCGCTGGTGTATTCGGCTGCGATGGACAACGGCTACACCCCGTCGACGGTGGTGATCGACGCTCCGATCGAAATCGACCAGGGGCAGGGCGTCGGCGTTTGGCGTCCTGAGAACTACTCGACCGGCAAGTATTACGGCCCGACCACGCTGCGCAACGCGCTGCAGCGCTCGCTGAACACCGTGACGGTGCGGCTGGCGCAGGACATCGGCATGCCGCTGATCGGCGAATACGCCAAGCGGTTCGGCGTCTATGACGACCTGCCGAACTATCTGTCGTATGCGCTCGGCGCCGGTGAAACCACGGTGATGCGGATGGTCACCGCCTATTCGATGTTCGCCAATGGCGGACGGCGGGTGAAGGCAACGCTGATCGACCGCATCCAGGACCGCTACGGCCACACCATCTTCAAGCACGACCAGCGTGAATGCCGCGGCTGCGAAGCGCCCAACGGCTGGAAGAACCAGCCGGAGCCGCAACTCGTCGACCGCCGCGAGCAGGTGCTCGATCCGATGACCGCCTATCAGATCACCTCGATGATGGAAGGCGTGGTTCAGGCCGGTACCGCGACCGTGCTGCGCGAGGTCGGCAAACCGATCGCCGGCAAGACCGGCACCACTAACGACGAGAAGGACGCCTGGTTCATCGGCTTCTCGCCCGACCTCGTCTGCGGCGTCTATATCGGCTACGACAAGCCGCGCAATCTCGGCCGCGGCGCGACCGGCGGCCATCTCGCGGCGCCGATCGCCAAGGACTTCTTCAAGCTCGCGCTCGCCGAGAAGCCGGCGGTGCCGTTCCGCGTGCCGGCCGGCATCAAGCTGGTCCGCGTCGACGCCAAGAGCGGCATGCGCGCCGGCCCGGGCGACGGCCGCACCATCCTCGAGGCGTTCAAGCCGGGCACCGCGCCGCCGGACAATTACGCGGTGATCGGCGTCGCCGACGCCGACGCGCGCCAGCAGCAGCAACAGCAGATGGCGCCGCCGGACGATCGCGGCTTCATGCGGCCGGGCACCGGCGGGCTGTACTAGCCCCACGGCCAATCGCCGCGCGGTTGATCGCGGCGATTGCGCTTTGCCGCCGCGACCGCTAAATCGCCTTCATCATCGATGCGGCCACGAGGGCCGCATCTCCGCCATCAGAGTTTCCATGCGCGCAGAAATCGAACGCCTCGTCGAAGAGATCAAGCAGTCAGTCGGGCTGCTGAGGAGGCATCTTTGACGTCGATCAGTCGACCGTCCGCCTCGCGGAGCTGAACAAGCTCGCCGAGGATCCCGACCTCTGGAACGATCCGCAGAAGGCCCAGAAGCTGATGCAGGAGCGCACCTCGCTTGAGGATTCGCTCACCGGCATCGGCAAGGTCGAGCGTGAGCTGACCGACAATATCGAGATGATCGAACTCGGCGAGGCCGAGGGCGACGAAGGTATCGTCAAGGAAGCCGAGGACGCGCTCAAGGCGCTGAAGAAGGAAGTGGCGCGGCGTGAGCTGGAAGCGCTGCTGTCCGGCGAAGCCGACCGCTTCGACACCTATCTCGAAGTCCACGCCGGCGCCGGCGGCACCGAGAGCCAGGACTGGGCCTCGATGCTGCTGCGGATGTACGTCCGCTGGGCCGAGAAGCACGGCTTCAAGATCGAGTATCTCGAAGAGTCCGAGGGCGAAGAGGCGGGGATCAAGTCGGCGACGATTCAGATCTCCGGCCACAACGCCTATGGCTGGCTGAAGACCGAAGCGGGCGTGCATCGCCTGGTGCGGATCTCGCCGTTCGACTCCAACGCCCGCCGGCACACCTCGTTCTCGAGCGTGCAGATCTTCCCGGTGATCGACGACAGCATCAAGATCGACATCAAGGAAAGCGACGTCCGCACCGACACGATGCGGTCGGGCGGCGCTGGCGGTCAGCATGTCAACAAGACCGAATCCGCGGTGCGCCTGACGCACATCCCGACCGGCGTCGCGGTGGTCTGTCAGGCCGGCCGGTCGCAACATAAGAACCGCGCCCAGGCTTGGGACATGCTGCGCGCGCGGCTGTACGAGATCGAGCTGAAGAAGCGCGAAGAGCAGGCCGCCGCCGATCAGGCCGCCAAGACCGATATCGGCTGGGGTCACCAGATCCGCTCTTACGTGCTGCAACCGTATCAGATGGTGAAGGATCTGCGCACCGGCGTGCAGACCTCCGACACCGCTGGCGTGCTCGACGGCGACCTCGACGAGTTCATGGCCGCCACCCTGGCGCAGCGCGCCTTCGGCGGCGGGCCGGGCGCGATTGAGGACGTCGACTAAGCGTGGGCGAGGGCGCCCGCGCGAGAGTTGGCTTCATCGGCCTCGGCAAGATGGGCCACGGCATGGCTAGCCGGTTGCTCGACGCCGGCTTCGACGTCGCGGTGTGGAATCGCAGAAAGGCCAAGGCGGACGACCTGATCCGCCGCGGCGCGCGATGGGCCGATAGCCCCGCCGAAGCTGCGCGGGATGCGCGCGCCATCCTGACAATGGTCGCCGACGATGCCGCCTCGCAGACGGTGTGGCTTGGCCCCGAGGGCGCGGCAACGACCGCCCCGGCCGGTGCGCTGGCGATCGAATGTTCGACGGTGTCGCACCAGCACGCCCTCGACATGGCCGCTGCGCTCCGCGCGCGAGGGCTGGTCTATATCGATTGTCCGGTGACCGGGCTTCCCGATGCCGCTGCGCGCGGCGAATTGACATTGCTGATCGGTGCTGAGCCGGCCGACCTCGATCAAGCCCGGCCGTTTCTCGCGCCGCTGAGCCAGACGATCCGCCATTTCGGCGCGGTCGGCGCCGGCACGGTCTACAAGCTGATCAACAATCTGATGGGCGCGATCCAGATCGCCGGGATCGCCGAGGGCATCGCCATCGCCGAACAGGCCGGTCTCGACATGGCGCTGGTGCGCGAGGCCCTTCTCGGCAGCGTGGTGGCAAGTCCGCAGGTGCTGCGTCACGCGCCCCGCATGATCGCCCGCGACTTCAGCAACGCCACCTTCACGGCCGCGCTGCGGCACAAGGATGCGGCGTATGCAGTGCGGCTCGCAGAGGCGCTGCGATTGGAGCTGCCGCTGTCGCGTGCCGCAGTGGCAAGTTATGCGCGCGCGACCGATGTAGCGCCGGACGACGACGAAGGACGCATCGTCGAAGTGATTTCGAAGCCGCATCCGCGCGATTAGTCTGCCACACGGCGGCTTGATCCGTGAACCCTTCGCGACGGGTGGAGCGAGAGATACTAACCCGCGCCCGCCAGCCGCACGCCGGCGCGCAGAAATTTCTGCGGGTCGACGGCTTCGCCATCGATGCGAGTTTCGTAGTGCAGATGCGGGCCGGTGGAGCGGCCGGTGGAGCCGACTTCGCCGATCACCTGGCCAATCTGAACGCTCTGGCCGACCTTGGCGATGATCTTCGACAGGTGGCCGTAGCGGGTCGACAGGCCGTTGCCGTGATCGATCTCGACCATCTGGCCGTAGCCGCCCTGCCATCCGGCATTCACCACCTTGCCGACCGCGGTGGCGCGGACCGGATCGCCGCTGGAGGCGCGGAAGTCGAGCCCGGTGTGCATCGCCGGACGGCCGAGGAACGGATCGGAGCGGACGCCGAAGCCCGAGGAGAATTCGACTTCGCCGAGCACCGGCTTGCGATACGGCACCAGGGCGAGAGCGCGGTTGAGGCGTTCGAACTGCGAGCGGCTGATGTAGATCCGATACAGCTGACGGTCGAACGCGCTGGCGTTGGCGCCCGGCTGCTTCACCGGCACGAACGGACCGCCGACGGCAGCGCGCGGTGCGGAAGCTTCGATGCCGCGGGCGTCGAGGCCGAGATCAGTCAGCACGCCGCGCATCCTGCGCGCACGCGACTCGAAGCTCTCTTCGACCGCACCGAGCGAGGCGACCTGTCGCCGCTCGACCTGATCGAGCGAGGTCTGCAGCCGCATCAAAACGCTCTCGACCCCCTGGCTCTTGGCGTACTGCGTCGGCGCCTGTTCGAGCGCGGACGGCGAGGTGCGCGACTCCAGCCGCGCCTCGCGGTCGGGCGGCGCGACGAAGATCACCGTGTCGTTGATCGGCGACGGCTTCGGCCGGCTGCTCGTCTCGGCGTCGAACGACGGCGTGCGGGTCGGCTTGATGCTGCCGGTGACGCCGACGTCGGGCAGGGCGCTGAGCGCGCCGGCCCGCGACTCCAGCAGCGACTGCCGACGCATGATCTGTTCGAGCTTCTGATCGAATTGCTCCTGGTCGAGCAGCTGCCGGCTGGTGGTGCGATCGACCTTGGCGCGCAGCTCGGCGATGCGATCCTCATAGGCATATTGCATCTCGGCCTGACGGGCGATCAGCCGCGTCAGCACGTCGTCGCGGAAGGTGAAGTAGGTCGCGGTCGCCGCGCTCCAGCAGCCAAGCAGCACGACGCTGCCGACAGCGATCCAGAACAACACCGGCCCGATCCGCACCTGACGGCCGGCATGCGCAATCGTGTAGCTGTTACCAGCCGGCGCCGGCCGCTGAGGCGGACGCGCCTGGCGCGGTGCCGCCGTGCGAGGGGCTTGTTGGTGGGCGTGGGGGTGAATCGCTGCGGATGGGTGGCCGGAACGGTACGACATCGGAACTCCCGCGCCGAACGGAAACTCGTAACGGTTCCGCTCAAGGCGCGGTGCGATTTGACCCCTGCATGGTTAATTTTCAGAAAATGAAAACTATAGAGATTGCGCTGCAGCGAGCACCTGATCGGCGTGGCCGTCGACCTTCACGTTGCGCCACACCCGCGCGACGCGGCCCTCAGTATCGATCAGAACCGTGCTGCGAATAATCCCTTCGAACTTCCGGCCGTACAACGATTTCTCGCCCCAGGCGCCATACGCTTCGAGCGTCGCGTGGGTGGGATCGGACAGCAGCGGCGTCGCCAGCTGAAGTTTGTCGCGGAACGAGTCCTGCGCTTTCACCGAGTCGGCCGAGACCCCCAGCACGGCCGTGCCGCAGGCTTTGAAATCGGCGGCGAGGCGGGTGAAGTCGATCGCCTCGCGGGTGCAGCCGGGGGTGTTGGCTTTCGGATAGAAGAACAGCACCAGCTTCTGGCCGGCGAAGTCGGCGCGGGAGATCTCGCCGCCGCCATCGCGCGGCAGGCTGAAGTCCGGCGCGACGCTGCCCTCGGCGAGGCCGGCTGGCTTGGTCGCGGCGGATTTGGCCGCGGACTTCGCTACAGCCTTCGGCGCCGCCGTCTTGGCAGCAGGGGTCTTGGCAGCGGGCAACTTGGCGGCCGCCTTCTTCGCCACGGCCGTGGTCTTCGCGGCGGACGGTTTGGCTGCCGCCTTCGTCGTCACCTTGGAGGTTTTCTTGGTGGCAGGCTTGGTGGCCGTCTTGGATGGTTTCTTGGGCGTCGGCTTGGGCATGCGCCTTCCTTTCGTCGCTTTCGAAGGGTCAAACATCGATTATCGCCTGGAAACGATGCGAGTTTGCCCCTGCTGGGCAAATCCGTCGACCTCGGGGTATGGTTGCAGGGATTCGGCGTACCGACCATCCCCGTTTGTTCAATGGGCCCGTTGGGCCGGTGGCGAGTTGAGGTTTCAAGCGAGGATTGGCAGCAATGCCGCCACAGGAGCGCATCCTGCGCGACGGCGCACACCCCTCCCGCGAAGAACCGGCTCCCGACGCGCGCGTGCAACGAGAGGCAATGGCCAAACATCCGACGCCGGACCAGTCCGACCCGCACGCTGGCCAAGACTCCAACGATCCCCATTGGCACGACGGCCATTGGGATCATGAGCACGAGGAAGATGCGCGGCACCGCGCCCGCAAATTGCTGAAGCGCCGCAACCTCGGTCTGAATCGTATCGACGACTGGCCGAGCCGCCGCGCGTCCGGCACGCCGTGGCTGAAGCGGACGCTGCTGACGATCGCGGTGGTCGGCTCCGTGCTGATCGCGAGCTTCGCCGGCCTGTGGCTGCGGCTCGGCGTCGGCCCGATCAATCTCGACATGGTGACGCCGTGGCTGGCAGACGCGATCGAAGAGAACATCGGTCAGGGCAACACAGTCGAGATCGGCGGCACTCAGATCGAGCGGGCCGGCCGGATTCGGATCGCGGTGCGGATTCGCGACATCGTGGTGCGCGACCGCGATCACGTCGTCGTCGCCTCGGCACCCAAAGCCGAGGTGCGGCTATCCGGCTGGGCGCTGATGACAGGCAAGCTGCGCGCCGAGAGCCTGCGGCTGGTCGGCGCCGAACTGGCGATCCGGATTGATCCAGACGGGCAGGTGACGGTTTCGGCCGGCTCGACGGATCGGCCGCTGGCCACCGGCGTCGCGCCGAGCGGCCGTCCGGCTGAATTCAGGCTCCCGACCCAGCCGACCACTCCGGATGCAGGGGCGACGGCGCCCGGTGCCACGCCGCCGGCGGCCTCGACCACCACGCCGCCGCCGGCGACGGCAACCGACACGTCGGACACCATGAAGGGCGTGCTGGCCGGGCTCGAATGGCTCGACAGCCTGAGCCTGAGCGGACTCGACGGTCAGAATCTCAATGAGATCGGCCTGAAGAACGGCAACCTCGTCGTCGACGACCAACAGCGCGGCAACCGTTGGACCTTCGAGAACATTTCGCTGAGCCTGCGCCGCCCGAGCACCGGCGGCGTCGCGCTCAGCGTCGGCGAGGAGGGCGGGCTCAAGGCGTGGTCGCTCCGCGTCCAGGTCGGCCCGGCGCATGACGGAGTCCGCTCAGTCGAACTCCACGCCAACCAGGTGCCGACCCGGACCTTGCTGCTGGCGCTGCGGCTGAAGAACCTGACCTATAGTGCCGACTTCCCGCTCACTGGCGATTTGAAGGGCGAGGTCGGCCGCGACGGTGTGCCGACCTATTTCCGCGGCAAGCTGACCGCCGGCGCCGGCACCGTGATCGATTCCGACACGCCCGACTATCCAATGGCGATCGACCAGATCGAAACCTCGTTCGAATGGGACGCCAATCGCCGTGTGCTGATCGCGCCGTTTAAGGTGCTGGCCGGCCCAAACCGGGTGACGCTGCTGGCATCCCTTGAGCCGCCGAACGGCAGCGTCAACGACTGGCGGCTCGGCCTGTCCGGCGGCACCATCGTTCTGCCGGGGGCGCAGAACGAAAGCCCGCTGATCTTCAATCGGATTGCGGTCCGGGTCCGTTTCGATAGTGCCAATCGCCGCGTGCTGCTGACCCAGGCCGACGTCAGCAATGGCGAGATCGGCGTCGCCGGCTCCGGCAGCATCGATTACTCGGGCGAGCCGCGGCTGACGCTCGGCCTTGCCGGCACCCCGATGTCGGTGTCGGCGCTGAAGCGGATGTGGCCGGTGCTGATCGTGCCGGAACTGCGCGAGTGGGTGAACGACAGGATCCTCGCCGGCTCGATCCAGACCATCGACATCGCGATCAATTCGCCGATGAAGAACCTGTCCCGCCGCGGTCCGCCGATCCCGGACGAAGGGCTGCTGGTCAACATTCTCGGCAATGGCGCGGCGATCCATCCGGTCGACGGCATGCCGGTCGTGAAGGATGCCGACATGCGGGTGCGGGTCACAGGCCGCACCGCAACGGTCGCGATCAATCAGGCCAATGCCGACACCGACGGCGGCCGCAAGGTGGCGCTGTCGGACATTCTGTTCGAGGTGCCGGATCTGGCGCCGAAGCCGGCGCCGGCGCGGATCAAGTTCAAGCTCGAGGGCCCGGTGCCCGCGGTCGCCGAAGTGCTGGCCTCCGGCCGGCTCAGTGACGCTGCGGCGCTGCCGATCGATCCCAACACCAGCAAGGGCAACGTCTCGGCGCAGGTCGCGCTCGGCATGCCGATCCAGCGCGAGCTGACCAAGCAGGACACCAGCTACTCGATCACCGCCGACCTCAACGGCTTCTCCGCCGACAAGGTGGCGATGGGCCAGAAGCTCGAGGCGAATGCGCTGAAGGTGATCGCCAACAACCAGGGCTACCAGGTCAAGGGCGACGTCAAGATCAATGGTCAGGCGGCGTCGCTGGACTATCGCAAGCCGGTCGATGGCGACGCCGACGTCAAGCTGCAGGCGACGCTCGACGATGCCAGCCGCGCCCGGCTCGGTGTCGATCTCGGCAGCGGTCTCAGCGGTCCGCTTGGCGTCAAGTTGACCGGCAAGATGGGTGACAACGAACAGGATTCCAAGTTCGGCATCGAAGCCGATCTAACCCCGGTGAAGGTCGACAATCTGCTGCCGGGATGGAGCAAGCAGCCCGGCAAACCCGGCAAGGCGACCTTCAACGTCACGCGCAAGCCGCAATCGACCCGGCTCGATGATGTCACCATCGAAGGCGGCGGCACGCTGATCAAGGGCTCGCTCGAAGTCGACCCAGAAGGCGACCTGATCAACATCAACTTCCCGGTGTACTCGCCGTCCGAAGGCGACAAGGCGATGCTGAAGGCCGACCGCGGTCCCGACGGCGTCCTCAAGGCGGTGATGCGCGGTGACGTGTTCGACGGCCGCGGCTTCATTCGCTCCGCGCTGTCGGGCGGCTCCAGCGATGCCAAGGGCAAGAGCATCGATTTCGATCTCGACCTGAAGTTCGGCGCGGTCGCCGGCTTCTCCGGCGAGGCGCTGCGCAGCCTCGACGTCAAAACCACGCGCCGCAACGGCGCGATCCGCAGCTTCTCGATGAACGGCAAGCTCGGCCGCGACACCCCGATCACCGCCGATCTGCGTGGCCGCAATCAGGGCCGCGAAGTGATCTATCTCGAGACCAATGACGCCGGCGCGTTCTTCCGCTTCACCGACAGCTACTCGAAGATGTATGGCGGCCAGCTCTCGCTGGCGGTCGAGCCGCCGGGCGGCGAGCCGCGCGAGAAGGAAGGCCTGATCAACGTCCGCGACTTCACCGTCAAGGGCGAAGCTGCGCTCGACCGCGTCGCCGCCGGCGCGCCGGGCGGACCGCCGCAGGGGCTGGCGTTCTCGCGCCTGCGCGCGGAGTTCAGCCGGCAGAACGGCACGCTGACTATTCGCGACGGCGTGGTGAAGGGGCCGACGATCGGCGCCACCATCGAAGGCTCGATTGATTACAGCGCCAACCAGGTGCGGATGAGCGGCACCTTCGTGCCGATGTACGGGCTGAACAACATGTTCGGGCAGATCCCGATCGTCGGCCTGTTCCTGGGCGGCGGCAGCAACGAAGGGCTGATCGGCGTCACCTATGAGGTGGTCGGCACGCCGGGCAAACCGGTGCTGCGGGTCAACCCGATCTCGGCGATGGCACCGGGTGTGCTGCGCAAGATCTTCGAATTCAACACCGGCCGACAAAATAACGGCGCCGATTTCCCGGCGCCGCCAAACTAATCAGATAACGACCTATCTCCGTCATTGAGAGTCAACGGGGCTCGCCTCTGGCCCGCCCGACGACAATTCCGCGAAGCAATCCAGCTCGGTGCACGGAGCTGGATTGCTTCGTCGCGTCGCCAATGACGAGGTTTGCCGTTACTTGCCGCGCAGCCACGGCACCATGCGGCCGAGCGTTGCGTCGTGGCGGAAGTACTGGTGCCACAGCGCGCCGATCACGTGGATCAGCACGACGATCGCGGTCAAAAGGAACAGCGGTTCGTGCGCGGCATGCAGCGCGCCGGCGATCGCGTCGTTCTTGGCGAGCGGCGGGATGCCGAGCAGGTCGACGCCGCGGCCGGAGAACAGCGTCATGCCGAGGCCGGTGATCGGGACCGCGAGCAGCAGCAGGTAGAGCAGGCCGTGGCTGATCCGGGCGATCACCTCGGTGATGCGCGGCGAGGGCACCAGGTCGGGCGCGCCGTGGATCTTGATCCACAGGATGCGAACCACGCCGAGGCCCAGCACGAGGGTGCCGATCGCCTTGTGCCAGCTGTACAGCGTGCCGCGCAGCGGGTCGGTCTTCTCCAGCCCGTGTGCGTATTGCATCGAGGCGAACAGCGCGATTACGGCAAAGAAGATCAGCCAGTGAATGAGGACAGCGAGCGCGCCATATTGGGCGGGCCGTTTGTCGGCGGTATCAAGAGTCGTGGTGGTCATGATGTCTCCGAAGCGAAATCGCGGCATGTCAAAGCCCGCCGCGCGAGCAGCCCATCGGACAATGATGCCCAGCAGGGCGGCGGCAGCGTGTGATCGAGCGCAATTTGGCCGAACACATTTTGCTGATCGCAGAGGCGAGGGGCCGCTAATGGCCCGGTCTATGCCACGCACGGATTGCGAAGTCATGACTGATAGCTGCGACTGAAACGCAACAGCGCGCGCTTATTGTCGCTCCCGCAGCGCCGGGACTACCAGGAATGGGATCATGCCGAGCACCACGCTCACCAGCGCGAAGCCGAGCACCGGATTGTAGCTCTGGGTGAGGTCATGCAGCAGGCCGCCGCACCACGAGCCGAACGCCGAGCCGAGGCCGCTGCCGATCGAGATCGTGCCGTAGATCGTGCCGACGCGCTTGCCGCGGAAGATGCTCATCGCGGTGGCGGTGATCAGCGGGCCGCGCGAGCCGATCATCGAGCCGAAGCAGATCACGAAGCCGCCGAGCAGCAACAGGTTCGGATACCACTGCAGCAGCCAGAGCAGCCCGAGGCCGGTGATCGAGATCGCGTAGGAAAACAGGATCGACGGCCGCCGTCCGATCACGCCGTCGAGCCAGCTCACGCCGAGCATGCCGACCACCAGCACGACGCCGGAGAAGCCCCAGGCGGTCGCCGCCTGCAGCGGGGTGAAGCCGGCGTCGACCAGATAGGCGACCACCTGCGCCGAGATCGAATACATCCCGATCGCGGTAAAGAAGAAAGTCGCGAACAGCGCCCAGAACGCGTGGTGGCGCATCGCGCTTCCCAGCGTCCAGCCGTCATCATCGGCATCGTGGGCGGGCCGCTGCGCGTGGGCGTCCGCCCCGGCAGCGAACCGCCGCCACGGCAGCAGCGACAGCGGCAGCAGCAGGATCAGCATCGCGCCGCCGAGGATCAGATACGCCTCACGCCAGCCGACCCGCTCGATCAGCACCTGTGCGATCGGCAGCATCACCAGCACGCCGGCGCCGATCGCCGAATACACCACCGCCATTGCGGTCGGCAGCCGCGCGCCGAACCAGCGGCCGAGCAGGATCGAATTCGGAACGTTGCCGGTGAAGGCGATGCCGAGGCCAACGCACAGCCCGACGGTGATCTGCAGCTGCCAGAGCCGCTCGGCGTAGGCGGCGATCAGCAGCGCGCCGCCGAGGAGAGCCATGCCGAGAGTGTAGACCGCGCGCGGGCCGGAGCGATCGAACAGCCGGCCGACCAGAGGTGAGGCGAGGCCGGTGCACAGCGCCGTCAGCGAATAGATCGACACCACCTCAGCGCGGTCCCAGCCGAACGAGGCCGAGATCGGCAGCAGGAACACGGTGAAGCTCTCGCCGAGCCCGCGGCCGAGCAGCGACAGCACGAAGCACAGGCCGAGAATGAACAGGCCGGTGCGCGAGGCACGGTGATCCAAGGACGATCCTTCCCGAACGAAACCACTTTTTTGGTATCGAACGCGGTTTTGCCGGAAAGGAGCAGAGCCAGCTAGCGAATGGGGCTATGCAAGCCGAAGCAGCACGTGCTTCTTCTTGCCCATCGACAGCTTGATCACGCCGTCCGACGACAGGTCGGTGGCTGTCAGGGTCATCTTCTCGTCGGTCACCGGCGCGTCGTTGACCTTGAGGCCGCCGGCCTTGATCTGGCGGCGGGCTTCTCCGTTGGAGGCGACCAGGCCGGTCTTCTCGGCAAACGCCACCAGCACGCCGATCCCCGCATCGAGCTCGCCGCGGCTGATCTCGACGCTCGGCAGATCCTGCGCGGTGCCGCCCTGTTCGAAGGTGGTGCGCGCGGTGGCTTCCGCCTTGTCGGCGGCGTCGCGGCCGTGCATCAGCGCGGTCGCCTCGGTGGCCAGGATCTTCTTGGCGTCGTTGATTTCGGCACCCTGCAGCTTCGACAGCCGCTCGATCTCGTCCATCGGCAGCAGCGTGAACAGCTTCAGGAAGCGGCGGACGTCGGCGTCCTCGGTGTTGCGCCAGTACTGCCAGTAGTCATACGGCGCCAGCATGTCGCCGTTGAGCCAGACGGCTCCGGCGGCGGTCTTGCCCATCTTGGCGCCCGAGGCGGTGGTGAGCAGCGGGCAGGTCAACGCGTGAAGCTGATGCGTGCCCATGCGGCGGCCGAGGTCGACACCGTTGACGATGTTGCCCCACTGATCCGAGCCGCCCATCTGCAGATTGCACTTGTAGCGGCGCGCCAGCTCGACGAAGTCGTAGGACTGCAGGATCATGTAGTTGAATTCGATGAACGACAGTTCCTGCTCGCGGTCGAGCCGCAGCTTCACCGAGTCCATCGTCAGCATGCGGTTGATCGAGAAGTGGCGGCCGACGTCGCGCAGCATCTCGATGTAGTTCAGCTTGGTCAGCCACTCGGCGTTGTCGGCCATCACCGCGTCGCTATGCCCGTCGCCGAAGGTGATGAACTTCGAGAACGTGCCCTTGATCGACTCCTTGTTGGCGTCGATCTGCTCGTAGGTGAGGATCTTGCGGGTCTCGTCGCGGCCGGACGGATCGCCGACGCGCGTGGTACCGCCGCCCATCAGTGCGATCGGCTTGTTGCCGGTCGCCTGCAGCCAATGCAGCATCATGATCGAGAGCAGATGGCCGACATGCAGCGACGCCGCGGTGCAGTCGTAACCGACATACGCGACCACTTCGCCCTTCGCCGCGAGCGCGTCCAGCGAGTCGGGGTCGGAAATCTGATGAATGAATCCCCGGCTTTGGAGAACATTCATAAAATCAGACTTAAAAGCGGTCATCTGTATCGGTCTCTGATCACGGTTATTTCACGCATCGCGCAGATCGCGCGCGAAGACGCCCAGGAATGTCTTTCGGGCGCGTTACCCTGTGGCATTATAAGAACTAGGTGTTTGACACAAGTTGGACATTCCGCAGCGGCCAGAGAAGGCGCGTGCCATGATGATGACGGCGATCGGACTGATGAGCGGGACGTCGCTCGACGGCGTCGATGTCGCTCTGATCAAGACCGACGGACGGCGCGTCGCTGCGCTCGGACCGTCGGGCTACCGGCCCTACACCGAGACCGAACGCAGCCTGCTGCGCCAGGCGCTTGCTGAAGCGGTGCAACTGACCGCGCGGGATGCCCGGCCGGGCGTGCTCGCCGAGGCCGAACGCGCCGTGACGATCGCCCATGCCGAGGCCGTTGCCGCCTTCGTGGCGCAGAACCGGCTGTCACCCGAGAGCGTCGATATCGTCGGCTTCCACGGTCAGACCGTGCTGCACCGGCCGGCCGAAAAGCTCACGGTGCAGATCGGCGATGCCAAGGCGCTGGCCAAGGCGATCCGCATCCCGGTGGTGTGCGACTTCCGCGCCGCGGATGTCGCGGCCGGCGGGCAGGGCGCACCGCTGGTGCCGGTGTATCACCGCGCGCTGGCGCAATCGCTCGGCCGTGACGGCCCGATCGGCGTGATCAATGTCGGCGGCGTGTCCAACGTCACCTATATCGACGGCACCGACACGCTGATTGCCTGTGACACCGGCCCCGGCAATGCGCTGCTCGATGACTTCATGTTCCGCAAGCTCGGCAAGCCGTTCGATTGCGAAGGCCGGCTGGCGGCGCAGGGCGCGATCGATCAGGCGTGGCTCGCGGAAGCGCTGCAGCATCCGTTCTTCGCCAAGCCGGCGCCGAAATCGCTCGATCGCAACGACTTCGCCGGGCTGGCCCAGCGCGACTGGTCGCCGGCCGACGGAGCCGCGACGCTGACGGCGTTCACCGCGCGCGCGATTGCGGCGGTGCTGCCACTGCTGCCGAAGCCGCCGCAGAGCTGGATCGTGACCGGCGGCGGTGCGCGTAACCTAACGCTGATGCGGATGCTGCGCGAGGCGCTGGCCCCGGCCAGCGTCGAGAGCGCCGATGCGCTCGGCTGGTCGGCCGACGCGATGGAGGCGCAGGCGTTCGGCTTCCTCGCCACGCGCGGGCTGAAGGGCCTGCCGCTGAGCTATCCGGCCACCACCGGCGTCGCCTTTCCGATGACCGGCGGGCTGTTGGCGCGGCCGTAGCCGCGCGCGTCAGCGAACGTTAGCGAGCCGCATGTCCAGGTAGGACGTGATCGTCTCCATCAGCGGCTCCATCCGGTCTTCGAAAAAGTGGTTGGCGCCCGGGATGGTCTGCTGGTCGATCACGATGCCCTTCTGGGTCTTGAGCTTCTCGACCAGGGTGTTGACGTCCTTGGCCGGGGCGACGATGTCCTTCTCGCCATGGACGATCAGGCCGGACGACGGGCAGGGCGCCAGGAACGAGAAATCGTAGCGGTTCGGTTCCGGCGCGATCGAGATGAAGCCTTCGACCTCGGGGCGGCGCATCAGCAGCTGCATGCCGATCCAGGCGCCGAACGAAAAGCCGGCGACCCAGCAGGCGCGGGCTTCGGGATTGATGGTCTGGGCCCAATCGAGCGCGGAGGCGGCATCGGCCAGCTCGCCGGTGCCGTGGTCGAACGAACCCTGGCTGCGGCCGACGCCGCGGAAATTGAACCGCAGCACCGAGAAGCCGCGGGCCACGAAGGCGTAATACACCTGATAGACGATCGGGTGGTTCATGTTGCCACGGAACTGCGGATGCGGGTGCAGCACCATCGCGATCGGCGCGTTCTTCTGCTTCGCCGGGTGGTAGCGGCCTTCAAGTCGGCCCGCCGGACCGGTGAAAATAACTTCGGGCATAAGCGATCCTTGCGCGACATCGTGGGATTCGGCCTGGCGCGCCGGGCGCGCGCGGGTCCTGCCAGCAACGGCCGCCGGCTGCCGCAATGCGGATGGGGCAGGTGGCCGGCGGAAACGGGGAGCTGCGTTCTAGCATGGAGCGCAGGGCCAAATGCAAGCATATTGAGCAGGGTGGCCGCCTGCGGCGGTGCCAGGGGACGGACCAGCAGCAGTCCCGAGACAAGGAATGAAGCGCGGTGACGGCCAATCGAGTGTATCTGGACTGGAATGCGACCACGCCGTTGCGGCCGGAGGCCAAGGCGGCGATGACGGCGGCGCTCGAGGTTGTCGGCAATCCGTCGTCGGTCCATGCCGAAGGCCGGGCCGCGCGCGGGCTGCTCGAAAACGCCCGGGCGCAGGTGGCAGAGGCGGTCGGTGCGGCGCCTCGCGACGTGGTGTTCACCTCCGGCGGCACCGAAGCCAATGCGCTGGCGCTTACACCGGGACTCCGGATCGGGGTGGAACCCACTGAAAGATTGCTGCTTTCGGCCGTGGAACATGCCTCGGTTCTGAGCGGCGGCCGGTTCCCGGCAGAGCGGGTGACCCAGATCCGGGTCACGGCGGACGGCGTGATCGACCTCGACCATTTGCGCGCGTTGCTGGCCGATGGCGGTCCGGCGCTGGTGTCGGTGATGCTCGCCAACAACGAGACCGGCGCGGTTCAGCCGATCCGTGAAGTTGCTGAGATGGTGCATGAAGCGGGCGGTGTGCTGCACGTCGATGCGATCCAGGCGCTGGGCAAGATTCCATTCGGAATCAAGGAACTCGGCGCCAATCTTATGTCGCTGTCTGCACACAAGATCGGAGGACCGAAAGGCGTCGGCGCGCTGGTGCTGAGCCCGAGGCTGACCGGGCCGGAGCCGCTGCTGCGCGGCGGAGGCCAGGAGCTGGGGCGGCGCGCCGGCACCGAGAACCTGATCGGCATCGCCGGGTTCGGTGCGGCGGCCGCGGCGGCGATCCCGGCGATGGCGGACGACATGGGCCGGATCGAAGGATTGCGGACACGGCTCGAGGCGGGCTTGCGACATATCGCCGGGGACTACGGGGTGATCATGTCGGCCGGCGTGCCGCGGCTGCCCAACACCACGCTGTTCGCAATCCCAGGATTACGGGCCGAAACCGCGGTGATCGGCTTCGATCTGGCCGGAATCGCGGTGTCGTCGGGCTCAGCGTGTTCGTCGGGCAAGGTGCAGCCGTCGCACGTGCTTGAAGCGATGGGGTTCGGTCCGGAACTTGCACGGTCGGCGATACGGATCAGCCTCGGCTGGTCGAGTAGCGAATCCGACATCGATCGATGCCTGCAGGCTTGGAGAAAGCTCGCCGGCAACCTAACTAAAAGGGATCATGAAACAGTGCTTGAACGGTTCTAAGAGGGTTTCATCCCGCGCCGGATCGTGTAAGCATGTCTCAGCAGATCCACCGCGGTCCTTGAAACCGCGAGCGGAGGTTTGAATGGCTGCCGTACAAGAGACCGTCGATCGGGTCCGCCAGATCGACGTCGATCAATATCGATATGGATTCGAGACCCTGATCGAATCCGAGAAGGCTCCGAAGGGGCTTTCCGAAGATATCGTCCGCTTCATTTCGGCGAAGAAGAGCGAGCCCGACTGGATGTTGCAGTGGCGGCTCGATGCCTATCGCCGCTGGCTGACGATGACCGAGCCGAGCTGGGCGCGGGTGTCGTATCCGAAGATCGACTTCCAGGACCTCTACTACTACGCCGCGCCGAAGCCGAAGAAGACCGTTGGCTCGCTCGACGAGATCGATCCGGAGATTCTCAAGACCTACGAGAAGCTCGGCATTCCGCTGCGCGAAGTCGCGCTGCTGGAAGGCGTTGAGCCGCAACCGGGTGCGCCGGACTCGCCGGCCCGCAAGATCGCGGTCGACGCGGTGTTCGACTCGGTGTCGGTGGCGACCACCTTCCAGGCCGAGTTGAAGAAGGCCGGCGTGATCTTCATGCCGATCTCGGAGGCGATCAAGCATCACCCCGAGCTGGTGCAGAAGTATCTCGGCAGCGTGGTGCCGACCTCCGACAACTTCTATGCGACGCTGAACTCGGCGGTGTTCTCCGACGGCTCGTTCGTCTACGTGCCGCCGGGCGTGCGCTGCCCGATGGAGCTGTCGACCTATTTCCGCATCAACGAGCGCAACACCGGCCAGTTCGAGCGCACGCTGATCATCGCCGACAAGGGCTCCTACGTCTCCTATCTCGAAGGCTGCACCGCTCCGCAGCGCGACGAGAACCAGCTTCACGCCGCCGTGGTCGAATTGGTGGCGATGGACGACGCCGAGATCAAATACTCGACGGTGCAGAACTGGTACCCGGGCAACTCGGAAGGCAAGGGCGGCATCTACAACTTCGTCACCAAGCGTGGCGACTGCCGCGGCGCCAATTCCAAGATCTCCTGGACCCAGGTCGAGACCGGGTCGGCGATCACCTGGAAGTATCCGAGCTGCATCCTGCGCGGCGACAATTCGCGCGGCGAGTTCTACTCGATCGCGATCTCGAACGGCTATCAGCAGGTCGATAGCGGCACCAAGATGATCCATCTCGGCAAGAACACCACGAGCCGGATCATCTCCAAGGGCATCGCCGCCGGCAAGTCGCAGAACACCTATCGCGGCCTCGTCACCGCGCATCGCAAGGCCACCGGCGCGCGCAACTTCACCGCCTGCGACTCGCTGCTGATCGGCGACCAGTGTGGCGCGCACACCGTGCCCTACATCGAAGCCAAGAACGCCTCGGCGCTGTTCGAGCACGAAGCGACCACGTCGAAGATCTCCGAGGACGTACTGTTCTATTGCATCCAGCGCGGCCTGTCGCAGGAGGAGGCGGTCGGCCTCGTGGTCAACGGCTTTGTCAAGGACGTGCTGCAGCAACTGCCGATGGAATTCGCGGTGGAAGCGCAGAAGCTGATCTCGATCAGCCTCGAAGGTTCGGTCGGCTAACGCCGGTAGCTTCACGAGGTGGCCGCGCCGCGGCCGCCTCGCAGGATCCGCAACGAGAACGTCATATCAACTCATCCTTCGAGACGCGCGCTGCGCTCGATCCTCAGGATGAGAGCCAAACAGGAAGGTCGTTATGCCCGCATTGCTCGAAGTGAAGGACCTCAAGGTCAGCGTCGCGGATCGCGAGATCCTGCACGGGCTGACGCTCACGGTGAACGAAGGCGAAGTGCACGCGATCATGGGGCCGAACGGCTCCGGCAAGTCGACGCTCAGCCATGTCATCGCCGGCAAGCCGGGTTATGAAGTGACCGGCGGCGAGGTCCTGTTCAAGGGCGAAGACCTGCTCGCGAAGGAGCCGAACGAGCGCGCCGCCAAGGGCGTGTTCCTCGCGTTCCAGTATCCGGTCGAAATCCCCGGCGTCGCCACCATGAACTTCCTGCGCACCGCGCTGAATGCGCAGCGCAAGGCGCGCGGCGAGGACGAATTGTCGACGCCGGATTTCCTCAAGCGGGTCCGCGAAGTCTCCGGCTCGCTCGGCATCCCGCAGGAGATGCTGAAGCGCGGCGTCAATGTCGGGTTCTCGGGCGGCGAGAAGAAGCGCAACGAGGTGCTGCAGATGGCGCTGTTCCAGCCCAGCCTGTGCATCCTCGACGAGATGGATTCCGGCCTCGACATCGACGCGCTGCGGATCGCCTCCGAAGGCGTCAACGCGCTGCGTACGCCGAACCGCTCGATGATCGTCATCACCCACTATCAGCGGCTGCTCGACTACATCGTGCCGGACGTCGTCCACGTGATGTCCAAGGGCAAGGTCGTCCGTAGCGGCGGCAAGGAGCTCGCGCTCGAGCTCGAAGCCAACGGCTACGCGCAATATCAGGAAGCCGCGGCCTGAGCGCCGCCGATCGGGACACGGTCATGAACATCGCAGTGGCGAAACCCGACAAGCCCGACACCGCCAGCGACAATTTCGCTGCAGTCAGCGCCCGCGTGCCGGGTGCGGGCAAGGTCGCCGACACCCGCCGTCAGGCGCTCGACACATTCCAGCGGATCGGCTTGCCGCACCGCCGGATCGAAGACTGGAAGTACACCGACCTGCGCGCGCTGATGCGCGAGGTTCTGCCGCTTGCTGCTGCCCCAGAGGCGACCGCGCTGGCGCGCGCCGAGGCTGCCGCCAAGCTGCATGCGATCGACGGCGTCCGCCGCCTGGTGCTGGTCGACGGCGCGCTGGTGCCCGGTCTGTCGGACCTTGCGGAGCTGGAAGCCGGCCTGTTGGTCCGCAGCTTGCGCGAGGCGCTGCAAAGCGGCGACGACCGCGTGCTGTCGCTCGACACTGCCGATCCGATGGTGGCGCTCAACACCGCGCTGATGACCGACGGCATCGTTATCGAGGTCGCAGACGGCACCACGCTGGCCCGGCCGCTGCACATCCTGCACATCGCTTCCGGCGGTGCGCCGGCAGCGATGTTCACCCGGTCGCGGATCGCGCTCGGCAACGCCGCGGTGGCGACCGTGGTCGAAAGCTACGTGGCGGGCGAGGGCGTCGGTGCCTATCAGGTTCACGACTCCGCGGTGATCGCGATCGGTGATCACGCTCGGCTCGACTACGTGCGGATCGTCGAAGACTCCCGCGACGCGTTCAACATCACCTCGGCGGCGGTCTCGGTCGGCGCGCATGCGCATTTCAACGCGTTCGGCATCACCACCGGCGGGCTCGTCAGCCGTTATCAGGCGGTGGTGACGGTGGCTGGCTCGCACTCCGAAGTGCAGACCAACGGCGTCAATCTCCTCAACGGCAAGCAGCACGCCGACACCACGCTGGTGATGAACCACGATGTGCCGCATTGCGCCAGCCGCGAAGGTTTCCGCGCGGTGGTGGATGACCGCGGCCACTCGGTCTTCCAGGGCCGGATCAACGTCCGTCAGCCGGCGCAGCAGACCGACGCCAAGATGATGACGCGGGCGCTGTTGCTGTCCGACGAGGCCGAGGTCGACAATAAGCCGGAGCTCGAAATCTTCGCCGACGACGTCACCTGCGGCCATGGCGCCGCGGTCGGCGCGCTCGACGATTCCTTGCTGTTCTATTTGCGCGCCCGCGGCCTGCCGCAGAAGGAAGCCGAGGCGATGCTGATCCAGGCGTTCGTCGGCGAGGCGATCGAAGCGATTGCGGACGATAATTTGCGTGAGCTGGTGACCGCGGCTGCGGTGCGCTGGCTGGAGGCGAGGCGATGAGTACGCATCCGGCGGTCAGCAACGGCAGCTACGACGTCGACCTTGTCCGCGAGGACTTTCCGGCACTGGCACTGCAGGTTTACGGCAAGAAGCTGGTGTATCTCGACAACGCCGCCTCGGCGCAGAAGCCGCGGCAGGTGCTGACACGGATGACGCAGGCGTATGAGAGCGAATACGCCAACGTGCATCGCGGCCTGCATTATCTCGCCAACGCCGCGACCGAGGCTTACGAGGGCGGTCGCACCCGCGTGCAGCATCTGCTCAACGCCAAGCGGCCCGAAGAGATCATCTTCACCCGCAACGCCACCGAGGCGATCAACCTGGTGGCGTCGTCGTGGGGCGCGACCAATATCGGCGAGGGCGACGAGATTGTGCTCTCGATCATGGAGCACCACTCCAACATCGTGCCGTGGCACTTCCTGCGCGAGCGCCAGGGCGCGGTGATCAAGTGGGCGCCGGTCGACGATGAAGGCAACTTCTTGCTCGACGAGTTCGAGAAGCTGCTGACCACCAAGACCAAGCTGGTCGCGATCACCCAGATGTCGAACGCGCTCGGCACCGTCGTTCCGGTCAAGGACGTGGTGAAGATCGCCCATGCCCGCGGCATTCCGGTGCTGGTCGACGGCAGCCAGGCGGCGGTTCATCTTGCCATCGATGTCCAGGACATCGACTGCGACTTCTATGTGATGACCGGCCACAAGATCTATGGCCCGACCGGGATCGGCGCGCTGTACGGCAAGTACGACGTGCTCGCCAAGATGCGACCCTATAACGGCGGCGGCGAGATGATCCGCGAGGTCGCGCAGGATTGGGTGACCTACGGCGATCCGCCGCATCGATTCGAGGCCGGCACGCCGGCGATCGTCGAGGCCGTCGGCCTCGGCGCCGCGATCGACTACGTCAATTCGATCGGCAAGGAGCGGATCGCCGCCCACGAACACGATCTTTTGACCTATGCCGAGGAGCGGCTCCGCGAGATCAACGCGCTGCGGATCATCGGCAACGCCCAGGGCAAAGGCCCGGTAATTTCCTTCGAAATGAAGGGCGCACACCCGCACGACGTCGCCACGGTGATCGACCGGCAGGGGATCGCGGTCCGCGCCGGCACCCATTGCGTGATGCCGCTGCTGGAGCGGTTCCAAGTCACTGCGACGTGCCGTGCGTCGTTCGGCATGTATAATACCCGTGAGGAAGTGGACCAACTCGTCAGTGCGCTGATCAAGGCGCGGGATCTGTTCGCATGACCGATACGATCGAAGCCAAAGCCAACATGCAGACCGTCTCGGCGCTGCCGCCGGAGGAGACCGAGCGGCTCGGCACCGAGATCGTGGCCGCGCTGAAGACGGTGTTCGACCCGGAAATTCCCGCCGACATTTATGAGCTCGGGCTGATCTACAAAGTCGAGATCAAGGACGACCGCACCGTCGACCTCGACATGACGCTGACGACGCCGAACTGTCCGGCTGCGGCCGAGCTGCCGACCATGGTCGAGAACGCGGTGGCCAGCGTGCCCGGCGTCGGCGTGGTCAACGTTAACATTGTCTGGGAGCCGCCGTGGACTCCGGAGCGGATGAGCGACGAAGCCCGGCTCGTGCTGAATATGTGGTGAGGACGGATTGGGTCTGCGTCTGAACGGAGTGATCGAGACGGCGCTGTATGTCGACGACCTCGATCGCGCCCGAAGCTTCTACCAGGACGTCCTGCTGCTGAGTCCGATGACGAGCGATCAGCGGTTTTGTGCTTTCGACGTGGGCGGCCGCAACGTGCTGCTGCTGTTCAAGCGGGGCAGCACGCTGGAGACGGTCCATCTGCCGGGCGGCACGATCCCGCCGCATGATGGCAGCGGACCTGTCCACATCGGACTGTCGGTCGATCGCGACCGGCTCGCTGAATGGGAAGCTCGCCTGACGGAGCATGGCGTGGAGATCGAAGGCCGCACGCAGTGGCCGCGCGGCAAGTATCTACTTCCGTGATCCCGATCGCCATCTGTTGGAACTTGTGACGCCGGGTGTCTGGCCGATCCATTAGGTAGCAAACGGCGAGGAACTGGTAACACCTTTCGAAGTGGCGGTTGCGTAACTATCTGAAGGTCCGGCTGGTCGCCGGTGCAGCGGTGAACGTCTCCGGGTAGGTCCGGCAACAGGAGTGGAAAACACCATGGCTACGGCACGTCCTCGGCCTCAAGTGATGCGGCTCACCGATGCCGCGGCCATTCGCGTGAAAGAACTCATGGGCCGCGCCGACAGCGAGATTCTCGGCTTGCGCGTCGGGATCAAGAATGGCGGCTGCGCCGGACAATCCTACACGGTCGAGTACGCGCACGATATCAAGCCGAACGACGAAGTCATCGAAGACAAGGGCGTGAAGATCCTGGTCGATCCGAAGGCGGTGTTGTTCCTGCTCGGTACCGAGATGGACTACAAGGCCGACAGGATGCAGGCGCAGTTCGTGTTCAACAACCCGAACCAGATCTCAGCGTGCGGCTGCGGCGAGTCCGTGGAGCTGAAGCCGGCCTCGATCGATGGCTGAGTTCAGTCGAATCCGATTCAAACTTTACATACCATCAGAAGTGTAGAGCGCGCGGTACGACACCGTGCGCTATTTGCGTGTGCGAATTAAGTGCACCTTAAGGTGCAGCAAGCGAATACCTCTCCAAGGGTGGAACCACAGGGGAGGATCATCAGATGAAGCGCCGCGATTTTCTGCTCGGAGCTGCAGCCGTCGGCCTCGGAGGGCCGCTGCTGGCGAAGGCGGCGATCTCGTCGTTGCACGCGCAACCTGCAGCACCAAAAGGCGCAAAGATCGCCAAGGTCGCAATCTTCCCGGCGATCGGCTTCTCCCGGGTCGGTAATGCCGAGGACTGGTTTCTGGCGCCGGAGGTGCCGGGCTTGCTCGACGAGCCCGAAGGCGGCTTCAAGGATAAGCAGGGACGGATCAAGAAACAGGTGCAGCGCTTCCGCCTGTTCGGCTACGACGACCAGGGGCGCGTGGTCCGCGAGCTCGATGGCGCCGATGGCGTGACCTGGAGCGTGCACGTCGCCAACACCAAGGCGGCCTGGTACGGCTTCGTCAACGCGATGGATCGCGGCGACACTGCGCCCGGCGTTCCCGGCGCGCAGCGCAACGCCTTCGTCGCGGCCGATAAGCGCGAAGCGATGCTGTGCATCGACGCCGGCAAGCTGGAGATTTCCGGCGCCTCGACCAACCCCAAGGGCGGCGACGACAAGTACCGGATGAAGGGCCGGTTCTGGCAGACGCTCGACGTCTCGCTTGGCCATCTGCGCACCGACGACAAGGGGCGCCTGTTGGTGTTCGCTGCCGATGGCGTTTCGCGCACCGCGCTGCCGCAGAATCCGGTGCGCGACTTCACCAACAATGACGGCTGGCACGACGACTGGGCCGACGGCTGGGTCAAGGCGACCGTCACGGTCGACGGCCAGAAGCTCGATTGCGATCCGGCCTGGGTAGTGTGTTGCGGACCGAAATTCGCGCCGCAGCTCGAGCCGATCGTGACGTTGTACGACGCTGCGCGCGAAGCGATGGTGGCGCTCGGCCAGATGCAGAGCCCGACCGACAAGGTGTCGTTCCGCCGCGACGTGCTGCCGATCCTACGCCGCGCTGGCGCGATGCAGTGGGTGGCGACGGCGTCGTTCCTCGGCGCCGCATGGAACGATATCGGTGATCTGTCCAGTCCGGCGACGATCGAGACGCTGGCCAAGCCCGGTGCCGATGCCAAGGCCGAGCGCAAGAAGGTGTTCGATGCGTTCCGCAAGCCGGACGGCAGCGATCAGCGCGGCTACGCGATTCCGATTATGCTCGGCGACGGCGTCAACTATCAGGACAGCCCGCACGCCTGGCTGGCGCTGACGCCGACGCAGTATCGCGTGCTCGAACTCTGGGCCGACGGCAAGTTCGAGGCGGACTACGCTGACAAGAGCGCGGACGGGGTTCGCACACTCGACGATCTGCCGATCGAACTACGCCCCGAGGCGATGACGCGCGCTGCGCTCGACGCCTGCTCGGGCGGAGCGTTCCATCCCGGCGTCGAGATCACCTGGCCGATCCGCCACAAGGCGCTGTATCGCGGCCCGAACGAGACCAAGCTGCCGTTCCGCCTGGCGCTGTCGAACCGCAAGAACCTGGCGCAGGATGTCGGGCTGCAGCTCAATCCGGTCAACGTGTTCGCGGGCAATCCCGACAAGCCGGATCAGGGCAAGCCGATCGGCCCGCAGGCGCCGGGCGATCTGACGCGGTGGATGGGCGTGCCGTGGCAGGGCGATGCGTTCAGTTGCCAGGCGGTGCTCACCGCCAGCGGCTTCCCGACGCCGGTGTGGTGGCCGGCGCTGCTGCCGGTCGATGTGCTGCCCGAGGCGTTCTATCAGCAGATGATGCGCACCGACCTCACCGAGGAGGAGCGGCTGCGGTTCTATCACACGCGGGTGCCGTGGGCGCGCGGCGCCGCAGGCATCGGCCTGCACGTCGAAGCGGGCTACACCGACGGTCTGCGCCGGATGATCGAGCTGTGGACGCAGATGGGCGTCGTGGTGCGCCGTCCCGGTCCGAAGGGGCTGCCGGGTGTGCCCGACCAACTCTATGTCGAAGTCCAGCGCGGCTCGATGGACATCGCGGCGCCGACGCTGGCGCGCTGATCTCGATGGGCCGGATCGCCGTGATCGGCGCAGGGGTGGCGGCGCTTGCCGCCGCCCGCAGCCTGGTGCTGGCCGGGCGACGCCCGCTGCTGATCGCGCCGGATCGCGAGGTGATCAGCCGCGGCGAGACGTTGTCGCCGGCCGCTGCCGCATTGCTCGCGCGGCTGCAATGGGCCGACCTGCTCGACGCTGAAAGCGCGCTGCCGAGCGAAGGCAGGTTTTCGGTGTGGGGCGATGGGACCTTGCGGCGGGCCGCGCAAGGCGAGGGCGCCTGGCACCTCGATCGCGCCAGCTTCGAGCGGCAGATGCGGGCCAAGCTTAATAACGACGTGATCGAGTGCCATCCGATCATCGTCACCATGCTGGTCCATCACTGCGATGGAGTCGTGCTCGAACTCGGCGATGGCCCCGTCGTGTTAGCCCACCCGGCCAAACACTGCAGCGGCCGCGCCGCTTTGTCGTCGGGAACGGCGGCGGGGCGCCGCCGCACCGACCGGCTGGTCGCCGTGTGGCGCGTGCTCGACCTGCCGGACGATACCGAACCCGCCGCGGCGACGTTGATCGAAGCGGTCGCGCTTGGCTGGTGGTACATGGCCCCACTGCCGGGCAACCGCATGATGCTCGGCCTGTTCACCGACACCGATTTGTTGCCGCCCGGCGCCGCGCAGAATGGCGCCACATGGACCAGCCTGGCTGCGTCGACGGTCGCGATCGCCCCGCGGCTGCGGAGTCTCGGCCTCGATGCCAGGGCGGCAGGTGCGCCGCCCCAGGTTGCGCCCGCCGCCACCGTCACCGCCAGCCGCTTGATTGAGGGGCGCATCCTGCGCGCCGGTGATGCTGCGGCCGCGCTCGATCCGCTCGGCGCCAACGGTCTCGCCACCGCGCTGTGGAGCGGCATGGCGGCCGCCGAGGCTGCGCTGACGCTGACCGATGGCGATCCCGAGCGGGCCGACGCCTATGAGCGCGATTACTTGCAAGGCATCGCGCAGCACCTCGTTACCCAGCAGGCGATGTACGCCGCCGAGCCGCGCTTCGCCGATGCGCCGTTCTGGCAGCGCCGCCGCACTGTCGCATCGTCCCACCCTAACCAGGAGATCTCGCCATGAACGCCTCTCTGCGCACGCTCTTTGCTGCTGCCGCCCTTGCTATCACCTTGCCGGCCGCGGCTTCCGCCGAAACCAGCGCGGTGAAGATTATCGCGCCGACTGACAAGACGATCACACCGAGCGGCACCTGGAGCATCGGCGCTCGCGCCGGCGACTTCGTGTTCATCGGCGGGATGCGCGGCACCGACCGTGTCACCGGCAAGATGGTCGACGGCGACGAGGCGCGGATCCGGCGGATGTTCGACAACATGCTGGCCGCGGCCGAAGCGGCCGGCGCCACCAAGGCCGATGCGGTGCGGCTCACCGTGTTCGTGACCGACGTCGCTAAGTACCGTCCGGTGGTCAACAAGGTGCAGAAGGACATCTGGGGCGACGGCCCGTATCCGCCGCGCACCGTGCTGCAGGTGCCGGCGCTCGACCAGGGCGACATCGCCGAAATCGACGGCACGTTCTACGCACCGGCGAAGTAAGACCGCCGGCCTCCGGGCTCACATTTGAACCGGTGCGGGCCATCGCGCGACTGGAAGGAAGCACGATTTCCTTTCGGAGGCGGCGATCGCCCGGCCGTATTTTGTCCTCACGTCTGTTTTGTTGGCGAGCTGTGTCTCGCTGTCTGTTTTTGCGTTCAGTTTGCCGGCCCACGCTCAGAGTGAGGACGCGGCGCAGACATGCCAGCAGCCGATCACGTCAGTCGAGACAAGCCTCGCAGCATGCAGGGCGGCGATCGACTCCGGCGACAGAAAAGACGCGGTCGCTGACTTTCAGCAGACCGTGAAGCTCAGCCCGCAGTTCAAGGAAGCGGCCGAGCGGCTGCAGGAACTCGGCGTCCAGATGTAGCCGCGCGGAGTGCTGCGAGCGCATGCCTTCGCGTTCGCGGTGTTTATTGTTATCCTGGGAAATTGCACCGGCGGCGCAGCTCGCCGCGACTTAGCCTGATGAGCCAGCCATGGACCGTGAGTTCCTCGCCGATCTGTTCGCGCCATTCGGTCCGGTAACGATCCGGCGGATGTTCTCGGGCTTTGGGATCTCGGCTGACGGCGTGACGTTTGCGCTGGTGATCCGCGATGCGATCTATCTGCGCACCGATGCGGACGGCGCGGCGCGGTTCGAGGCCGAGGGCAGCCGGCCGTTTCGCTACGACACCCGCACCAAGACGGTGACGGTCGGCTCGTACTGGCTGCTGCCGGAGCGGTTGCTCGACGATCCGGACGAGCTCGCGCAATGGGCCCGCACCGCCCATGCCGCCGCCGAGCGCGCCGCGCTCAGCAAGGCGTCGAAGACGCGGCGTGGGACAAAGAAGAAGGCCACGTCTGATAGCAGCCAGGCGCCGAAGCTAACCAAGCCGGCCAGCGCTCAACGGAAGGTCAAGACAGTTGCGAAGGCAGCAGGTCGGGCCAAGACCGCGAAGACCACAAAAGCTCCTGCGGCGAAGCGCGGCCGGGCGGCGCGCTGACGGCGGCGTCAGGCGACGGCGGCCTGGGTGACGCCGGAGAATTCCGGATCGGTCTCGCAGATCACGCGGTTGCGGCCGTTGCGCTTGGCGGCATAGAGGCAGGCGTCGGCGCGTTCGATCAGCGCTTCGGCATCGTCGTTCGGCTTCAGTGTCGACACGCCGGCCGACAGCGTCACCCGGCCGAGAATTTCGCCGGTCGACTTCTTCTTCAGCTCCTTCGACATCACCAGCCGGCGGATGTTGTCGGCGACGATGATCGCTTGGCGCATCGGCGTGTTCGGCAGCACCACGGCGAATTCCTCGCCGCCATAGCGCGCGGTGAAGTCCTGGCCCTTGATGCTCTGCTTCAGCGTCAGGCCGACGAGCCGCAGCACCTGGTCGCCGGTGAGGTGGCCGTAGGTGTCGTTGAACGACTTGAAGTGATCGATGTCCATCATCAGTAGCGACAGCGGCTGCTGGCTGGTGCCGGCGTTGCGGATCGCTTCCTGGACGGTGCGGTCGAACAGCTTGCGGTTGCCAAGGCCGGTGAGGGGATCTGTGAGGCTCTCGGCGCGGATCGCATCGAGGCTGACCTGGAGATTGGCGATCTCCTGCTTGGAGGTCGATAACCGCTCTTCCAGCGCGCTGTTGGCCTGCTGCATCTCGCGGGTGGTGACGACCAGACGCTCGACGATCGCCTTGATCTGGTCGTGGTCGGTCGCCAGCGACAGCTTCTGGCTTTCGCCGCGCAGGTCGTCGCCGAAGCTGGCGGTGCTGCCGAGCGTCTCGGCGAGCAGCGCCATGATGTCGTCGATCTCGTTGGCGACGCGGGCGCCGATCCGGTCGATCCGGTCGGTGGTGCGGCCGTGCGACAGATAAGTATCGTGCAACTGGTCGAGGTCGGCGTCGGTGAGGCTGCCGCGCTCCGCCAGCGTGTCGTTGATCGCCTTGTTCAGCTCGGGATTGTAGCCGGTGGCGTAGACGTACCAGATCTCGTAATTGCGCGGGACGGCGCCTTGGCGGAGGGTCTTGATCTGGGAGAGGGCGACCTCGGCGTAGGCCATGGTGCGGTCATGGTCGTCCTGCTTAGCGGCCACCAGCCACCTCCGATCCGGCGTTTCGCAACGCATCTCCCTGAAACGGCGTGAACCTAAGGTCGTTGGGTGAAGGCGTGGTTAAACGCCTTCAGGTTCCCGCGCAGGTCAGCCACGCGCGCGCACGGGGCGCAACAAGAATGCCGGCAGGTGCGAGTGATCGCCAGCTTCAGACGACGTGTCGCGGGCCGGCGGCGCCGAGCCGAAGGAGGCGTGGGGGGTGGGGGCAGGTGCGGTGC